>JBGPYB010000139.1:0-12130 GCA_041493035.1 Vicinamibacteria bacterium | reverse complement strand
GCGAGGGGCGTAGTGTCTGCATCCAAGGTCGACAAGGGGCCTTGGGAGGCACGAATCGCTTTTCTCGGCCGGACGAGGCGCCACGCCGAAGCCTTCGGATGGGTGGTGGGAGGGTTGGGCTGGCCGGAAGCCCATCCCTCTGAGTTTCGTCGCCGTCGCCGCGGATAGAACCGCCTATGGTTTGATCACCGCGAGCAGCCTCATGCGTCCCTGGCAGGAGGGACAGGTGAGGACGTCCACGGCGAAGGTGCGCGCCAGGAGCTCCGCCCACGGGCGATATCCGCCGGCCGGCCCGGTTCGGTGGACTCGGCGGTCGCTGGGGCCGGCTCCCGGCTGGGCGGCTTCGGCGCGATGCGGGGTCTCCACGGGCTCGCAGCAGCGAGCACGCCCACGGACGGTGTGAAAGTGCTATGGGGGCACGCTGGTGGCCAGCCGGCACAGTAGCGACAGCGGGTCCATGTCGACCGCACAACTGTCCCGTCGCTGTACGCCTTCTTCAGGGTGATGCGCACCAGACCGTCTGGGCGCCCTGCCAGGTCCAGCGCCCCTGCACGAGTGGCCGCGTGCAACGTGAACCCGTCGAGTGAAGCGCACAGCGGCTTGTCGTACGCGAGCGCGTGCGGCGCCAGGGGCGCGAGGCCGCTCACCCACTGCGGCCCGGCGGGTGGCGTCCGGCCCGAGACCGCCGAGGCGGCGAGGTTGCTCTCGGGATCGTCAGGAACGTCGGGATCGGCGTCATCCTCGGCGATCCGGAGCAGGCCGCGTCGGCGAAGATGCCGCTCGATGCGTATGACGGTGCTCTCGAGGACTGTGCCAACCTCGCTGGTCTTCAGGTGAGGGAGCCCTTGCCAGCGAAGCTCGCCACACTGCTCGTACCAGGCGCCATCGAGAACGACCGCGTGCAGGTGGGGATTGAGCCGCATATCGGACGACGTCCTCTGCACGGCCGTGACCGCCCCGGTCTTCGCCCCCAGGGCGCCCTCCCGGGCCGCGCGCGCGGCGTAGAACGTGTGCACCGTCTCCACGAAGATGCGCGTGAGCCTGCCGAGCAGCGCACCGTCCTGTGCGAGCCGTCGCCGCCACGCAAACGGAAAGGTCAGCACCTACTGGCGCAGGCCAGTCTGCGCCAGCACCCGCTCGATCAGGTTGGCGGCGGTCGCGCTCATCCGTCGTCCCATGCACGAAGGGCAGAAGCCCCGGCCCTTGCAACTGAACGGCCACCAACTGGCTCTGGGCGCACCTCTCGCATTTCAGCCGGGCAAAACCGCGGCAGAGGAGCCCACAGTCGAGGTATGCCTCCAGTTCCTTGCGGGCGTGCTTGGGGATGCGCACCGCGAGCGCCCCGTCATCGATCGCGCCGTACAGCGTCGTGAGGTTGTCGCGCACAACCTCGTAGAGCGCCGTCGTCTCCGGGCGATGGCGCTGGTAGACGTGCGGTGAGGCGGGCGGCGGGAAGGCAGCGGCCATGTCCCGCGCAAGGGGCGAGGGTCGTGCCACCCCGGGCGGTGTGGGGCAACCGGCGAGGGCTCAGGCAGTTGGCTCTGTCGGCGGCCGCCCCAGCCGGGATCTCCGCTGTCAGCCGGTGTCAACCCCGGTTGACAGTGAAGCCGTCGGCTCGCGCAAGTCGTTGAGCGCGTGGGGGACAAGGCGGTGTCAACCTTCCTTGGCGCACGCGAGCATGTCCGCGAGCAGCCCCTGCTGCCTGAAGCACGCCAACATCGTCCCGATCCACGTGCTGGGCCAGCAGGTGCGGACGTTCCCGAGGTCGGGCGCCCGGCGAGTTGTCGCCAAGCTCGGACCAGGCGGGGCCCGTCTCGTCACTCGAGAGCCCGAAGTGCTCTGGCCCGTGATTCCAGACAGTACCGCGGCCGGCGACGTGTGGAACGGGGCCTTCGCGACCGCCCTGGCCGAGGGACAACCCGAGGACGAGGCCGGCCTTTTCGCGGCTATCGGTTCGCTCGGTGCGGCGGCGCCCCGGAGTTCCCGTATGAAGGCGGACAGGGCACTGCCTACGATCCCAGGAAGCATGAACCGCTGCTGAGCAGTCCCGGTTCTGCTGCCGTCACCGTGATCGGGCTTCCCGCACGTTGCGCCTCGGCAGACTGATCCAAGCGCCTGTGGCATAATGCCGCGAAAAACACGTGGTGGAGAGATGCCCGGGCTGCGGGCACGACAGCAGTGGAAGCAGCAAGTTCTGCTCGGAATGCGGCGGCTCGCTCCAACTTGGAGCGACCGACCCGAGGCAGCCGGCCGCGCCTTCCGTCCCGCCGCCGAGTGAGATCCCGCTAGAGGACGCCGCGACCGAGGTTGGCGACCTGGCGGAGCTGCCGATCGAATCGGCGGAGACGATGGACCGGGCGCTCGCTCCGAAGGGGCCCGCCACCGGCGCAGCCGGCCTGCTGGCCGTGGGGCAGGCATTCGGCGTTCGGTATCACATCATCCGACTGCTGGGCGCGGGCGGCATGGGCGCGGTGTACCAGGCGTGGGACGCTGAGCTCGGCGTCTCCGTGGCGCTCAAGGTCGTCAAGCCGCTGGCCAGCGACGACGCCGCCCGCGCACAGGAGCTGGAGCGGCGCTTCAAGCGCGAGCTGCTGCTGGCCCGGCAGGTGACGCACGCGAACGTGGTCCGCATCCACGATCTCGGGGAGATCGACGGCATCAGGTACCTCACGATGACCTACGTCGAGGGCACCGATCTGTCGAAGCTCCTGGCCAAGGGCAAGCTCCCGCCGGCTCAGGCCCTGAGCATCGCGAAGCAAGTGGCATTCGGGCTGCGGGCGGCCCACCAGGTCGGTGTCGTCCACCGCGACCTCAAGCCCGCCAACGTGATGATCGCCGGGGACGACGCGCTGATCATGGACTTCGGCATCGCGCGCTCGATGTCGAGCGACACGCTCGGAAGCCAGGCGGGGGCTCCGAGCGGCGCGCTGGGGAGCCGGGCGGCAGCTGTGGTCGACGCGCCCGGGACCCAGGCGGGGGCCATCGTCGGCACGCTGGCGTACATGGCGCCCGAGCAGGCGCGGGGCGAGCAGGTCGACCATCGCGCCGACCTCTACGCGTTCGGGCTGATCCTCTACGACATGCTGCTAGGCCCGTCGCGCTTGCCGCGCGATTCGAGCGCCATGTCGGAGCTCAGGAAGCGCATGGAGCAGGGGGTGCCCGACATCCGCTCGGTCGATCCCGAGATTCCCAAGGCCGTCGGGCGCATCGTGTCACGTTGCCTGGAAAAGGATCCAGCGGCCCGCTACCAGAAGACGGCCGAGTTGGTCGCCGAGCTGGTGCGCCTGGATGAGAACGGCGAGCCGCTGCCGCTCGTGCGGCGCCTGACGCCGCGCCTGATGGTGGCGAGCGCGGTCTTCGTGATCGCGATGCTCGTCGGCACGTACTTTCTGACGCGCCGCTCGCTGGAGCCGCCGAAACAACACGAAGCGGTTTCGGTCTTGATCGCAGACTTTCAGAACGGCACCGGCGATCCGACGTTCGACCGCACGTTGGAGCCGATGCTCAAACTCGCCTTGGAAGGGGCAGGCTTCATCAGCGCGTACGACCGGAGCGGAATCAGCCGCACTCTGGGCGTGCGGCCCCCTGAGAAGCTGGATGAGCGGGCGGCGCTGGAGATGGCGGTGAAGCAAGGGCTTGGCGTTGTCCTCTCCGGTTCGGTGGACCGTCAAGGCGACGGTTACGGGGTTTCGGTCAAGGCGACCCATGCGGTGACCGGGAACGTGATCGCCAGCGCTGAGAACAGGGCTTCCAGCAAAGACCAGGTGCTGGGCGCTGCAACGAAGCTGGCGAGTGAGGTGCGCGAGGCGCTCGGCGACGACACGTCAGACTCCGACAAACGCTTCGCCATGGAAACTCTGTCGGCCACGTCTTTGGAAGTGGTCCGTGACTATGCGGCGGCGGCGCAGGCTATGTCCGACAGCCGGTTTGAAGAGGCGCGACAAAGCTTCTCGAAGGCGGTCGCCCACGATCCGAAATTCGGTCTCGCCTACGCAGGCATGGCCATTGCCTCGCGCAACCTGGACAAGCAGCAGGATGCTGAGCAGTTCATCAAGGAAGCGGTCCGTCACGTTGACGGCATGACGGAGCGCGAACGGTACCGAACGCGCGGCCTCTTCTATATGGTGACCGGCGACCATCAGCAATGCGTGAAGGAATTCGGCGATCTCATCGCCAGGTATGCGGCTGACGCATCGGCACGCAACAATCTCGCTCTGTGCTTGACGTATCTGCGAAACATGCCCAGGGCCCTCGACGAGATGCGGCAAGTCGTCAAGATCCTGCCGAAGCGTGCGCTCTACCGGGAAAATCTAGCGCTATACGCAGATTACAGCGGCGACTTCCAGATCGCGGAACAAGAAGTGCGAGCGATGCAGGAGCCGGGGTTGTTTGGCCTGCTTGCCCTGACCTTTTCCCAACTGGGACAGGGCCAGTTGCCTCAGGCGACCGAAACTTTGCAGGCACTCGGGAAGATAGACGCGCTGGGTGCTTCCTACGCGGCTTCCGGCCTCGGCGACCTGGCGTTGTATGAAGGCCGTCTCTCGGAGGCCGCGCGGGTTTTTGCGCAAGGCGCCGCTGCGGACCTCGCGTCCAAGGACACCGACAGAGCCGCGAACAAGTTCGCCGCGCTCGCCTACACGCAGCTCTTGCGGCGACAGAAAGGCGCGGCCATCGAGGCTGCCGAAAGAGCGCTGACCAACAGCAAAGCCGTGAAGATCCGATTCCTCACGGCGCGCGTGTTTGTCGAGGCGGGCGCGGCCGCCAAAGCTCACACGCTGGCCGCTGGCCTCGCCTCCGAGCTCCAGGCCGAGCCTCAGGCGTATGCCAAGATCGTTGAGGGTGAAGACGCGCTGAAGAATGGGGACGCGCGCCAGGCGATCAAAGCCCTCACCGAGGCCAACACTCTCCTCGACACGTGGATGGGCCACTTCGATCTCGGGCGGGCCTATCTGGAAGCCGGCGGCTTCACGCAAGCCGATTCTGAGTTCGACCGCTGCCTCAAGCGCCGTGGCGAGGCCCTGGCGTTGTTCCTGGACGAGGAGCCTACCTACGGCTATTTCCCGCCCGTCTATTACTACCAGGGTCGGGTTCGGGAAGGGCTGAACAGCGCGGGATTCGCCGAATCGTACCGCACCTATCTGACGATCCGCGGCCAATCGAAGGAAGACTCGCTGCTGCCAGAAGTCCGGCGGCGCGCTGGAGGCTAGCGCGACGTCTCGCTCCAAACTACTTCAGCTGAGCGCTCGTCTTCTTCAACAGGTTCTGGTCCACAATGGCGTAGCCAGGCGCAGGCCCCGAGTTGTCCTTGAATTGCCACACAATCGTGTAGCAACCCGGACCAGTGGGCAACGCCGACTTAGTGTCCCAGTTGAACCTGTACGACAGGCTCGACTGGATGAAGCGGAAGTCGCTGCCGCCGGTTGCTCCGGTCGGCGGGCTGTAGAGCTGGACCTTCTTCGTCAGCGCGGTCCCGGGATATGTGACCGGGCAGACTCCGTTCACCGGCTGCACACCGGGCGTGAAGTAACTGGTCAGCGTGATGAGCGAATTCAGGTCGCTGATGTTGGCGCTAACGGCATCTTTGAGCTGCCACGTCAGTGGGACTGCATTCCCGAGATTAGACGGACTCTTCGGCGGCGTGAGAAGGAATTGGTAAACTACGTAGTACGTATTGGTCTTGATCGCCACGTTCCCAGCCGCGTCGCTTGCGTTGACGGTGAACGTCTTGGGGCCCACTGTGCCGGTGTTGAAGTTCGAGCCGCTGGACACCGGCCCGACGCAGGTGGCCAAGCCAGAGCCCGGGACGGGATCCGAGCAGCCATAGCTCGAGGCGACGGACGCGTTGAGAAGATACGTTCCGTTGTTGGCGGGCGTCGTGATCGTCACGGTTGGTGGCTGCGTGTCAATCTTCACTGTCCCCGTGTTGGAGGAACCGCTGGCGGCCCCGCTGTTCCCCGCGCCGTCCGTGGCCGTGCAGATCAGGCTGTGCGTGCTTTCACCGCTCACGCTCAGGTTCCCACTCGCCGGTGACGCGTTGATGCCGCTTGCGACGGTGATCGGCAATCCCAGGTTGTCGGTGCATCTGATCGAAGTTACCTTCGAAGGGTCGGTCGCGGTGACCACCACCGTCACGGGTACCGACGCGGGTGTGGTCGCCTTGAAGTACCCGTTCGATCCAGTCGGCGCTGGAATCGAAAGAGTGACCACTGGCGGCGTGATGTCCCGCACCGTGATCGTCACCGTCGCCACGTTCGAGCTCCGACTCGGGTCGACATCGTTCGCCGTGTAGGTGAAGCTGTCCGAGCCGTAGAAGCCTGCATTTGGCGTATACGTGAACGAGCCGTTGGCGTTGAGGACCAGCACGTTCCCGCTGGAGGGGCCGGTCACGCGCACTGCTGCGAGCGTCGCGCTATCCACGTCCTTGTCGTTACCCAGCACGCCCGGTGCCGCAACGTTCAGCGTCGTGCCTTGATTGATGGTGTAGCTGTCGGGGTTCGCCACCGGCGGGTCGTCAACGGCCACTGGCGGGGTATTGACGGCCACGATGGTCGCGAAATTGGACGGTCCGCTCAGCGGCGGCGGGGTCAGTGGGTTCCCGTCATCGTCAACAAACTCCGCCACCACGAAGTACGTAAAATTCGCGTTCGGGAGTTCGTGGGTATCGACTACGGAGTAATCGACTACGCCCAGGACCGCAGCCCTTTGTCCCACGAGCGTCTTGATCTGTGCAGGATCGTCCGTTCTGAAGCGATAGGCGAGGTACTGGACGACGCTGCCCACGTTAGGTGCCTTCCAGTTCAGCTGGATTCTATGGCAGGCGGAAGGCGATAACCCCAAGCAGTTGTCTCCACTTCCGATCACGCTTGCCGTCAGTGCATTCGGAGGCGTATTCCCCGAAGCCGTCGCGATGTTGAGGTCCACTTCATCAGCGGCGCCGATGTCACCACGGCCGATGTCACCGCGACCGATGTCGCCGCGGCCGATGTCTCCACGGCCGATGTCTCCACGGCCGATGTCACCGCGGCCGATGTCACCGCGACCGATGTCGCCGCGGCCGACGTCAAGGGACAAAGGCCCCAAAGCCAGGTGGCCTTGGTCGTCGAAGAACAATCCGCCCACGTTACGCCTGCTCCCGACTTGGTTCAGGCGGAGGTTGGCCCAGTCGTTGGACCCAGGGTTCACTGAGCCAACCACGGGAGGGTTCAGTCCGGCTGTGATCCCGTCGAAGTTGATGTCCTGGGAGGGCGACGTCGAGGGGTCCAAGTTCCAATCGATCGGGCCCTCGACACTCGTGCCGTCGACCCGAACCATTCCGAACCCGGCGACTCGGTCAGCTTCCTCCAACGGCGTCAACGGCGAGCCGTCACAATGGTTCTTCGCCGCTGAACCGATGCTGCCTGCGCTGTGGGGCGCATACCAGCCGGTGTGGTAGCGTGGCGTGCCGCTCAAGGGACCATCCGTCAGGGAGGATTCATCGATCGCGCCGAGCACCTCACCGGAGAAGTCCACGCGAGGAACACCGGGCTGCAGGGGGTCATCGTCAAACAGCCCGCGCAACTGGAACAGGTAATTCATCACGCTCAAGTAGTTCGGTTTGCAGTTGGGCTCTCGCGAGAGCGGCGGGAGTGGCAGGACTCCGGCGTGCGTCAACTCGAAAGTGTGCCCCAGCTCGTGCATCAACGTGGAGCCTTGCATGAAGGGGGTCCCCACGGGTTTCCCGGCGGCATCAGCAAAGGCGCCGAGCGCCAGCATCGCGTCACCGCCCGGGAAGTCGCCGACGCCCGAGTTCGTCCTGGGGACGTGGAATTTCGGGTCGTTTTGTTGACAGTCGGCGTTGACACTCCCGTCCTCGTTCAGACATGCTGCTATTGGCAAACCCAGTGCGTGGACGGACAAGACGTAATGGAACATGTCCTTCCGATTGCGATCGAATCGTCTCTCGCAGGCGGCGCCGGATTCATCATTACCTGCCGCGTCACATGGATCATCGCCCTCGGGAGTCAACGGGGGCGGAGTGTTGAGCAGCTGGTCCCTCAGGAATTTGAACCCGGTCTTCCAGCCCACCGTGCCGGGATAGGCTGAGAACTGGCAAACCCACGGCGGGTCGTTCGGGCCTCGGGCACATACCGTCACCGTTTCGTCAATCGCCTTTCCGCCTCGGGCCAAGCCTTCTCGGATGATGTACGGATCGGCCTCGCCCGGCGGATAGCTGTTTCCAACATCGAAGTGCACGTTGATCCCAGTTGATAGATCGGGATTGGAAACGGGCGCATTCTTGAATGCGTCGCCCGCCAGCTTCAGAGCCGCGTGCGTGGGCAGATGCGTGTGTGCCGGCTTGGGCACACCGCCGTACGTCGTTCCTTGGCCAGCCGACATGTACCCGACTTCAACAAAGAGATCTTGGTGGTCAGGGGTTGCGCCCATCGCGTTGAGATTCGGCAGGGGTTGGCCATTCGGATCGGTCAGTCCGCTGTTCGTCTCCCAGATGTCGATGAGGCCGTCGCCATCCGTATCCAGGACTGGGGTGCTGAAGATGGTCGCGCCCCAGGTCAGGCAATCGAAACTGTTGGAGCCGACATGATCGACCGACGTCGTCGCCGAATCGTACGGACTGGACAGAGTCACATTGAAAGTCGGACTGTCCCACGACGGGCCCAATGCGGCCGTGAATGGATTGAGGATAGGGGCCAGGCCGGGCAGCAGCAGACGTTCTGTCTTGTTCGCCTGGCCGCTGCCGACGATGTGAGTGATCTTGGCGGCCGTGGTTGCGGCCTGGTAAAACCCTTTGATCGTTTGGGACATCGTCTCGTGGCTTTGATCCATCGTGTAGGCGCCGTCGTCAATGACGATCGCCCTCAGCGGCATCGTTGGATCCCGGAACACAACGACCAGGCTGGCGCCGAGGGCAATCGGAACGCCATTCCCGCTGGGTCCCGAATCTGGCAGCTGAACTACGTGCGGGCCGTTGCCTATGAACCTTCCGTTCGCATCGACATCGAAAAACCGGAGGACATCGGCCCGGTACGTGTACGTTCTGTGCTCGCCGCCCGATGAGCCCGTGCCGCCTCCGGAGCTCCAGCACGGCGCCGTTCCGGCCGGGTTCAGCACTCTCGCGAGCGGCCCGTCGGCCGAACTGAGAGGGTTGCCCTTGAACGTCGCACCGACGACGCCCGAATCCGGACCCAGGATGTCTTTTGACACGACCTGCCAGTACAGAAATGCGCCCAGGATGTCTGCGTTGGCTGGCACGCCGCCGATCGTGATCGAACCGGTGGCGATGCCATTGACACCCAAGCCCCGCAGGCCCGCACCGCCCACGACGTAATCCCCGGTAACGAAATAGTTCTTGAAGAAGGTCAAGTCACTTGCCTGCGCCTGCCCTGGCTGCGCAAACAGTAAGACGAAGCCCAGGGAAACAAACGCCGCCGGCCTTCTCAACAGCCCGGCAGCGAAGGCAGCAGCCAGCTTGATTCGCGACATGATCGTTTCTTCCACCTCTAAGATGTCCGGAATCGTCCCGGAGCCTGCGGCGAGCAGCACTGCTGTTTGAGAGGCAAGCCGGCCCACCGACCACGTTGACGATCGGCTAGCTGCAAATAACTCGACTCGACACGATGTGCTCCAATCCCGGAGGGAGCCAGGGAGGAGAGAACGCTTCCCCGGACGAATGATCCAGTAGCACTCTAACTGGAACACCTTACGCAGCGCAACCCCACTGTCCGTATTCTTGTTGTGCCTTCCGGCACGCTCCGGAGCCGACGGCCCACGGCTGGGCGGCGTCCTTGACGCTTTCGCGCAGCCTCAGGAGCGTAGGTAATACGAGGGCGATTCGCTTGTCAACCCACCCCCTCGCGGGGCTGCTCGGGGGCCCTCCCGCGGCCCCCGCCACGCCTGATCGAGCCCTGGCACGCTGTCTCGCCCCTGCCCGGGGGCGGTCCGCTCAGGCCGATTCCGCCCAGCGCGCAGACCACTCCGGCCCCGCGCGCCGCCCCGCGCTGTCCCCGCCCGGACAACCACGGATCTGGCTCAAGCAGCTCAAGGGCGGTGGCGAGGTGGCGCTCACCGGCGGACCCGACGACTCTCCGCGCTTCTCCCCCGACGGCACGTCGGTCCTGTTCATCCACACCGAGGGTGGCCGGACCTCCCTCCACCGCATCACCCTACTGGGGAACGATCCCCACAAGGTCGTGGACGACGCCCAGCAGGGCGACTGGTCCCCGGACGGCAAGCTGATCGCGTTCGTCCGCTTCGACCACCAGCAAGACAAGATTCTCTCGGCCCTGTTTCTGATCGATGCAGCAGGAGGCGCCGAACGGGAGCTGACCTGCTTCGAAAGCGAGCGCGTCGGATACCCCAGGTGGAGCCCGGACGGCCGGCACATCATCCTGAACACGCCTCCCCTGATCACCTCCGGCGTGCTGCGCGAGTTCTACCTCGTGGACGTGAAGGACGGAAGCGTCCGGGAGATCCGGCCCGAGGCCCTGGGCATGCTTTCCACGGCGGCCTGGAGCTCCCCCGACGAGATCCTCTACATGCAGTCCGAGTCGATCACCGGGGGCGGTACGTCCGGCGCCGCCCGGGCCTTCCGTGCCGACATCCGCAACAACCGGCATCGACCGCTGTTCTGGGTGGGCAGCGGCGGCACGACCCTGGACCTCTTCCCGGACGGGCGGGTCGTCTTCGACAGCATGAGCGGGCGCCAGAGCCTCCGGGAATACGACCTGGACGGACACGCTCTGCCGCGCTGGATCACCCACGGCACCATCAACGATCGCCAGCCCGTCTTCGCACCGGGCGAGGGCGAATGGGTGGTCTTCTCCACCAAATGGCGGGTCGCTGCTCTGGAGCTCGAACCGCAGCGGGAACCTGGAAATCTGGGCTTCCAACCCCGACGGCACAGGCGCGCACCAGGTCACGCGTGATGGCGTCGATGCCCAGAACCCCACCCAGACCCGGGATGGAAAGTGGATCGTCTATTCCTGCGCCAACCGGAAGCATCAGGGCCTGTGGAAGATCCACCCGGACGGCAGCGGGGCGGAACTGTTGGCGCCAGGTGCTGTGCAGATCCCGGAAGTTTCACCCGACGGGATCTGGGCCAGCTATCTGATCGTGGTGCGGACGGAAACCACGCTGCATGTGATTCGCGTCGAGGATGGCAAGGACATGATCTTCAGCGTCCTTCCCGAACCACGCCGCAAGACCTTCCTCCTTGGCCGCTCGCGATGGACACCGGATAGCAAGCAAATCCTCTTCACCGGACAGGACGAGAAAGGCCTGGATGGGATCTTCATCCAGGCCTTCGTTCCGGGAAAGGACACCCAGGCGACCCGACGTCCCCTCGCCGGCTTCGATCCCGACTGGATCACCGAATCCCTCGGTCTTTCTCCCGACGGCAAACGCCTGGTGCTCTCAGAGGCCGAGCGTGTGTTCAGCCTGATGATCGCGGAAGGGGTCCCGGGTCTTGGACGCCAGAAAGGCAATGCCAAATGACCCTCGCCCCCGGCACATACGCCATCTCGAACGTCATGCCCTTGCCGTCTTTGTTGGGCCACAGGGCCACGCCGTGGTTGCTAGCTGATAGCCTGCTCTTTCCGATCGTCAGCGAACCCTGGTTGATGAGCCGCAGGATCCCCCAGTTGCGATGAGCGGCTGGCGCCTTGCTGCCGCCTTTCTCCATCTCCGCGAAGAGCTCCCGGCGCCAGTGCCGATCTACGTAGCGCACCTCGATGCCGGGCTGCCTCTCGCTGTGGACGGAAAGGTCGGAGGCGGGCTTGAGCTCCTGGCCGAAAGCTGGAAACGCTAGAACGATCAACACGGCGGCTGTCCGTCGCATAAGGCCTCCTCGGAACACGCATCCTGGAACACGGCCTGCCATGCCAGCCGCCACTACGGAGCCGGGCAGCCTGATCCACCGGATCCTGGATCACCTCGGGCTCAGTCCGGCCCAAGCAGATAGCTCTTGCCGAGCGCCTCTTTTGACAGGCCCGTCGCGAGGGGCGTAGTGTCTGCATCCAAGGTCGACAAGGGGCCTTGGGAGGCACGAATCGCTTTTCTCGGCCGGACGAGGCGCCACGCCGAAGCCTTCGGATGGGTGGTGGGAGGGTTGGGCTGGCCGGAAGCCCATCCCTCT
>JBGPYB010000020.1:0-41664 GCA_041493035.1 Vicinamibacteria bacterium | reverse complement strand
CCTTCGGTCTGTGCTCCCAGGCCAGCTTCGCCATGTGTCGAGGAGCAACCGCCGACGCGGCTCGTCGCCCCGTCCGTCACAGAATAGCACCCCCCAGCGACGGAGCCAATGATGGGCCCTCTCGCTGAGACTCCAGTGGCAGTGGTTAGGATCTCTTGGCGGGCGGCCGGCGGCCGTGGGCCGCCTGCCACTTCTCCATCGCATCGCGGTGGAGGCGAGGGAGCGGGGTGACCTTCTCCTTGAGGTCGGCCGCCATTTTCTCTGCCTCGGCGAACTCGCCTCGTTCGATGGCGGAGGCCACCGTATCGAGAACCTTGCGGGCTGCGTCGACAGGGTTTCGCAGCGAGTCGAAGACCTTATCGGGAACCTTGCGTTCCGTGGCATCTCGGCGCACGGCCTTGACCTGGTCCAGTACGGCCTGCACCTCGGCCTGCGCTCTCTCGGCTGCACCTCGAGCCCGGGTCTTGGCCGCCTCAGCGGCCTGGGCCGCTCCCTTCGACTTGTCGGCCGCATCACTCGCGGCTGAAAGAGCGCCCCTGTAGTCCTTCGCGTCGATCTTCTGACGCGCGGTCTGGAGGGCGATTTCGGCCTCCTTCAGCCGCTCGGGGGCGAATCGGGCCGCGCCCGCCTGGCGGGCCTCGGCGAGACGGGCTTCGGCGGCGGCGACCTCTTTGAGCGGAGGCTCCGAGCAAGCGGAAAGGCAGAGGACGGCGAGGATGGCGGGCCAAGCTCTCATGACGTTCCTGGTGGTCTCCTCGAAGGGGTAGTTGAATCGGCCGACAATGGCGGGCGGATGCTATGCGTCCGCCGCCGGGGTTGTCAACGTGGATGGCACCGGGGAAGCCGCGATGAAGAGTGCCACCACCAGAAGCGCCAGATCCTCGGCGAGCAGCTTGATACCGGCGCCGCGCCCGGCTCCCGTCACGGTGAAGCAGCCGCAGTTCTCGATATCGATCCCGTGGAGAAGCGCCCAGCTCACCGCGCCCAGGAAGATCACGAGGAGGAGAGCCACGAGGCCGGCCGCCTCTCGTCTCCAGACACCGGAGATGAGGGCAATGCCCGCCAGGATCTCCACCCAGGGCAGCGTGACGGCGGCGAGATTCGCCGGGAGCGGTCCGACCGAGGCGCTCGGCCCGATCAACCGATAGTGGTAGACGATCCGGGCAAAGGCGTCCGGGTGCTCGATCTTGTCGAGGCTCGCGTAGATGAAGATGACCCCGAGCGCGATCGCGAGAACGGCGGTGAGAAGGTCTCGAAGCCTCATGGCTGGGCGCCGGTCCGCTCGGCGTAGTGAGCGTCCTGCCACGCCGGCCAGCCGTCGTGAAGGATTGCCGCCGGGATCCCGCGCTCCTTCAGCTTTCGGGCGACGATGTGGCTCGCTTCGCAACCGAAGCCCGCGCAATAGACCACAACGTCGAGGCTCCCGCGGAGCCGCGGCTCCAGACGCGCGAAGGCCCTGTCGAAGTCTTCCTCGGGAAGAGGGAGCGAGCCCGGGATGTGAGCCATGTTGTAGAAGGCCTCGGGGCGGGCGTCCAGGAAGAGCGCGCCTTGGCCCAATCGCGTCTTGGCTTCGGCGACGTCCACGACCTGGTCTTCCTCCTGGACCAGGACGTTTCGGGTCAGCGCGAAGCCAAGCCCACTCAATGAGTTCCAGGCGAGCCCGAGACAGCCGCCGAGCGCCACGATCACGGCCGCTCGTATGACACGCAACGCCATCCTTCAACGGTAACACGAAGGCCTCGCGGTATGGCGTCACCGCGCCCGCTGTGTTAAGTTACGCTCTCGTCGTCGTCCCCTGCAACGCCGCGCCCCATGCCTGCCATCACCTCGGACGCTCTCGTGCTTCGCACCTACAACATGGGCGAGACGAGCAAGATCGCGGTGCTGCTGACGCGGGAGCGCGGGAAAGTCAGGGCGGTGGCGAAGGGGGCGCGGGGGGCCCGGAGCCGCTATCAGTCGGCCCTCGAACCGCTCAGCGAGGTGAGGGTCTCCCTCCATGGCCGGCAGGGCGCCGAGCTCTTCCGCCTGGGAGCGTGCGAGCTCCTCCAATCCGCCTTCCTCGCGAGCGGCCGAGGGCTCGACATAGCCCTGGCCCTTTCCTACTTCGCCGAGCTGCTGGACGCCTTTGCCCAGGAGGGGGACGCGGAGGATGCCGTGTACCGCCTGGCGATCGCGGTCGTACGGGCGGCGGAGGAAGGTGCCGACATCGTGGTCCTGACGCGTTATCTCGAGGCGTGGCTGCTGCGACTTCATGGGATCTACCCCCCTCTCGATCGCTGCGCGGCGTGCGATCGACCACTCGCGCCAGGGCCTCTCCGATACCACTCGCCGGCTCACGGGTTCCTCTGCGAGACTTGCGGTACGGCCACGGGGCCGACGTTGTCGGCCGGCGCGCGTGCCGTCGTGGGCGAGCTGCTGCGGCGTCCCCCAGCTTCCTTTGGCGAGCCGGCCCCCGACGCTGCGCCGCTCGAAGCCTTTCACCACGACCTCATCAGCCGGCACTTGGAGCGTGATCTGCGCTCCTACCGTGTCATGACCGACGTGGCGCGCGGGATGCGCTCGTGACGCTGCAAGAGGTCGTCTTCTCGTTGCAGCACTACTGGGCCGAGCGCGGGTGCCTCGTTCACCAGCCTTGGGACGGCGAGGTCGGCGCCGGGACGATGCACCCCGAGACGTTCCTGCGCGTCCTGGGACCGGAGGCCTGGCGCGTGGCCTACGTGCAGCCCTCGCGACGTCCCGCCGACGGACGCTACGGTGAGAACCCGAACCGCTTGTACAAGCACCAGCAGTTCCAGGTGATCCTGAAGCCGCCACCGGCCGACATCCAGGACGTGTACCTGGGGAGCCTACAGGCCCTTGGCATCGACCCCGCCGCCCACGACGTGCGGTTCGAGGAGGACAACTGGGAGTCGCCGACCCTCGGAGCCTGGGGGATCGGCTGGCAAGTGCTTCTCGACGGACAGGAGATCACCCAGTTCACCTATTTCCAGCAGGCGGGTGGCATCGACCTCTCGCCCATCTCCGGCGAGATCACCTACGGCCTCGAGCGGATCGCCATGTACCTGCAGGACGTGGACGACGTCTACAAGCTGCGCTGGTCCGCCGACCGCCTGTACGGCGAGGTGCGCCACGAGGAGGAATACCAGCTCTCGCGCTACTCCTTCGAGCTGGCCGACGTGGACCTGCATCGCAAGCTCTTCGACAGCGCCCTGGCCGAGGGGTGGCGGCTCTTGAACGACGTCAAGGACGGCCGCGCCGTCTTGGCGGCCTACGACTGGTGCCTCAAGAGCTCCCACGCGTTCAACGTCCTCGACGCCCGCGGGGCGATCTCAGTGAGCCAGCGCGCCGGGATGATCCTCGGGATCCGCAAGCTCGCCTGCGCCATCGCCGCGCGCTATCTGGCACCCGCCGAAGGAGAGGCACCCGTTGCCTGAGTTCCTCCTGGAGATCGGCTGCGAGGAGTTGCCCGCGCCCTGGCTGCCGGGGCTCGCCGAGCAGTTGCGTCAGCGCATCGAGGAGCAGCTCGGCAAGGAGCACCTCGCCAGTCCGTGCACGACGCACTGGACGCCGCGTCGTCTTGTGGCCGTCGCCGATGTTCCGGCGCGCCAGGCAGATCGGGAAGAGCAGGCCTGGGGTCCCTCGCTGAAGGTCGCGAAGGACGCCGACGGGAAATGGACCGGCGCCGCTCTTGGCTTCGCGAAGAAGAACGGCGTCGGGCCGGATGACCTTCGGCAGGCGGCCAAGGATCCCGGCGTGCCGGAAGTCCTCCACCTGGTTCACGCGAAGAAGGCGGTGGGAAGGGGCGCCGCGGATGTCCTTCCTGCCGTGATCGCCTCGGCCCTCCGAGGGCTGCCCTTTCCCAAGCGCATGAACTGGGACGCATGGCTGGAGGACGGCAAGGGGGCGTTCCCGTTTGGCCGCCCGATCCGCTGGATCGTGGCCCTGCTCGACGGCCAGGTCGTGCCGTTCACGATCTACGGTGCCCGCGATGGAGCGAAGGGGGAGCCGATCGTCGTCAGTGGGAACGTCACACGCGGCCACCGTTTTCTTCCCAAGGGTAAGGCGGGAGGACCGATCGAAGTTCGCTCCTTCGAGGACCTGAAGGAGAAGCTTCGAGCCGGCTTCGTGCTTCTGGATCCAGCCGAGCGCGCGACGCGGATCCGTGAGGGTTTGGCGAAGGCGGGATTCAGGGAGTCTCAAGACGATCACGGGCTCGCCGAGGAGTGGCGCGACCTCGTCGAGTACCCGAGCGTCGTCGTGGGGCGCATCCCTGCCGAGTTCCAGTCGCTCCCGACGGAAGTCCTGACGACCGTCCTCGTGCATCATCAAAAGTACGTCCCGCTCTCCTCGGAAGGGCGCCCACCCTCGCGTTTCGCCGCCGTGACCAACACCGACGGGGCGGCCGCCGCGGAGATGGTCCGCGGCATGGAGCGGGTCGTCGTCGCCCGGCTGCGAGACGCAACTTTCTTCTTTGCCGAAGACCAGAAGCGGCCACTGGCAGACCGCGTCGCTGACTTGGACGGCGTCACTTTCCACCGCGACCTTGGGAGTTATCGCGAGAAGGCGGAACGGATGGCCCGTCTCGTCGACGCGATGGGCGCCGAGATGGGCCTTTTGACCAAACCCGAACATCACGCGGCCCGCGAGGCGGCGCTGCTGGCCAAGGCCGACCTGACGACGCTCATGGTCCGCGAATTCCCGGAGCTCCAGGGCGTCATGGGGAGCATCTACCTCCGCGCCGAGGGGACGCCGTGGGAGAGCGTCGCCGCGGCGGTGCGCTGGCACTATCACCCGGTCTCCGTTGAGGAGGGGGGAGATCCCGCAGGAAAGCTGAGCGGAAGTGACGCCACAGTCTTTGGCGCCGTGTCCCTCGCCGACAAGCTCGACACGCTCGCCGGCTACTTCGGCCTTGGCCAGGCGCCCACCGGCTCGAGCGACCCCTACGGCCTGCGCCGAGCGGCGCAAGGAGCCGTGCGCGTTGTTCTGGACTTCTGGAACGCCGACGCGTCGGAGCAACGCCCTAGCCTTCGCCGACTGGTGGCCGCCGCGATCGCTGGCTACGCCGGTCGCTCGAAGCGTCCGGTAGACGACGTCGCCCGCGATCTCGAAGGCTTCCTGATAGATCGGCTCCGCCATGTCCTCGTGGCGCGGAGCTTCCCGGGCGATGAGGTGGAGGCGGTGCTCGGGGCCCGAGACCCGGACGCTCTCGACGATGCCCGGGAAGTCCTGATCCGTCTCAAGGCGCTCCACAAGGTCCGCTCCGAGGCTCGAGAGGACTTCGAGGGGCTCGCCGTGGCGTTCAAGCGCGCCAAGAACATCGTCGGGGGGACGACGACCCCTGTGGATCCCGCGCTGTTCGCCGAGCCGGCCGAGCGGGATCTCCATTCCGCGGCCTCCCAGATGGCCCGCCGCGATGGCGGCTACGAAGCGCGGCTCAGATCCCTGGCGGGGCTCCGAGCGCCCGTCGATCGCTTCTTCGACGACGTCCTCGTCATGGCCGAGGACCCCAAGATCCGTGCGAACCGTCTCGGCCTCCTCGTGGAGGTCTTGTCACTCTTCTACCGCATTGCGGACATCTCGAAACTCGGAGGCTAAGTTGACCCAATACGTGTACTTCTTCGGCGGCGGCAAGGCGGACGGCAACAAGGACATGAAAGACACCCTCGGAGGGAAGGGCTCCGGCCTTGCCGAGATGACGAACGCGGGGCTTCCCGTTCCGCCGGGCTTCACGGTCTCGACCGCGGCCTGCAATCTCTACGTCGAGAAAGGGAGCCTGCCGCAGGAGATCGAGCGGGAGATCGAGAGGAACCTAACGCGTCTCGAAGAGCTGATGGGGAAGAAGCTCGGCGCCGCCGGGGACCCGCTCCTCGTCTCGGTGCGGAGCGGCGCCAAGTTCTCGATGCCAGGGATGATGGACACGATCCTGAACCTGGGACTGAACGACGAGTCGGTGCAGGGCCTGAAGGCGAAGACTGCCAACGGCCGCTTCGCCAAGGACTCGTACCGTCGCTTCATCCAGATGTTCGGGAACGTCGTCCTCGGGATCGACAAGGACGCTTTCGAGCACGAGCTACAGGCGGTGAAGAAGAAGGCGAAGGTCAAGGCCGACGTGGACCTCAGCGAGTCGGATCTCGACGACGTGATCGCGCGCTACAAGACCGTCGTCCAGAAGCACACAGGGCACGCCTTTCCCCAGGACCCTCGGGTGCAGCTCGCGGGTGCGAGGGACGCCGTCTTCCGCTCGTGGATGAACCCGCGAGCCGTGACGTACCGCAAGCTCAACGACATTCCCCATGACATCGGCACGGCCGTCAACGTCCAGTGCATGGTCTTTGGGAACATGGGAGACACGTCGGCGACTGGTGTCGGCTTCACGCGGAACCCGTCGACCGGCGAGAAGCACTTCTATGGCGAGTTCCTCCAGAACGCCCAGGGAGAGGACGTCGTGGCCGGCATCCGCACACCGAACCCGATCCAAGAGCTGGAAAAGGTGATGCCGGAGGCATACCGACAGCTCCGCGACATCACGACGCGGCTGGAACGGCATTACAAGGACGTGCAGGACTTCGAGTTCACGATCCAGGAGAACAAGCTGTACATGCTCCAGACCCGGAACGGCAAGCGCACCGGGCTGGCCGCCGTCCACATCGCCGTGGACCTCGTGGATGAGGGGATCCTCACGAAGAAAGAGGCCGTCCAGAAGGTTGAACCTCAGGCGCTCGACCAGCTCCTTCACCCCATCTTCGAGCCGAAGGAGCGCGCCCGAGCCGAAGTGGCGGCGAGAGGGCTGCCGGCCTCTCCCGGCGCCGCGACCGGGGCTGTCGTCTTCACGGCCGACGAGGCCGTGGCCTTCAGCCACAAGGGGAAGCGCGTCCTCCTCGTCCGGATGGAGACGGTCCCCGACGACATCCACGGAATGAACGTGGCGCAGGGGATCCTCACGGCGACCGGCGGGATGACGTCCCACGCGGCGGTCGTCGGACGGCAAATGGGGAAGCCGTCGGTCGTGGGCTGCGGAGATCTGGAGATCGACGCGAAGGGACGGAAGCTGAAGGTCGGCGGCAAGGTCGTCGCCGAGGGCCAGAACATCTCCATCGACGGCGCCACAGGCGAAGTGTTCCTCACGGAGCTGGCGACGAGCCCGTCGGAGGTCCTGCAGGTCGTCGAAGGAAGGCGCAAGCCCGAGACGTCGCCCCTCTACCAGAAGTTCGAGAAGCTCCTCTCCTGGGCCGATGAGATCCGCCGGCTCGGGATTCGGGCCAACGCCGACATACCGCGAGACGCCAAGGTCGCCTTCGCCTTCGGCGCCCGGGGCATCGGTCTCTGCCGCACCGAGCACATGTTCTTCGCCGAGGACCGACTCCAGCACGTGGTGAAGATGATCCTGTCGGCGGCCCGCGGACAAAAGGGCCTCGATCTCACGCGACAGCTCCAGGCCAAGCTCAAGGAAGCGAAGGGGCACCAGGCCGCGGAGCTCCTCAAGGACCTGGATCGCGTGAAGAAGGAGTACGGCAAGTTCATCGCCGACTACACGGGCGCCCTCAAGAAGCTCCTGCCGATGCAGCGGGCCGATTTTGCCGGTCTCTTCAAGGAGATGCACGGCCATCCGGTCACCATCCGGACACTCGACCCGCCCCTGCACGAGTTCCTGCCGAAGCGCGAGGAGCTGATGGTGGAGGTCGCCACCCTCAAGGCGAAGGGGGAGTCGAAGAACAAGGCGGCTATCGCGAAGGCTTCGAAGCTGCTTCGTGCGGTCGAGGAACTCCATGAGTTCAACCCCATGCTCGGCCATCGCGGCTGCCGGCTGGGAATCACCTACCCTGAGATCACGCGGATGCAGGCGCGGGCCATCTTCGAGGCGGCTCTCCAGGTCTCGAAGAAGGGGACGCCGGTGAAGCCGGAGGTCATGATTCCCCTCGTCGGCCACGTCGAGGAGCTGAAGCGTCAGAAGAAGATCGTCCTCGAAGAGGCCCTCGCGGTTCTCGGGACAAGCGGCTCGGGTGTCGAGTACCTCATCGGAACGATGATCGAGGTTCCCCGGGGCGCCGTCACGGCCGACGAGATCGCCCGTGAGGCGGACTTCTTCTCCTTCGGGACGAACGATCTCACCCAGATGGGCTTCGGTCTCTCTCGCGACGACGCAGCGAAGTTCCTCCTCCACTACATCGAGCACGGCCTGCTGGACAAGGATCCCTTCGTCTCCCTCGACGCTTCGGGCGTGGGGCAGCTCGTGGAGATCGGTGTGAAGAAGGGGCGCAGCGTCAAGCCCAAGCTGAAGATCGGTGTCTGCGGCGAGCACGGCGGCGACCCCTCTTCCATCCGGTTCTTCCATCAGGTGGGTCTCGACTACGTCTCCTGCTCGCCGTATCGGGTGCCGATCGCCCGCCTCGCAGCGGCTCAGGCGCAGCTCGAGAAGCCCGTCGGAGACTGAAGAAACGGACACCACGGAGACACGGAGGAGCGCAGGTGGAAGTGCTGGGGGTATGTCCGTTGCCTTCTCATCTCCGTGATCTCCGTGTCTCCGTGGTTTTCTTGCGTTGAATCGGATCCATCGACTCTCCGACGACCTGATCAACAAGATCGCCGCCGGCGAGGTGGTGGAGCGCCCGGCGTCCGTGGTGAAGGAGCTGGTCGAGAACGCCCTCGATGCCGGCGCCCGGAACATCACAGTGGAGATCGAGGCGGGCGGCAAGTCGCTGGTCAGGGTCCGTGATGACGGCGCCGGCATGGGTCACGACGACGCCGTCCTAGCGATCGAACGGCACGCTACCTCCAAGCTGGAAGCCCTAGCGGACTTGCAGAGCGTTGCCACTCACGGCTTCCGCGGCGAGGCGCTTCCGTCCATCGCCAGCGTCTCTCACCTCATCGTCCGCACTCGAGACGAATCGGGGACGGCTGGGACCGAGGTCGAGGTGAGGCATGGCAAGCCCGTCCATGTCAAAGACGTTGGCCACCCGCGGGGGACCACGGTCGAAGTGCTGGACCTGTTCGGGGGTGTCCCGGCCCGCCGAAAATTCCTGAGGGCCGACGCGACGGAAGCGGCTCACGTGGCCGAGGCGGTCACCCTTCTGGCGCTGGCGCGTCCCGACGTCGGGTTCGTCCTCACCTCGGGGGGACGCCGCGTCTTGGAAGCCCCTGCTGTGGATGGCCTGGCCTCGCGCCTCTTCCAGCTCTTCGGCTCCGGAGCCCTCGAGCAGCTCGCCCCCGTCGACGGGGGCGAGGCGTGGGTGCGCGTGAGCGGCCTCGTATCGCGTCCGGATGCGCTTGCCAACGCTCGCGGATCGCTGCGGCTCTTCGTGAACCGTCGACCGGTGCGCGATCGCGCGATTGCTCGGGCGCTGTCCGAGGCCTACAGAACAGCAGGGGTGAAGGACCCTCGGGCTCAAGCGTTCCTCTTTCTGGACGTGCCTCCCCACATGGTCGACGTGAACGTGCATCCGGCCAAGACGGAGGTGCGCTTCGCTGACGGGCGCGTCGTATGGAGCGCGGTGGGCGGCTCGGTGCGCGCCGCGCTCTCGCGAGGAAGCCGGTCCGCCCCGCGTGCCAACGTCGATCGCGTTCAAGAAGCCGCCGAGCGCTACGTCACGACGCATCCGGACCCCCGACCGTCGGCCCCAACGGTTTCGGGAGTTCTCTGGGCAGCCCCACGGCAGGACGCCCTCCTCCCGGAGGGTCCTCCAACGGTGCTGGGCCAGCATCGCAACACCTACATCGTTGCGACAGACGGCGAAGAGATACTCCTCGTGGATCAGCACACGAGTCACGAACGCGTCCGCTTCGAGCGGATCCTCGAAGGGCTGGCGGGACGCTCGGTCGAGTCACAGATTCTCCTTGCACCCCTCGTCGTGACGCTGCCGCCGAAGCTTCGCCCGCTCGTGGACGAACACGGCGAGGCCCTGCGGGCACTCGGCTTCGACGTGGAGCCGTTTGGCGGCGGTTCGACGCGACTCCGCGCTCTCCCCGCCCTTCTCGGCGCGCGCGATCCCGGTGCGGCGCTCGAGGGGATCCTTCGGGACCTACTGGAACGGGATGCGGCCGATTGGGTCGTGCCGGTGGGCAGAGACCGCCTCGCGGCAACTGTCGCATGTCACTCGGCGGTCCGTGCCGGCCAGACCCTCGCTCCGGCGATGATGCTTTCCATCGTGCAGGACCTGGCCACGACGGCGCATCCGACCCTCTGTCCCCACGGCCGGCCGACGGCTGTCCGGATTCCGCGCGAGGACGTGAGCCGTTGGTTCGGCCGCACGGGATGGCGCCGTCAGTGAGGGCTCGCCTCCAGCCGAAGCGCGCCGCCTCCCGGTCCGTCTGGGCGCGCTACATGCTCGGCCGCTTTCTTCAGGTCACCGGCCTGATGGTGACATTGGTCGCCGCCACCGCCTTCTTCGGTACGGCCAGCACGATCGCCATGCTGCGGATGATGCTCGCTGGCGTCGTGCTCTTCGTCCCGGGCTGGCTCTTGGCCCGCAAGGACCCTCGAATCTAGCGGCAGTAGCGGGGCGCGTGTTCCCGAAAGGAAGACCGGATCCGCTCTGTGATCGGGCCGGGGCGGCCCGAGCCGAGAGGCTTGCCGTCCACGCTCCGAATGGCCGCGGCTTCCTTGAGGGTGCTCGTCAGGAAGCCCTCTTCTGCCCCGAGGAACGCAGGCAGCGTCAGGCGCTCCTCGCGACCCTCGAGGGACAGACTCGGAAGAAGGTCGAGAATCACCTCGCGGGTGATACCCGCAAGGATCCCCGCGTCGAGTGGAGGTGTGAAGACGACTCCGGCTCGGACGACGAAGACGTTGGAGCTAGCCCCTTCCGCAACGTCCCCCGCCTCGTTGAGCATGATGGCTTCGATGGCGCCGCGTGACTGAGCCTCCTGCACTGCCAGGATGTTGTTGAGGAGGTTGCAGGACTTGATGGCGGGGTCGAGGGCGTCCCTGTGATTCCGGCGCACCGAGACCACAGAGACGGCCACGCCCTCTTCGTGATCCCGCGCGGAGAGCGGCTCGTAGGGCTTCACGACGAAGACGATCGTGGGCCCATGAACACGATCGAAGTGGTACGAGATGTCCCCGACGCCCCGGCTCACGATCATCCGGATGTACGACTCCGTGTTTGCCCCTCGAGCCAGGAGCGCGTCGAGACGCTCGGTGAGAACCACGTCTGTTTCAGGAATGGAGACGGCGATGCGTCCGGCGGACGCCCGAAGCCGTCGCAGATGGCGGTCGAGCGCAAAGGGTCGGCCGCCATAGGTTCTCAGCGTCTCGTAAACGCTGTCGCCGAAGGTGAAGCCGTTGTCGAGGACCGAGACGCGAGCCTCCTCGGCGGGGAAGATTTGCCCGTTGATCGACGCGAAGAAACCCATGGGAGCGCATTGTAGCTGGCCGGGAGCGTCGGCGGGAGACGTCCCCATGGGACCCGATGGTATAGTCCGGGGATGGCCACGGCGCGATCGGTCTGCCCTCTGGACTGCCCCGACCGATGCAGCCTCGACGTCCAGGTCGACGGGGGCCGGGTGGTCTCCCTCGAGGGGAATCGGCTGAACCCCATCACCGCCGGCTTCATCTGCTCCAAGGTCCGCCGCTATCCCGAGCGCTTGTACGGCGCCGATCGGCTCCTTCGCCCGGTTCGCCGCACCGGGCGCAAGGGTCAGGGGCAGTTCGATCCGGTGTCGTGGGATGCGGCCCTCGATGAGATCGCCGAACGGCTGCGCTCCGTGCGCGAGACCCAGGGCGGTGAGGCGATCCTGCCCTTCGCGTACGGCGGATCCAACGGCCTCGTGACACAGGGAACGGTGGACGAGGATCTCTTCCGCAGCCTCGGAGCGTCACGCCTCCTCCGAACGGTCTGCGCGGCCCAGACAGGCGCGGCCAGCGAGGCCCTTTACGGCGGCATGGCGAGCATCGACTTGGCCGACGTCGAACACGCCCGCTTCATCCTGATCTGGGGGGCCAACCCGAAGCACAGCAACGTGCACCTCCTTCCCTTCCTGAAGCGGGCGCGGGAGGCCGGAGCCAGGGTCGCGCTCGTGGACCCGAGGCGCACCCTCGGAGGTGGCTACGTCGATCGCCACCTTGCGGTCTTCCCGGGGAGCGACCTCGTGGTCGCCCTGTCGATGATCGACCACCTGGCTCGGACCGGCGGCATCGACCGCAACTTCCTCGCAGCACACGCGACAGGGAGCGACGCGCTGCTGGCGCGGGCCCGCGAGTGGCCTCTCGAGAGAGCGGCAACGGTGGCGCGGATTGGCGCTCGGGAGATCGCGTCCCTGGCTGAGGAATACGCCGAGGCCCAGCCGGCCCTCGTCCGGTGCGGGTGGGGCGTCGAGCGGAACCGCAACGGCGAGGCCGCGGTCGCGGCGATCCTGGCGCTGCCCGCCGTGGCCGGCAAGTTCGGTCGGCGCGGAGGCGGGTACGCGTTGTCGACGTCGGAGGCGTACCGCGTCCGCAGCGCGAGTCTGTCGCGGGTTCCAGAGACGAACACCCGCGCCATCAACATGAGCCAGCTCGGCCGCGCGCTTCTCGACGAGGCTCCCCCTCGGATCTCGCTGCTCTTTGTCTACGACGCCAACCCCGCCGTGACACTTCCGGATCAGAAGCGCGTCCTGGAAGGACTGGGCCGCGAGGATCTCTTCACCGTGGTCTTCGACCAGGTCCTGACCGACACGGCGCTCTACGCCGACATCGTCCTTCCGGCCACGACGTTCCTGGAGCAGAGCGAGGTCGCGATTTCGTACGGCACGTATGCCGTCCAGCTCTCGGAGCCTGTGATACCGGCGGTGGGGGAGGCGCGCTCGAACACCGCGGTCTTCTCGGAGCTCGCACGCCGTCTCGGCGTGGGACTAGCACCGGAAGGGGACGACGCCCGGGTCCGACGCGCCCTGGGCGCGATCGAAGGCCCCGTGGACCTGCCGGCCCGTGAGGATCGGCTCGAGGCCATCCGTCGGGACGGCGTGCTGCGCCTCGGCTTCGAGGGGCGAGGCCCCGTGCAGTTCGAGACGGCCTTTCCCGGAACCCCCGACGGCAAGGTGAGGCTCTGGCCTGAGGAATGGGGGACCGACCCCTACCGGTTCCTCGACGAGCCTGCCGACGCGGCGCACCCGCTCGCGCTCATCTCACCCTCCAGCGATCGTTCGATCTGTTCGACGTTGGGCGAGTTCGGGTTCGACCAGGTCTTCGTCGAGATGCATCCCGGCGATGCCGAAGCGCGCGGCCTGGCGTCGGGTGCGGAGGTTCGCATCCACAACGTTCTCGGTGAGGTGCGCGTCCCGCTGCGGCTCAACTCCGACGTACGACCCGGTGTCGCCCATCTCCCCAAGGGGATCTGGAACCGCCACACGCGGAACGGCCTGGTCGGAGCCGCCCTCGTCCCCGACGCCCTGTCGGCGGTCTCGAAGGGGGCGTGCTTCAACGACGCGCGGGTCGAAGTGAGTGCCGTTCCCCAGAGCGAGGTCTGAGCGAGATGGACGGCATGACGACGGTTCGGGCCCTGGTTCTCGGCATCCTCCAGGGCTTGGGGGAGTTTCTTCCGATCAGCAGCTCGGGACACCTCATCGTGGTTCCCTGGTTGCTCGGCTGGCCCGAGCACGGCCTCGCCTTCGACGTGGCGCTTCACCTGGGGACCTTGGCGGCGGTGGTCTTCGCGTTCCGGAAGGATTGGCAGCGACTCTTCGCGTCGGCGTGGAGCGGCGCCCTGGATGGTAACCCCTTCGCCGAATCGGATGGACGCTTGCTCGGCCTGCTCGCCCTCGCGTCGGTGCCCGGCGCCGCAGCGGGGCTCCTCCTGGAGAAATGGGCGGACAGCGTCTTCCGCTCCCCCGCGCTGATCGCAGGAACGATGGCGGTGATGGGCGCCATTCTCCTCGTGGCCGATCGCATCGGGGGGCGAGAAGGGAAGCTCGGGGGCATCACCTTGCGCGACGCCCTTCTGATCGGACTCTCCCAGGCGGCCGCGATCGTTCCCGGCGTGTCGCGATCGGGCGCCACGATCAGCATGGCCCGCTTCCTGGGCTATCAGCGGGAGGAGGCGGCGCGGTTCAGTTTTCTCATGGCCACCCCCATCACCTTCGGGGCAGCCGTCGTCAAGGTCCCCCGGATGTTGGCCGCAGGCGGGGAGGTTCGACCTCTCCTTGTCGGGGTCGCGGCGGCGGCCATCGTGGGCCTCTTGAGCATTCGGGGCCTTCTCACTTACGTCCGCACGAAGGACTACACGCCCTTCGTCTACTACCGCTTCGCCTTCGCGATCGTCGTCGGCGTGGTAATCCTGCTGCGGTCATGATCCCGGTTCTCACCGGCGACCAGATGCGGGGCGCCGACCGCCGCGCCATCGAGGGCCTGGGGATCCCTGGCTCTGTCCTCATGGAGAACGCAGGCCGTGCCGTCGCCGACGCGGTGCGGGCACGCTTTCCCTTCGCCCGGCGGCCTCTGTTCCTTTGCGGAAAAGGGAACAACGGGGGCGACGGTTTCGTGGCGGCCCGCCGTCTTCTGGACCTCGCGCCGCGCGTTCTTCTGGTGGGGCCGCGCTCCGCTGTGAAGGGCGAAGCCCGAGCCAAGATGGAGGCGCTCGAGGGCGCGGGCGGGCGCATCGAGGTCGTCGAGTCCGCCGCGGATTGGTCACGCCTCATCGAGGACCGAAACGTCGACCTGATCATCGACGCGATCCTCGGGACGGGTCTACGAGAGGCACCATCGGGTCTCACGGCCCACGTGATTGCCGCCGTCGCGGCATGGGCAGGCTCGTCGTGTCTTCCCGTGGTTGCGGTGGACGTCCCCTCGGGGCTCTCGTCCGAAACGGGAGCGATCGGCTGGGAGAGCATTCGGGCGACGCTCACGGTCTGTCTCCAGGCTCCCAAGCGGTGCCACGCTCTGCCCGCCGCCTCGGAGCGCTGTGGAGAGGTGTGGGTCACGGACATCGGGATTCCGCGGACCGTTCTTGCCGAAGCTGGGTCACGCCTGGGTTGGATCGAGTCCTCCGACGTGGCCGCTCTCTATCCCGTGCGACCTTCCGCGTCGCACAAGGGAACGTACGGTCACCTGCTGGTGATCGCGGGCTCCGTGGGCAAGACGGGCGCGGCTGTGCTTGCGGCGACGGCGGCGCTCCGTTCCGGCGTCGGTCTCGTCACCGTGGCAACGCCCGCTCCGGCCCAACCGACCGTCGCCCTTGGACGTCCCGAGGCCATGACCGAACCGCTGGCGTCGACGCCTGAGGGAACGCTGGCGGCCGAGGGTGTCGAACGGGCTCTCGCTCTGGCCATCGAACGAGACGCAGTCGTGCTCGGTCCAGGCTTGGGCGCGTCGGATGACGTGCGCCGCTTCGTCGACGGATTCGTTCTGCGCTGCCCCGTCCCGCTCCTGATCGATGCCGATGGGCTCAACGCGCTCGCGTCCTCGATCGGTGGCCCCGCGGCGACTCTCGCCCGCCGCCGTTTTCCAACCGTGATCACGCCGCATCCAGGCGAGATGGCGCGGCTCTCCGGCATGACAGCAGCAGACGTGCAAGACCATCGGCTGGAGACGGCCGAGGCCTTCGCTCGCGCCAGCGGCGCCGTCGTGGTCCTGAAGGGGCATCGCACCATCGTGGCGCGCCCCGATGGCGAGAGTGGCGTCAATCCGACGGGGAACCCGGGTCTGGCCAAAGGGGGAACCGGCGACGTGCTCGCCGGAGTGGCCGGGGCTCTCCTGGCCCGCGGGGGCGAGGCCTGGAGCGCGGCCTGCGCCGCCGTCTATCTTCATGGTCTGGCAGGCGACCGGGCCGTCGCGCGCATCGGCATGGAGGGGTTGCTCGCAGGGGATTTGAGCGACGAGGTTCCGGCGACCCTCCGCTCTCTCGTGGCTCATGGCTGAGCACGTGACGCGATCAGAAGAAGAGACCGAAGCCCTGGCAGCAACGCTGGGTGAGCAATTCCGCGGTGGAGAGGTGGT
Organism: Vicinamibacteria bacterium; assembly: GCA_041493035.1. Taxonomy (GTDB): domain Bacteria; phylum Acidobacteriota; class Vicinamibacteria; order Fen-336; family Fen-336; genus JBGPYB01. Next base: position 25,763 of record JBGPYB010000020.1, on the reverse strand, counting down.
TCTCCTCTCGGGAGAACTGGGAACGGGGAAGACCGCCTTCGTCCGGGGCCTGGCCCGGGGCGTAGGGGCCGATCCCGAGGAGGTCGCGAGCCCCACGTTCGTGCTCCTCACGCAGTATCCGGGCCGGCTGACCCTCCATCACGTGGACCTTTACCGCCTCGGGGGGAACGGTGACGATCACGAGCTGGGGCTCGAGGAGCTTCCCGGCCCGCGGGGAGTCCTCGCGGTCGAGTGGGCTGAGCGTCTGTCCGACATCCCTTGGCGAGAGACATGGCGCGTGAGCCTAGAGCATGCCGGGGCCGATCTGAGGCGTCTCACCATCGAGCGGGTGCCCGCGTGAGGCGTCTTGCGGCCTTCGTGCTGGCCGTCGGCTCATGGACGTGCAGCGGCTCTCCCGGCTCGCGTCCCTCACCGTCTCCAACTCCGGCCCGCGCGACGGGGCTGAACGTGCTCTTCATCACGATCGACACGCTTCGCGCGGATCATCTGGGCCTCTACGGGTATCGTCGCAAGACGAGCCCGAACATCGACGCCCTCGCCGCCGCCGGAACGGTCTTCGACGCCGCGTACACGTTCTGGCCGAAGACCCGCGGCAGCTTTGTCATGATCCACACAGGCCGTCGCCCCTCGCAGAACGGATACAGCCGCACCCACCCCGTCCTGCTCGGCTTCAACCCGACCATCGCCGAGGTCTTGCAACGCGCGGGCTATGCGACCGCGGCCTTCGTCGACAACCCCAACGTGGCGGCTCAATACGGCTACGCGAAGGGGTTCGGGGAATACAGGCAGACGTGGGAAGAGAAAGCCCTCGGGACGGAGATGGACCGCGCACGCGCCATCACCGAAGGGGCCATCCGTTATCTGGCCGGCGTTCGGGCCGAGAAGCCGTTCTTCCTCTGGCTCCACTACGTCAACCCCCACACGCCCTACACACCGCCTCCCCCCTTCGACACCGCGTTCATCGATGCCGAGGCACGCTCGGGACCCGAGCTGCCCGTCGTCGCGACGTTTCACGGGGGCATCCCCACGCAATGGGCCGTCAAGGGTCAAGGGCGTCGGGGCTACTACGTCGCGCAGTATGACGGCGAGATCGCGGCGGCGGATCAGGAGGTAGGCCGCGTGATGGTGGCGCTCAAGGCGTCGCCTGTGGCGGGCCGGACGGTCGTGATCCTGACCTCGGACCACGGTGAGAGCCTCGGAGAGCACGGCTACTACTTCGACCACGGCGAGGACATCTTCGATCCCTGCCTCGCCATCCCGCTGATCGTCCACGCGCCGGGCGCCCCGGCGGGGCAGAGGACTCCTGCCTTGGCCTCCACGCTGGACCTCATGCCGACGATCCTTGACGCGGCGAAGGTCTCCTATCCCCCGGACCTGGCCGGCACCAGCCTCCTGCCCGCGGTCATGGCCAGCGGCGCGGTCGGTGCCCCGCGTCTCTATGCCCAGAATGAGCGTGGCCTGGCCGGGGCCTTCGATCGCCGTTTCAAGGCCGTTGCGACGCCTGGGGACACCGGCGCTCGGATGGCGCTCTATGATCGACAAGCCGATCCAGGGGAGACGAAGGACCTCTCGCGGTTGCAATCCGACGATCTTCGTCGGTGGGGCCGAGAGGTCGAGCTTTTCATCGAGCGCGGCGACCACGAGTGGGCCCGAACCCGTCGGCTCGCCGAAGGACACCCGGAAGGGGAGGGGAAGATGACGCCGGAGGCCTGCGAAAAGCTGCGGGCCCTGGGCTACGTCAAGGAATGCGCCCCTTGAGGCGCGGAACGAGGAGTCGTCGATGAAGAAGTCCTTCGCCGGGGCCGGCGTCGCCCTGGTCACGCCGTTCACGCACTCGGGCGACCTCGACGAGGCCGCGTTCCGCCGTCTGGTCCGCCGCCAGATCGACGGTGGGATCGACGTCCTGGTTCCCTGCGGGACGACGGGGGAGAGCGCCACGCTCAGCGCCGCCGAGCAGGAGCGAGTCATCGCACTCACCGTGGGGGAGTCCGCCGGGAAGGTACCCGTTCTTGCGGGGGCGGGGAACTACGATACGAAGGTGGCCGTCGAGCGCTCCAAGGCCGCCGCTGCGCTCGGCGCCGACGGGATTCTGAGCGTGGCGCCTTACTACAACAAGCCGACCGCCGAGGGCTTCTATCGCCACTTCGGCGCCGTCGCCGATGCCAGTTCGATCCCCGTCGTCGTGTACAACGTGCCTGGCCGAACGGGCAGCAACATCGACGCCAATACTCAACTCCGCCTCGCCGGCCACGGGAACATCGCGGGAGTGAAGGAGGCCTCGGGGAACCTCGCCCAGATCATGGACGTTCTGCGCGGACGCCCGGTGGGCTTCCTGGTCCTCTCGGGGGACGACGCACTGACGCTTCCCTTGATGGCTCTCGGCGCCGAAGGTGTCATCTCGGTCGCCGCCAACCAGGTTCCGGGACCCATGCACGACCTCACGTCTGCGTGCGCTCGGGGAGATCTTGCGGAAGCGCGCCGGCTCCACGCGCTCCTCCTCCCCCTCATGAACCTCAACTTCGTCGAGTCGAGCCCCATCCCCGTCAAGGCCGCGTTGGCCCTCATGGGTCTCTGCGAGGAGAGCTACCGGCTTCCGCTCTGCCCTCCCACCGACCCGACGCGCGAGGCGATGCGCTCGGCCCTTCGCGCCCTGGGGCTCCTCCAGTGAGCGCGTCGTCCCTCGCCCAGAGGATCGAGGCCTATTTCGCTCTCCCTCCGGAAGCGCTCGGCGATGAAGCCCGGGACGCATTCGACGACCTCGTGGTGGCTTTGGAGCGCGGCGGTGTGCGGGCCGCCGAGCCGGGTCCCGACGGCTGGCGCGTGAACGGCTGGGTGAAGCAGGGGATCCTGCTGGGCTTTCGGCTGGGCAAGGTCGTCGAAACGGAGCCGGGGGGGCCTCTGACGTTCCTCGACAAGGACACGTTTCCGACCCGTCGAATCGCCCTGGCCGACGGCGTCCGCGTCGTTCCCGGGGGGACGGCGGTTCGCGCGGGGACGTTCCTGGGCCGCGGTGTCGTGGTGATGCCGCCCGCCTACGTGAACGTGGGGGCCTACGTCGGCGAGGGCTCGATGATCGACTCCCATGCTCTCGTGGGCTCTTGCGCCCAGATCGGTCGCCGGGTGCACCTTTCGGCGGGGGCCATGATCGGGGGCGTCCTCGAGCCGGTGGGAGCCATGCCGGTGGTCGTCGAGGACGATGTCTTCGTCGGGGGAAACTGCGGAGTCTACGAGGGGACGATCATTGGACGGCGCGCGATCCTGGCGGCGGGAGTGATTCTCACCGCGGGCGTCACCGTCTACGACGTGCCGCGGAAAACGAGCTACCGCCGGACATCGACCGAGCCGTTGCGAATTCCCGAAGGCGCCGTCGTGGTCCCGGGGTCGCGGCGGATCGGGGGACCCTTCGGCGACCGCCACGGTCTCTCTGTTGCTACGCCCGTCATCGTGAAGTACCGCGACGAGAAGACGGAGGCTTCCGTCGCCCTCGAGGATGCGCTGCGCTGATCGCGGGCGCGAGGCTCGCCGCCATCAGACGGCCTCTCCCCCGAAACCCGTGGCGCGCATAGAGGGAGCGGCTCCGAGACGTCGGCCAGAGAAGTACGGTGTCCACGGCGTTGATGCGGCACCACGCCATCGCCCACGCCAGCAGCCGCTCGCCGATCCCCAAACCGCGCGCCTCAGGGCGGACGTACACGTTCGTGAGGTAAGCGTGGCGCTCCGGTTCGTCGATGGGGTTCGGGATCTTCTCGATCGGCGCCAGCCAGAGGTGGCCCACGATTCCGTCCCGTCTCTCCGCCACCCAGCATCTCCACGTCCGGCGGCGAAGGCGGGCGCGCATCCAACGCCCGCAGCGCCGCAGGAACGCCGAGCGTGACTCCGTCGGGTCGACCAGGGACGACCGAAAGTCGAAGCGCATCGAGGCCAGCTGAGCGGCGTCGGCGTCGGAGGCTTCGCGGATGCGGACTCGCTCGCCGGCGGTGGTCACGATCGCCTCGTCGCTCGTCAGGACGTCATGCTCCCGGCTCGCGGAGCTTCTCGGACATGGCGGCCAGGAGGTTGGCGAGGCCTGGAGGCGCCGAGAAGAGATACGTCATCCCGAGCCAGTCGCGATAGAAGGCCGTATCGCGCGTCATGGACCCGTTTCGTTGCCCACTTTGAAGGTCTCGGCGATCAGGTCGCACCAACGGGAGACTCGCGCGAAGACGTCCTCCCGAGCTTCGAAGGCGAGGCCGTAACCCCGCCCGTCGGCCGCGCGGTAGAAGCGTTTTGCCCGCGACGCCGCCATCGAGGTCTCGGCGGCCATCTCGTCAGCATAGCCGCCTCGCCAGGAACGATGGTTCAGGATCTCGAAGGCGCTGCCGAGCTTGAGACGGGTGTTGTCGTAGAACGTTTCGAGGGTTCCGTCGCTGCCGATGTCCTCCGCCGTCACGGTCAAAGAGGCGTGGACCGTCTGGCCTCCCTTGTCCGCAGCCAGAGGCGGCGACGTGAACTGGACGAGGGTGGTCTGCTGCCCTCCACTGAGGCGCCGCGACTCGACCCAGGAGGGCGGGATCCGGACGGCGAAGCGAAAGCGCGGATCTTTCATTTCCCGGTAGGTCTCCGTTCGCTCGAGGCTCAAGCTCGCCGCCATGTCGTCCAGGACCTGCTTGTGACGGGCGAATGCCCCGGCTTCGCCCTGGGCGTACAAACCGAAGACTCGGGTGGACTCCTGGAGCAGGATGAGGCCGTAGCGCGTCGCTCCATCGGTGGAGGCGAAGGCGTACGAACGCCCCTTAACTCCCTGCCTCTCCTCATCACGGAGGGTCGGAGCGCCGTTCCCGGCGAGGTAGGTCTGGGCGTGCTCGTCGAGGCTTCCGTGAAGGGGGCCGGCCAGGAGCGTGACCGAAACCTCAGGCTTTGGGCCGTGGCCGCCCGGAGGGGCCAGAAAATATCGGTACCAGATGCCGTCCTGTCGAGCCTGCTCGGTCTTCCAGCTGGCGGGGTACCTCACGGTCAGCCCGAACTCGGCATTGAAGTACGTCAGGAGGGGGTCTCGCGGAGACGCGCGACAGGCGACCAGGAGAGCCGTGGCGGCGGCCGCGATGCCGAGCCAGGTGCGTGTTCTATTCGAGGCGGTAATTGGGCGCCTCTTTCGTGATGATGACGTCGTGGACGTGGCTCTCCTTCAATCCGGCGCTGGAGATGCGGACGAACTTCGCCCGCTTCTGGAGATCCTCGATCGAGCCGGCGCCGCAGTAGCCCATGCCCGCGCGGAGGCCGCCTACCAGTTGCTGCACCATCGCTGAAAGCGGGCCCTTGTAAGGGACCATCCCCTCGATCCCTTCGGGGACGAGCTTGGAGCCGTTGGCCTCCAACTCCTGGAAGTAGCGATCGCGGGAACCCTCTTTCATGGCACCGATCGATCCCATCCCGCGGTAGCCCTTGAACGAACGCCCCTGGCGGAGGATGAGCTCTCCGGGGCTCTCGTCGGTTCCGGCGAAGAGGGAGCCGATCATGACCGAACAGGCTCCGGCCGCGATGGCCTTCACCAGATCGCCGGAGAACTTGATCCCGCCGTCCGCGATGATGGGGCAGCCGCTCTTGGCCGTGGCACGCGCAGCCTCGGCGATGGCGGTGATCTGCGGCATGCCGGCTCCGGACACGACGCGGGTCGTGCAGATCGAGCCGGGGCCCATGCCGACCTTCACGGCGGCGACGCCGGCGGCAACCAGCTCGGCGGCCCCTTCGTACGTCCCGACGTTGCCGGCGATGACCTCGAGTCCCTCGAAGCGCTTCAGGAGCGCCTCGATGGTCTCGACCACCCTCAGCGTATGGCCGTGGGCCGTGTCCACGACGACGAGGTCAACCTTGGCCTCGACGAGCGCCGCCGCACGCTCGATCACATCGGGGGTAACGCCGAGGGCGGCGCCGACCCGCAGGCGGCCGAGGGAGTCCTTGCATGCGCTCGGGTACTTGATCTGCTTTTGGATGTCCTTGACCGTGATGAGCCCCTGGAGGTTGAAGTTCTTGTCCACCACCAGGAGCTTCTCGACCTTGTGGCGGTGAAGGATTTCCTTGGCCTGCTCGAGGGTCGTCCCGACGGGAACCGTGATCAGGTTCTCCTTCGTCATCAGGTCGGAGACGGGAAGGTTGGTGCGCGTCTCGAAGCGCAGGTCGCGGTTCGTGAGGATCCCGACGAGCTTGCGTCCCACGGTCACGGGCACGCCGCTGATCCGGTACTTGGCCATCACCTCGAGAGCGTCGGCGACGCGAGCATCGGGAGCCACAGTCACGGGGTCGACGATCATCCCCGACTCAGAGCGCTTGACCTTGTCCACCTCCATGGCCTGGGCGGGGATGGACATGTTCTTGTGGATGATCCCGATCCCGCCTTCCTGGGCCATCGCGATGGCCAAAGGCGCCTCGGTCACCGTGTCCATGGCCGCCGAAATCACGGGAACCTTGAGCTGAATGGACCGGGTCAGTCGCGTGGAGACGTCGACTTCGGAGGGAAGAACCTCCGAGCGCTGAGGCACGAGCAGGACGTCGTCAAAGGTCAGCGCTTCGGGGATCCGCTCGTCAAGCATTCTTGGTTCCCTCAGTTTCCCCCATGGCACTTCTTGTACTTGCGACCGCTGCCGCACGGGCAGGGGTCGTTGCGGCCGACCTTCTTCCCCTCGCGCCTCACGGTGGCGACCTCGTCTCCACCCCCTTGCGCCTCCTTCGGCTCGGCCCGCCTGAAGGCCGAGGGTACGTCTGTGGGATCGTTGAAGGTCAGGTTGCGGGGGAAGGCGTTCGCTGTGCCGAAGGCGAGGCCTGCGCCATCGCCGAGAGGGACGCCCGCCGAGGGCGTCCGGCCTGGAGGCCTTCGAGGTCGCGGCTCTCGTACGGGCGCCGGATCTTCCGGCTTGCCTTCGGGGCCGTCTGCCGGCGCCTCTGTCGCGACCGGCTGGTAGAGATAGATCCAGCGCAGGATCTCCTCGTCGATCCGGTCCATCAGGGCCTGGAACATGTTGTACGACTCTTTCTTGTACTCGACCAGAGGATCGCGCTGACCGTAGCCTCGCAGGCCGATTCCTTCCTTCAGGTGGTCGAGGCCGTAGAGGTGATCCTTCCACTGGGTGTCCACGATCTGGAGCATCAGCATCCGCTGATGGAAGAGCATCAGCTCCGGGCCGACGGCTGCTTCCTTCTCTGTATAGCGGGTCTCAATGCGATTCCAAAGGCGATCCCCCATCTCGTTTCGCCCCATGGTCCCGAGCTCCCCAAGAGGCGCGTCGAGACCGTACGTCTCGCGGAGAGACGACTGGAGGGCGGCGAAATTCCACGCCCCAGGATCGGTCTTCCCGTCACAATAGGATTCGAGATACCAGTCCAGAACCTCCCGCGAGAGGTTCAGGACGTGGTTGCGCGCGTCCTTCCCCTCGAGGACCATGCGGCGCATGTCGTAGACGGCCGTGCGCTGCTTGTTCATCACGTCGTCGTACTCGAGAAGGTGTTTGCGGACGGCGAAGTTCTGGGCTTCGACCTGCCTCTGCGCCCGCTCGATGGAATTAGTCACCATCCTGTGCTCGATGGGGACACCCTCTTCCATTCCGAGCTTCAGCATCAGGCCGCTGATGCGGTCCGAGCCGAAGATCCGCATCAGGTCGTCTTCGAGGGAAAGGTAGAAGCGCGAAGACCCGGGGTCGCCCTGGCGCCCCGCGCGGCCACGGAGCTGGTTGTCGATGCGCCGCGCTTCGTGGCGCTCGGTGGCGAGGATGTGGAGGCCGCCCAGGGCGACGACCCGCTCCCGCTCGTTGCGGTCCAGGAAGCCCTCGATCTTCGCGAGGGTTGGGCTCGCGGCGATCTCAGTGATGGAGGCCTTGAGCGGATGCACGCCCAGGAAGTCCACGGGCTTCTCGGTCTGCGGGTAGAAGCTGCGTGCGATCTTCTCTTTCACCGCCCGGGGGAGATGGCGCGCCGTCTCGAGGTAAGCCTGGAGCTCCGGTGATCCAACCGCCATCTCGCGAGTCGCCAGGACCGACGGATGGTCCTCGGCGAAAGCCGCCAGTATCCCGATATAGCGCTCGGCCAGGGTTTTCCTCTCCTCGGCCGTCGGCTTGCGCTCGCCGAGGGCCCTCCGGTAGTCGCCGGCCATCTCGGAAAAGGCCTGCGCCGTGGCCTCTTCCCGCTGCTCCGGCGTCGACTGGTCGAAGGGGATCTCCTTCTCGGACAGGATCGCCCGCATCCGATGGTCGGGGACGCCGCCCAGGATGATGTCGGTCCCGCGGCCGGCCATGTTGGTGGCGATGGTGACGGCCCCGAAGCGACCGGCCTGGGCCACGATCTCGGCCTCGCGCTCGTGGTACTTGGCGTTCAGGACGACGTGCTTGACCCCGGCCTTCTTCAGGAGGGTCGACAGGTGCTCGGATTTCTCGATGGAGATGGTGCCGACGAGCACGGGACGCCCGACCGCGTTCAGCTCCTTGATCTCGGCCAGGACGGCGTCGAACTTCTCCCGTTCCGTTCGGTAGACCACGTCGGGGTTCTCGACGCGGATGAGGGGCCGGTTCGTGGGAATCGCCAGAACCTCGAGCTTGTAGATCTTGTCGAACTCGGGGGCCTCGGTCTCGGCGGTGCCGGTCATCCCGGCGAGCTTCTTGTACATCCGGAAGTAGTTCTGGAAAGTGATGGTCGCGAGGGTCTGGTTCTCCCTCTCGATCTTGACCTTCTCTTTGGCTTCCACCGCCTGGTGAAGGCCGTCGGACCACCGCCGTCCCGGCATCAAGCGTCCCGTGAACTCGTCGACGATCACCACCTGGCCGTCGTTCACGACGTAGTCCACGTCCCGCTGGAAGAGGGTGTGGGCACGGAGCGCCTGGTTGACGTGGTGCAGGATGTCCATGTTGTTCGGATCGTAGAGGTTCTGGACCCCCAGGAGCTTCTCGGCGTGGGCCATTCCCTGCTCGGTCAGGGTGACCGTCTTCGCCTTCTCGTCGACGATGTAGTCGCCCGTCTTCTCGAGCTCGGCTCGCTCCTCGGCCTTCTTGTCCCCGGTGATCCGGGCTCCCGGCTTCAGCTTCGGGACGATGCCGTTGATCCGGTAGTACTTGTCGGTCGATTCCTCGGCGGGACCGCTGATGATCAGCGGGGTCCGGGCTTCGTCGATGAGGATCGAGTCCACCTCGTCGACGACGGCGAAGTTGTGGCCGCGCTGGACGTAGCTCCCGATGTCGAACTTCATGTTGTCCCGGAGGTAGTCGAAGCCGAACTCGTTGTTGGTGCCGTAGGTGATGTCGGCCGCGTAGGCGTCCTGGCGCTCGCGGTCGTCCATCGAGTGCTGGATCACGCCTACGGTGAGGCCCAGGAAGCGGAAGAGGCGCCCCATCCACTCGCTGTCGCGCTTCGCGAGGTAGTCGTTCACCGTCACGACGTGGACGCCCTTTCCCTCGAGGGCGTTCAGGTAGGCCGCCAGCGTCGCGACGAGGGTCTTCCCCTCGCCGGTCTTCATCTCGGAGATCGTTCCCCGGTGGAGAGTGATGCCGCCGATGAGCTGGACGTCGAAGTGCCTCATGTTGAGCACCCGGCGCCCCGCCTCGCGAACCACCGCGAAGGCCTCCGGAAGGATGTCGTCGAGGGCTTCGCGACCCGCGCCCTCTCCTCCCCTGGCGAGTCGTCGGCGGAACTCGGCCGTCCTGCTCCTGAGCTGCTCGTCGTCGAGGGTCCGCAGCGCGGCCTCGAAATCACCGATCCCCTGCATGAGAGGGCGGATCTTCTTGATCTCGCGCTCGTTCCGGGTGCCAATGACCTTGGTGAGGATGGTGTTGATCATGGGAGGGGGTACGCCTCGGGTGCGCCGCCCGAGGGACGGAGGGGACCGGTCATGATCCGAACAGGATATCAGCCCGCTTCAGGGCTGGTCAATTTGGCTCGCTTGGAGGACCGCGGCGAGCTTCCTACCCGAATGTCCGGTATTCGTCGAGGATGAAGTGGATCGGGTTCTGGGCCTGGTCGCGCACCCAGACCTCGTAGTGGAGGTGGGGCGCCGTGGACTTGCCCGTGCTCCCGACGAAACCAATCACGTCCCCGCGCTTCACTCTCTGGCCGGCGCGCACGTTGAACCCCGAGAGGTGAGCGTAACGGGTCACGACGCCGTACTGGTGGTCGAGAACGATGGCGTTGCCGTAGCCACCCCTCTCGCCGCAGGAAACGACGACCCCGTCGGCCGGCGCCTGGACCTTGGTCCCGATGGGAGTCGAGACGTCGATGCCGGGGTGGAAGTCGGGCTGTGCCGTGAAGGGATCGAGCCGGTTGCCGAAGCTTGCCGAGAGATAGCCGCGGACCGGCCACACGGAAGGCGTTGACGACAAGAGCGCTCGCTGGTCGCGGTAAAACTCCTCGAGGCGATGAGAGCGCTCAGCCAGCTTCGAGACATTCACATCCATGTTCCGCAAGGCCGAAGGCTCCAGGACGGGAGCTACGGCCTCCTGGCTCGGAACGCCGCCCACGCCGCCCACCTTGGGGTCGGGCAGGACCTGTTCGAGGCCGGCCATGAATCCGAGCTTCGTGACGACGCTCTGGAGGTCGTTGATCTTGCCCTGAAGCTGGATCGCGCTCGCCTGGTATTCGTGGTTCTTCGTATTCAGGACCTGATTCTGAGCCCGGAGCTGGTAGACCTCGGCAGCCACCCGCGTGAAGTGCACCATGACAACGCTGAGGCAGAGGGCCACGGTCCCCGAGACGCCGAGGACCCATTTGGTCAGTTTGACGGGAATCAGGAACTTGCGGAAACGAGCCTTCGCGTGGGGGACAACGATGAAGGTGTAGAACTCATTGGCCATCTCGTCTCCGCGAGCTACATGCTCGTTGGGGCTAACATGAACAGGTCACCGAGCGACGCTTGCCGCCCCCTCCATACAAGGGATGCCAAACAAAAACTCAGGGAGGCTACCACGCTCGCTCAACTGCCGTCAACCCATTTCTCCAATTAATTGAAAGAGATATCCGTTACTCCGTATCGCCTGAGGGGTGGCGGTACTGGAGGGCTTCGGCCACGTGGTGCGCCCTCACGGAGTCGGTGCCCTCCAGGTCGGCGAGCGTGCGAGCGACCCGCAAGAGGCGGTCGTGGGCCCGCCCAGTCAGGCCAAGGCGCTCCATGCCCGCCGCCAGCAGCCTCCGCCCGTCGCCGTCGAGCTCCGCGACCTCCCGGACGGCGCCCCCTTCCAGGTCGGCGTTCAGCACCGCTGAACCCTGTCCTCGGCCTGCTTGGCGTAAACGAGCCTCCGAAACCCTTCGAGCGACTGATTCCGAGCATTCGCCCGGCGCCGACGTCATATCGGCGTAGCTGAGGGATGCGACTTCGACGTGGAGGTCAATGCGGTCGAGGAGCGGCCCGGAGACTCGCCCCGCGTAGGACTGGCGACGGTGGGGCGTGCAGACGCATCCGCGACGAGCGTCTCCCCGAAAACCACAAGGGCAGGGGTTCATGGCGGCCACCAGTTGGAAGCGCGCCGGGAGCCGGAGCGTGCCGCGGATTCTCGACACCGTCACCGCTCGTTCCTCGATGGGCTCTCGAAGCGCCTCCAGCACGTGTCGGCGAAACTCCGGCAGCTCGTCCAGAAACAGCACGCCGTTGTGGGCAAGGCTGACCTCGCCCGGGCGCGGGATGCTTCCGCCTCCGACGAGGGCGGCGTCGCTGGCGGTGTGGTGCGGGGCGCGGAACGGACGCCTTGTCAGGACGTCCTCGAGACGCATCCCCCAGGCCGAGTGAATGGCCGTGGTTGCAACGGCTTCCTCCGGTGTTAGAGGCGGCAGGATGCCGGGAAGACGCCGGGCGAGCATCGTCTTCCCCGAGCCGGGCGGACCAACCAAGAGCAAGTTGTGACCACCGGCTGCTACCACCTCGAGCGCTCTCCTCGCGGCCGCCTGGCCCCGAACGTCGGCCATGTCCGGGAGGGAGGGGGACGCATGCTCCGCAGGGACCGGTACCGGCGGCAGGGGGCGATCGGGCGATGCCGCGAGGGTCACGGCATCGGGGAGGTTGCCGACAGGATAGACATGCACGTCGCCGACGATGCGAGCCTCGCGAGCGTTTCTCTCGGGTACGATCGCGGCGCGTATCCCTCGCCGACGTGCCATGAGTAACATCGGAAGGATGCCGCTGACGGGGCGAAGGCTGCCGTCCAGGGCGAGCTCGCCGACCAGGAGGACATCGCGGAGCAGCGCCGACGGCAGGAGACCGTCGGCAGCGAGGAGCCCCACGGCTGTCGCCAGATCGTAGGACGAGCCCACCTTGCGAAGGCTAGCCGGGGCCAGGTTCACCGTTATACGCCGGTCCCACTTGAAGCCGTAGCCACAGTTGCGAAGGGCGGCGCGAATCCGCCCTTCGCTCTCGCGGACCGATGAGTCGGGGAGGCCGACCATCGTGAAGCGGGGGAAGCCCCCGGCGGTATCGGCTTCGACCCGTACGAGATGCGCGTCGACGCCGACCACGGCGGCGGTGAGCGAGGTGGCGAGCATGGATCTCCTCCCGAAAGCGAATCGGGGGGAGAGCCCGAGCCTGTTAGGAAGAATAGTCGACGCTGGGGCCCGCGGAGGTCCGAACGCGTCAGTCGTGGGCACCTGAGCTCGACCCGCGGCTGCGCGCGGGGGTCCAAGGGGGGCGGCGCAGCCCCCCCTTGCTCACTTCAGAACTTGCGGGTGGTGTAGATGGTGAGGGTGTTGCCGGCAGCGATACGCGTGGTGTGGAGGCCGTTCCACGACTGCAGGTCACGGATCGTGGTGCCGTATTGCGTGGCGATCGACTCGAGAGTGTCCCCGGGGCGCACGCGGTAGCTCACCCGCACCGGCTCCGGCGTCGCGGCCACGGCGTTGCTGGCTGTTCGAGTGGCGGGTCGTATCGTCATAGCGGGCGCACGACGTCCCGGGCCCTCGATGGGGATGATCAGCTCGCTTCCCACCGCCAGCGGTTTCTCGGCCGCGAGCCCATTGGCTGAGGCGATGTCCTGAGACCGCGTGCCGTACCTCCTAGCGATCGTGTACAGGGTCTGTCCACGCGCCACCACGTGGGTGCGGAACTGCACCCGCTTGTCTTGCGGGACCGAGGCCAGACAGCGCGTGAGCGTCTCGCCCGCGCCGGCCGGGACTTTGACCTCAAACGTCCGTCCGGCGGGAGTGGAGAGTCTCCGCAGCTCCGGGTTCAGGGCGCGGACCTGGTCGACCGACCCGCCGACGCATTCGGCGATGACCCTGAGGTCGACGGCGCCCTGAACGGGCACTTTCTCGGCCTCCGGTGCCGCCTCCGGCGTGACGGAGAAGCCGTATTTCTCGGGCGCCTTCGCCACGACGATCGCCGCGTGAATCAGGGGGACGTAGTTCTTCGTTTCGCGGCGAAAGGTGCGGGTGCGCGACAGCTCCCAGAAGTCCTTGGTGCCGTACCGCGCGATCCCTTTGGCAACGGTCGCCTCGCCGGAGTTGTAGGCCGCCATGGCCAGATTCCAGTCGGAGAACATCCCGTAGAGTTCCCTCAGGTACCGGGCGGCGGCTCGAGTGGCCTTGTCGGGGTCGCTGCGTTCGTCCACCCACCAGTCCTGCTGCAATCCGTAGCGCCGGCCGGTCTCCGAGATGAACTGCCAGACCCCTTTCGCCCGAGCGCGGGAGAGGGCCGCCGGACGGAAGGCGCTCTCCACCATCGCCAGATAGGCAAGGTCCTGAGGCACGCCCTCTTCGGCGAAGATCTGCCTGATGCGGGGGAGGTACTGGCTGCCGCGGGTCAGCGCGGCGGAGAACCAGTCGCGCAGGCGCCCCTGGTAGAGGTCCACGCAGGAAAGCACTGCGTTGTTCAGGACAACGGGGAAGTCGTTGGTCTCCTGCCGGACGGCCTCCTCGGCCTTGCGCCGCGTATCCTCGCTCGGGGTCCCGTCCGCCACGGCCATTCCCCCGACTTCGTCGATGGACGCCGGCTCGGGCTGCGTCTCGGCGAAGCCGTCCCCGGCTGCGAGCGCCTCGACCTCGCGCAGGTGGATGGTCTCGAGGGTGCGGCGGTAGGCATCACCGAGCTTCGGCGTGGCGTAAGCACCTCCGGGAGCGGTCAGATAGGCATCGATCGCTCGGTCGAAACTCTCCCGGGCGCTGGTGAGATGGCCGTCCTTCAGTTGGGCGATGCCCGTAGCCAGGCAGGTGTCGGCCTCGGCGATCAACGCCGCCGTCCGATCTTCCTGCGGGCGCGCCTCGGAGACGTTCGGAAGCTCAGTTGCGACGGAGGCTCGACCGTGGGCGCAGGCCGAAGCCAGCATGCCCAAAGCCACAAGCGTCCCCCCGCCCGGCGCGCGCCTCAAAACCCCGGAGCCTCCTCAAGAACCGCGAACGATGGATGGTAGCATGAACGAGATCAAGGGCAGGCGTCACGGCCGGTCTTTCATTGACACCTGATCGGCCGATCTTGTATCGTACGAAGGTTTTGGCTCGCCCCGGCGCGCGTGCTGGGGCGCTAGGAGATCGAGATGAAGCTTCGACGTGTGTGGCGACGGGTTCTCTCATTGGCGCTTCTGTCCACCGCCCTATTCCCGGCCTGCGGGCGCCGTGGATCCGTAGAACCCCTGGATATCACGCCTTCTTTTTCCGCGAATCGCACGACCGCTCCTCTCGGGAGCGCCATCGAGGTCACCTATACCTGGACGACCGGTCCCGGGTTCAAGAAGGTCGACAAGGACTACCGCGCTCTCGTGCACTTCCTGGACTCGCACAAGGTCGTTCTCTTCACCGATGACCATCTCCCGCCGGTCCCCTTGAGCTCCTGGGAGGCCGGCAAGACTTACAGTTACACCCGCACCGTCTTCATCCCGATCTATCCGTACGTCGGTGAAGTTCGTCCCGTGATGGGGCTCTTTCCGGTGGCCGGGAAGGGAGATCGTCTGCCTCTCAAGGGCGAAGACCTTGGGCTTCGAGAGTACAAAGGGGCGACGATGGAATTCCAGCCCCAGACCGAGAACATCTTCCTTGTCTACAAGGACGGCTGGCACAACCCCGAGTCTCTCCCCGAGAACCCGAGCGTCATCCGCACGTGGACGAAGAAGGAAGCACTCGTCTCGTTCAAGAACCCGAAGAAGGACGTCCTCATCTACCTCGAAGCGGACACCTGTTCCAAGTGCTTTCCGGAAACACCGGTCCTCACCGTGTCTCTGGGCGGCAAGGCCGGGATCACGCTGCCCATCGAGAACGGCGAGGTCTTCCTCAAGAAGATTCGGGTGAAGGCCGCCGACCTCGGCACGGAGGACTGGGTGGACCTCCGCTTCTCAATGAACCAGTCGTTCGTCCCGAAGGACCTCAAGATGAACAACGACGATCGGGAGCTGGGCTTCAAGGTCTACCACCTGTTCGTCGGCGAGGCGAGCAAGCTTCCGGGGGTCCCGGACGATCTGATCGTGGACGCGGCGCCGCTCGCACCGGCTGCGCCGGCAAAGGGGGCGCCGGGCAAGAGTCCCGCGCCGGCCAAGACCCCGGTTGCAGCTCCCAAGGCGTCGCCCGCCCCCGCTTCAGCGAAGCAGGGGTGACCGGCTCCGCCTAACGGCGGGTTGCGAGGGACGGCTAGAATCGCCTCAATGGACGAACCTCTGGTCCAGAGCGGCGGTCGCGTGGACGTGGACCGCGTGATGCACGCGGTTCGCGACGCGGTTCGCCGCCAGCGGAACGAGTCGGCCACGACCGTGGAGACGGCCGTGGCCGCAAGACTCGTCGAGTTGGCGGACGAGTCCGGGATCGACCCGGAGCTCCTCGCCCATCTCCTGGCGGCTGACGGGCGGTGGAACATCTCTCCCGACTACAGGATCGAGACCCATCGTCGCGGCCTCGAAGCCCGTGTCGTCGTGTTTCTGAGGAAGTTGGTTCGCCCCTTCGTCCGCCTGTACACGGACCCCGTGGTCGTCCGGCAGTCCCAAGTGAACCTCTACCTGCTCCACGTCGTGCGCAGCCTCCTGACGGAGATCACGCGGCTCCAACGAGCGGTTGCCGAGCAAGAGAAGGGCGCCCCTCCGGGCCCGTGAAGCTGGCTTTCGTCGTCCAGCGCTACGGCGCCGAGGTCAACGGCGGAGCCGAACTCCATTGCCGCTGGCTCGCCGAGCGACTCGCGCGCCAACACCACGTCGAGGTCTTTGCCACCCGCGCCGTCAACTACCTCGACTGGGCCAATGCCTATCCTGCGGGGACAACCGAGGTTGGAGGCATCCCGGTTCACCGCTTCGGCGTGAGGCGGCGCCGCAAGGCCAGGCTCTTCGCCTCGATCTCCAACGTCGTGTTCGAAGGCCCGCACACCCTGGAGGAAGAACGGGAGTGGGTGCGCGTCAACGGACCGGAGTCTCCGGCCCTGGTGCGCGCCGTGGCCGCCGCCCGGGAGCGCTTCGACGTCATCTTCTTCTATTGCTACCGGTACTACCACACCTTCCATGGGCTGCCTCTGGTGCGGGAGCGCGCGGTCCTCGTCCCCACGGCCGAGGAGGATCCGGCCGTGGGTCTCGCGATATTCCAGCCTCTCTTCCGGATGCCGCGGGGCATCGTTTACTTGACTCCCGAAGAGCAAGCCCTGATCGAAGAGGTGAGCGGAAACGGGGCGGTCCCCAGCGTGACCATCGGGAGCGGGCTCGATCTTCCGACGGGATCGTCGCCCGCCGCGTTCCGAGCCAAGCACGGTCTCACGCGGCCGTTCCTGCTCTACGTCGGGCGCATCGATCGGAACAAGGGATGCGCGACCCTGTTCGCCTACTTCCAGCACTTCCTGGAACAGACAGGGATCGAGGTGGATCTTGTCCTCGCGGGGAAGGCGGCCCTCGCGATCCCCGATCATCCGCGGATCCGTCATATCGGGTTCATCACCGAGCAGGAGAAAGTCGCCGCGATACAGGCGGCCGAGCTCCTGGTCATGCCGTCACCGTACGAGAGCCTCTCCATCGTCATGCTCGAGGCCTGGAAGCTTGGGACTCCCGTCCTGGCCAACGGCCGGTGTCGTGTGCTGGCCGGGCAATGCCAGCGGTCGGGAGGCGGGCTCTCCTACGACGGCCACGCGGAGTTTCGCGAGGCTGCGCGGCTTCTTCTGGCGCGCGCGGATCTCAGGGAAGCACTGGGCCGCCAGGGACGCGAGTACGTCGAGCGCGAATACTCCTGGGAACGCATCGACGCCGCGATGGAGTCGTTTCTCGAGAAGAGCATCTCTACGACTTCGCCTACCAGCTAGAAGCCTCTAGAACTTCGGCTTCAGCTCCAGGTCGAGGTGGAGGGTCAGTCGTTCGATTCGCCGATTCCCGGAGAGTTTGACCGTGACCGCGTCCCGAACGATCTCCTCGCCCCCCGCGCCGTCGAAGGCCACGTGGATCCGCATCGCTGCCGACCCCCGCAGCAGATCGGCCGGGATATCGAGGCTCGCTTTGCGCTTGACCTCCGGTCGTGCGTCCCGTTCCGAGATCAAGATGTCCTGGAGTCGCCGCTCCACCCCCCGGTAGCCGGCGCTCTCGGCCATCCGGCCGATGCGGCTGGGCCCCGAGGTCATGGTCCTAAGGGCCTCCAGCTCCTTCTGGATGTCCAGATGCCCCCGAGTGGCCACGGGCCGCACCGCGTGGCGGCCGGTGTCTTCCTCAGCGAACTCGAGGCGGACGTCTTCCGGGTTCGCAGCTCCCGTGGGGACGGCGGCTGGGCTCGTTACGGCCAGGGCGGCCCGCGGCGGGGTCGGCTGCAGCAGCGCGGGGATCGCCGAACCGGCTCGTCGCGGATCCTCGCTGAGGATCTTCTGCCTGACCGAGGTCAGCGCCAGACGGGCAATGCTCTTGAGGGTTTCGAACACGCCCACGCCGTGGAGGGCCGCAGCCTCGAAGTGGGGAGCGCCTACCGGGTTCAGGGCTTGGTTCAGCGTCTCGACCGTATGGATGTTCCGGATGTCCCGCTTGTTGTATTGAAGGACGAAAGGGATCTTGCCCAGGCTCATCCCCAGCTCGGTGAGGTTCGCCTCCAGGTTTTGAGCTGACTCCACGTTGGCATCGAGGGCCACCTGCTGGCTATCGGCCACGAAGACGATGCCGTCGACACCCTTGAGAACCAGCTTGCGCGTGGCGTTGTAGAAGACCTGCCCCGGCACCGTGTAGAGCTGAAGGCGCACCTTCATCCCTCCGATGACGCCGACGTCGAGGGGAAGGAGGTCGAAGAAGAGCGTGCGATCGGTCTCGGTCTCGAGGCTCACCATCTCGCCCCGCGACGCGGCGGCGGTCTTGCTATGGATGTGTTGGAGGTTGGTCGTCTTCCCGCACAGACCAGGGCCGTAGTACACGATCTTGGCCGTCATCTGCATCGTCGTGTAGTTGAAGAAGACCACGGAACCGCCAGTTTAGCACAGGGCTCACGCGCTCCTCGGCGCTAGAATCCGAGGCCGACACCCGCGTAGTAGCGTGAATCCATGGGGATGAGAGCGCCGGCGGGGAAGTGCATCCACTCGTACTCTCCCCGTAGCAGCAGGCCCAGGGGGAGCTTCAGCTTGGCGCCGATGAAGACGCCTCTCATCGTGCCCCAGTCGTCGTCGGATCCGAGGGTCGCCCGGTAGGCGCCCGCCGAGAGGCCGGCGTACGGAACGACGCGTCCGAATGTCGGGGCAATGAAGACGCGGCCGGAGAGGGTCAGGAGGCCCGAATTGGCGACCTCGCCGGTCTGGTGGGCTCCCTCCACTTCGGCGCCACCCACATTGAACAGCGTTATGCCAAACGCTCCGCCGACACCGGCCTTCCAGGCGAGGCTCGGTCGGGCACCGGAGAGGAACAGGGTCGCCTCGGCGGCGGAAGTCGGCCCGGGTGCCAGGCTGAAGGCCACGGCGAGGAGGAGGACGGTCGGGCGCAGCGCTCGGCAGATGAGATGCTTCATTTCATATAAGTCATTCTATTATAACTATTTACAAGAATTATAACCACGAGTTGACACCTCGGAGGTGCACCCATAGAATCACACTCTCAGGTTCTTCCGCTCTTCCACGGCAATAAATGACCGCTTACATCTCCCAAAACGCGTTCTGGGGTCTGCTGATCTCGGCGGTCGAGGTCTACAAGAGGGAGTGCTTTGGCCTCTTGATCGGGTACCGCGACCGCAAGGGTGAGCAGGAGATGTACATCGTCGAGCACGCCATTCCCTATCAGAGCGCCGGACGCCGCCATAAGGGCGTCGTGAGCAACCCGCGGGCTCATCGCCGGATCGAGCGTTTCCTGCGCAACATGCCGCACCTCTCCGTGATCGGCGACTTCCATTCCCACACCATGTGGGGATACAGCCGCGCCGCCAGCCATCCGAGCGCCACCGATCTCGAGGGGATGGCCCCCGAGAACGTCTACGTCATCGTGAGCGTGAACGATCGCCTTCGCGAGGTCCCCTTCAACTATAACGACGACGGCTCGCTCTCGGGGACCACCGACGACCACTACTTCCGTCTCACCGCGTACACCGTGACCGCGACGGGCGAGCCGCGACGCACCGGCATTCTCTGCCCCTACGCCATCGGCTTCGGCTTCGATGCCAAGCCGCTTCGTGCGGTGAAATAGCGGCTACTCGACTTTCACCTTGCGGGCCTTTCGGCCGCCGGCCGCCGGTCGAGGCGTCTCCTCCATCCGCTCGAGCTGCCACCGGCAGAGGAGGATCACGCCCTCCAGGACCTGGCGCCTCAAGCGTCGAGCCTTCTCGCGATCGAACCCCGCCTCCTCGAGCACCTCGGAGACGAGGCAGCAGGCCTTGCGCGGCGGCGTGTCAGTGGTCACGAGGCTCCTCCTTTTCGCCGAATCCTACCCGAAGGCGCTGCTCGGCGAACGCGGCTCCCAGCAGGCGCCGTGACGCGAGGGTTCGCGGCAGCAGGATGTGGCGACGTTGGTTGTTCACCTGGACGACGAGGTCTTCGCCTCGGGCGACGACCTGGATCTTGTCCTTCTCCGCAAACGGGAGGCGGATGTACATCGCGTACCCCTTCCCCTCCTTTTTCACCTCGATGGGCCTCTCTTTGTACATCACCACCGTCGGATCGGCCTCGCCGAAGACAGATCGGCCCAGTTCGTCCAGGAGCTCGACCCCGACCATCTCCCGGTCGAACAGGCGCGCCGTGAGAACCGGGAGCGGCTCGAAAGCGTCACGCGCGG
The DNA here is from genome assembly GCA_041493035.1 of Vicinamibacteria bacterium. Taxonomy (GTDB): domain Bacteria; phylum Acidobacteriota; class Vicinamibacteria; order Fen-336; family Fen-336; genus JBGPYB01. The sequence continues at coordinate 5,658 of JBGPYB010000020.1, read as the reverse complement.
CCGTCATGTGCCCCGCCTGGATCTCGAGCCACCGGTCGAAATAAGGAGAGCTGGCTTCCTTGGGGAGCACTCGGTTGGCGATGACGCAGTCGACGGGGAAACCGAAGAGGCTCAGGTAGGTGTGAAGGCGCTGTGACTCCTTGATGACCATCCTCTCCGGGTTCAGAACGAGGCGGATGGAGCTTTGCTTGGGGTCCTGGAGGAGCGGCCCCATCCCTTCCATCTGGTTGTACAGGGCCTGCACCGCCGCGAAGACGTTGTCGCCGGGGATCGGGATATCGGTCATCCGCTGCGCCACCGGTCGCACCGAACGGACCACGGTCCGTTGGATTGGAAAGATACGCGCGAAATAGAAGTTCAAGATCTCCGGGACGCCGAGCATTCGCATCGTCTCGCCCGTGGGCGCGCAGTCGATGATGATGACGTCGTAGAGTCCGCTCTCGGCGAAGCCTTTGACCTTGAGGAGGCTGAACAGCTCTTCCATGCCGGGGAGAACGGCCATCTCCTCCGCCACCGCGTCGTCGACTCCCTTGACGGTCATGAAGCGCGTGAGCCACTCGTGGATTACGCCCCAGTGGTCCGACAGCTCCTTGTTGACGTCCACCTCGAGGGCGTCGAGGTTGTCCATCACGCGGGTCGGGGTGTGGCCGACCTCGACGTCGAGCGCGTCGGCCAGGCTGTGGGCGGAGTCGGTGGAGAGCACCAGGGTCCGTCGACCCAGGTAAGCCGCACGGACCGCGGTGGCGGCGGAAAGGCTCGTCTTTCCCACGCCTCCCTTGCCGGAGTAGAGAAGGATCCTCAAAAGATCGTCCCGCCGAAATCCCGGAGGCCGCGGAGGTCGTGGATGTCGGACTCGAACTCGGGGACCGTGACGATGGGCTCCTTGGCGTCGACCTCCAATCGAGCGAGGGCGCGACGTTCCGCTCGGGCCAGATGCTGCTGGTCCCGATGGATCTCGAGAAGACGTGCCGACAGATCGGCGTCGATGGTCACGCTCGCACCCCGGTCGGGGCGTCGCTCGGCGACAGGCTCGGGGTGGAGTCGATTCACGACGAAGCCGATGAATGGCATTTCTTTCTCGCTGAGCCTCTCGTAGAAGTACAGCGCCTCGCCCAAGGCCTGCGGCGCGGGGCTCGCGACCAGAACGAAACCCGAGCCGGCACACCGAAGAAGCGCATGGACCCGCCCCGCCCGCTCCTTGAAACCATCGTACATGCCTTCGAAGGCCAGGAAGAACTCCGAAAGCTCCTGGAGGAACTGCAGGCCGAGGTATCGGTCGGCCAAACGAAGCGCCGCTGCCCCCGTGCGCGTGGCGATCTTGAGGGTGAGGCGCCCGGCCACGAAGTACGGCCTCAAGAAGAAGCGCAGGATTCCCGTGTCGAGGAAGCTCATGAGACGGTCGGGCGCTTCGAGAAAGTCCAGGGCATGACGCGTCGGGGGCGTGTCCAATACCACGAGATCGAAACGGTCGTCGGTGGAAAGCTCCAGGAGCTTCTCCATGGCCATGTACTCATGGCTTCCAGCCAACGCCGACGACACCTGCTTGTAGAAGCGGTTCTCCAGGATGCGAGTTCGGGCCCCGGGAGTGCCCGCGTAGCGCTCGACCAGGGCGTCGAAGGTTCGCTTGGTGTCGAGGACCATGGCCGACAGGGAGCCGCGGGTGCCGGCTCCGAGACGGGAGAGGTCGAGGGGTCGTGGCTTCTCCGACAGCTGTCCGAGGCCTAAGCTGGTGGCCAGCCGCCGAGACGGGTCGATGGTGCAGACGAGGACCCGCCGTCCCAGGAGCGCCGCGCGGAGCGCGAGTGCCGCCGACGTCGTGGTCTTGCCGACGCCCCCCGCGCCGCAGACGATGACGATCCGGTTGGCGGCGAGAGCGGCCTCGAGTGGCGCCTTGGACTCCGCGCGCGCCATCACGGCCTCTCCAGCCGGCGAGCCATCGACCGGAGAGCGTCCTCGCCGAGCTCGTCCTCGGCGTAGTAGGGGAGCGTGACCAGGGGGAGCGCCAGTGCGCGCTTGAGGCGCCCTTGGTAGAAGCGGGTCATCTTGCGACGACGGATGTGGCGGCGGGCCGCCGCCAGAGCCGCTTCGAGGGGGACACCCCGGGCCAGACGTCCCGTCGCCCCGCTGGCCGTCAGTCGCAGGACCTCGGTCTCTTGCGCGGCGCTCAGCCGTCGCTCGTGGGCCGCGTTCAGCACCGCGAGAGCCGGCTGCATCCCGATCTCTTCGACCGCCAGCCGATGGAACCAGGCCGCTTCCACGACGGCCATCTCCTCGGGGATCGCCACGATCACGAGGGCCGTCCGGACGGGGTCCCGGAGAAGCTCGAGGATCCGCCGCGCGTTGGCGCCGATCGGCCCGATGGGGGCCGCGGCTTCCGCCATCATCGGGACCTTGAGGAAGGCCAAGCCATGACCCGTGGCGGGAGCATCGACGATGACCATGTCATAGCGCGGCCGCCGCGACCATCCCTCACGCGCCTCCTCCATGACCATGATCTTGCCGAGGGTCATCAGCTCCGGCAGCCCCGGCGCCGCCGCGAAGAAGCGGCGGTAGATCGGGCTGTCCAGGATGCGCCGCGCCAGGAGCTGGATCTTCACGACGCCCTCGACGTACTCGTCCATCACTCCGGTGGGGCTCAGGTTTACGGCGAAGAGTCCCGGCCGGATCTCCGTCGGCCGGGGACCCACGGGCGCCGCCCCCAGGTGACGGGCGGCCTCGAGGGGGGCATCGATTTCGACGAGGAGGGCGCGCTTGCCGCGTTCCGACACGGCCAGAGCCAAAGCCGCGCCGACCACGCTCTTGCCGACGCCCCCTTTCCCCGTGAGGATGACGAGGCGCTTCGAGAAGAGATCGCCCTGAGCCACGCGCCCGAAGTGTAGTCGAGTGCCGCGCCTCAGTCCTTGGGAGGACGGCCGCCGGGGAGGCGCTTCGCGAGGCCCACGGCCACGCCGCCGTCACGGGGAAATGAAAAGCGGACGCGGTCCATGAAACGTCGCATGTAGAAGATGCCGCGACCGCTCCCCTTCGGCAGGTTCTCCGGCAAGCACGGGTCTCCCACACTCGCCGGGTCGAAGCCGGGTCCTCGATCGCGGACGCACATGAGGAGAAGGCGGCCGAAGACGTTGCGGAGTCGCACGACCACGTGGCATCGCCCATCCGCGCGTCGACCGTGAAGCAGGGCGTTGACCACCGCCTCCCGGAGGGCGATCCCCAGGAAGTGGGCGTCCTCCCGAGGAAGACCCCCGGCGGCGGCCAGTTCCACGGCGGTCCCCTCGATCCGGTCGATCCTCTCGGCCAGATCGCTCGGGTCCTCGGTGTCGACCAGTTCCAGACGGACGGACGAGGAACGCGTGGCGGGTGGTCGCCGTTCGTTCTTGGTCGCCCGCTTCATCCCAACTGAGGGACGAGTCCGGGAGGCGATATGTTCCTCGGCCGGCGTGGTTTGGAGCCAGTGGGGCGGGCGAGTCGTGAGTTCCCGCACAGGGTGGCGCTGGGCGCTCGCGTTCGTCCCCTTGACCGCCTGTGGCGGCGCCGACGCGGTAGCCGCTACCAGTCCCGCAGGGACAGGTAATCGATGAGTGCGGGGGAATCGACGAAGAGGGGCGGGAGATAGTCCGTTGCGAACGTCCGGTGCCACCACTCCTTTTCACCCGCGCGGGTGAACTGATAGCGGTAGTAACGGGCTCGGATAAAGCGCGGCGGTCGGTCCACGAACGGGCCGGGAGCCAGGAGCCTCCGCGCGGCTCGGTCCCCCTGGAGCAGCTTGGCGACGAGATGCACGAGCCATGGCTCTGTGCCCGCTCCCGGCATCGCAGCGAACCACATCTGCCAGTCGAGTCGATAGTGGTAAGGCGAGATCCAGCACGGTCGGCGAGCTGTGTCGCCGGGTTTGCAGGGGAAGTCGTACTCGATCCACCGCGCCGCGTCGGTCGGTTCGTCGGCGTCCGTTCCTTCCAGCACGATCTCGAACCGCTCCCGCCCGATGCTGCCGAACGCCCCATAGCTGTTCACCAGATCGAAGGGGTCGTAGGCGGTGTTCATCCGCTGGGTGGGGGAGAGCAGATTCATGGCGGGGTTCAGGCTGAGGAGCGCCACGCCCGCAGCCAGAACGTAGACGGCGATCCCGCGAGCCTTCGTTTCCTGGGCGCCGGCCGTTCGCTCGGCGATCCAGGTTCGAGCCCTTGTGGGGACGAAGCGCTCCAGCAGGCCGTCGTCGAAGCAGGCGACGGCGACGGTGATCGTCAGCCAGTTCAGGAACGACAGGTTGCCGCTCAGGATCAGCAGGGCCTGGAACAGGACGATCAAGGCGCCGGCCACGTGACGCGCCCGTCTTGGCCCGAAGACGAAAAAGGGCGCGGCCAGCTCCACGAGGTGGTTGAACGCCACCTCGAGCTGGTGGAACCAGACGGGGAGCTGGTGGAGGTACCACGACAGCGGGTTCGGGTTGGGCTGCGTTTCGTAGTGGTAGACGAGGCACGTGAGGTCGCGCCAGCAGGAGTCTCCGCGCAGCTTGATGAGCCCGGCTCCCAGCATCACGCGGAAGATCAGCCACCGCAACAGGACGATGACGACGGCGGGGGTCGGCGTCGTCCGCGGAAACGGCCCGGGGCGGCCGAGGGGCGCCAGGAAGATCGCCAGGAAACCGGTCTCCAGGAGCAGCGTCTCCCAGCCGTAGCCGTAGAAGATCTGGCCGACGTGGACGAAGGACATGTAGAGGAGCCAGAGGGCCGCCAGGATGGGGACGTTCGCGAAGCCCGAGAGAACGGCGAGGGAAAGGCCGAGGCCCACGAGTCCGCAGGCCCGGAACATGGCGTCGGAAGCGTCGAGCCAGAAGAGCGTCGGAAGCTGAAAGAACAGGGTGACGTCGCGGCCGTGACTCGCCGCGATCCGGCCGAGGAAAGCGCCCGCGGGGAGGAGGCCATGGCTGCCGAGAAGCGGCTCCCACTGGTTGACGACCACGAGGAACGCCACGGTGTAGACGAGCCCCAGCATCCGCAGGAAGAGGAAGCGCGTGAGCCAGTAGGAGCGATCGTGCGTTAGGCGTTCCGTCATCGTCGGAGGCGACGGGCATCCCGTCTCATCGCAGCCAGGTTGCCTTGCCAAAGGCCCGAACCCGCAAGCTCCAGGATTCGCCCCGCCTTGATGCGGCGAACGAAGTCCCTGAGAGCACGCTCCACCGTTCGGGAGTAGGTGCTTTCGCCGCTCAGGCTCATGGCGTCCTCGAGAAGCTGTGCATTCAACAGAAGATATGTGCGTTTCACGTGTCTAGAGTAGGAAGCGCGCAACGGAGTGTCAAAAGGCGTTTGACTCGTGGGGGGGCGTGGGTAAGGATAACGAAGAAAAAGCGAATCTAGTCCTGTCCTCCAGCCATGTACGTCGAGCTACACGCCTCCTCGGCGTTTTCGTTCCTCCGGGCCTCCTCCATCCCGGAGGACCTCGTGGCCCGCGCCGCCGCTCTCGGTTACCCGGCGCTGGCGCTCCTGGATCGCGACGGCGTCTCGGGCGCTCCGCGCTTTTTCAAGGCAGCCGGTGCCGCGGGGATCCGGCCCATCGTCGGCGCGGAGCTGACGCTGCGGGGGGGAGGCGTCCTGCCGGTCCTCGTCGAGAACCAGACCGGATACCGCAACCTCTGCCGCCTCATCACGCGCATGAAGGCGG
>JBGPYB010000228.1:0-5807 GCA_041493035.1 Vicinamibacteria bacterium | reverse complement strand
TGACGCCTGCGCCTTCACTTTGCCGCGGGCTCGCAGCAGCAAGGGTCCACCGTCTTCTTGGCGAGTGTGCAGTAGAGCTTGCCGTCCTTCTGGATGCAGCAGCACTTCTCGACGGTTTTCTTCGTCAACGTGCAGGTCATCGTCGTCGACTTGGTTTCCTTCTGGGCCGCGGAGGCTCCCAGGACGACCAAACTGCCGACGAGGACAGTCCACAGAACCTTCTTCATGTTTCTCCTTTCGTTCTATTGGGAAGCCCACGGCCTTGACAGGCGGCAGTCTCGGAACTATTCTAATAACGATTTGAATAGTTTCATGTCATGAAACCCAAGCGCCGTCTCTACGAGCAGTTCTCCAAGATCGGGAAGGCCCTCTCGAGCCCGAGCCGACTCGAGCTGCTGGAGATCCTCGCCCAGGGGGAGCGAACCGTCGAGGCACTCGCCAAGGAAGCGTCGCTCTCGATCGCCAACGCCTCGCACCACCTGCAGGTGCTGCGGGAGGCGCGTCTCGTCGACGCGCGCAAGGACGGCCTGTTCGTCCGCTGCCGGCTCGCCGGCGACGACGTCGACGAGCTGGCGCGCCTCGTCCGCACCCTTGGCGAGCGCCACATGGCTGAGGTCGACGACATCGTGAGGAAGTACTTCACCTCGCCAGGCGGGCTCGAACCGGTCAAGCGGGAGGAGCTCCTCGAGCGCGCGCGGGCCGGAACCGCACTCATCCTCGACGTCCGCCCGACCGAGGAGTACCGGGCAGGCCACCTCCCCGGCGCGGTCTCCATCCCCCTCGCGGAGCTGACACGGCGGGTGGGCGAGCTTCCGCGCGACAAGGAGATCGTCGCCTACTGCCGCGGGCCCTACTGCGTGCTCGCGTTCCGTGCGGTGGAGATCCTGCGCGCGCGCCGCCGCAAGGCGCGGCGGCTCGAGGATGGCTTCCCGGAGTGGCGCGCGTCGGGGCTGCCCATCGAGACCGCGGAGGTGTCCAGGTGATCTTCAAGCCGTTTCACTACCTCGACACGGGCTGCGCGGCGCGGAGTGGGCGGGCTGGTGGCGGCCAACGAGGATCGCCGTGCGTAAGGGGCTGAGGGTTCCGCTGGTCGAGTTCTCGGTGGAGCACCCCCGCTGGGTGATGGTCCTCACGGGCCTCCTGAGCCTGGCTGCGCTCACGCAGTTCCCGAAGGTGAAGACGGACACCAACCCGAAGCACATGCTTCCCGAGACCGCCGACGTCCGCAGGTTCAACGACGAGGTGGAGAGGACCTTCGGGCTCTACGAGGACACGATCGTGCTCGGGATTGTGAACGAGGACGGGCTGTTCAACAGGGAAACCCTGGAGAGGGTCCACAGGATCACGACCGAGGTCCTCCAGCTCAAAGGCGTGGCGGCGAGGGACGTCGCCAGCTTCACGACCGTGGACAACGTCACGGTGGAGGGCGGGACGCTCCGGGCGAGCCCGCTCATGCCCGAGGCGCCCAAGAGCGCGGAGGAGATCGCTCGTCTCCGCGAGGCGCTCCTCGGCAATCCCCTGTTCATCAACCGGATCGTCTCGGCCGACGCGAAGACCACCGCCATCTACGTCCCCCTGGAGAAGGGCGCCAACGGAAAGGCCATCGCGGACAGCATCAGGAAGATCGTGGCGAAGGAGAAAGGCGGCGAACGCTACTACGTCGCCGGGGATCCGGTGGCCCGGGACACATTCGGCGCCGAGATGTTCAAGCTGATGGCGATCTTCGCCCCCATCGCGGGGCTGGTCATGTTCGCCACGCGCTACCTCATGTTCGGGGACCTGTTCCTCTCCATCGCGCTCATGATGGACGCCATGATCGCCATCCTCTGGAGCATGGGCCTCCTGATAGGGCTCGGTTTCCCCATCCACATCATGAGCTCCATGGCCCCCGTGTTCTTGATGGCCATCGCGACCGACAGCATCCACATCTTCAACGAGTTCTATTTCCGCTTCCGCGAGAGCAAGGACAAGAAGACCGCCATCCTGGAGACGATGCAGGCGGTCGGGCGGCCCGTGCGTTACACGGCGCTCGCGACCGCCGCGGCCTTCGCCGTCCTTCTCTTCATGAATATCGTACCGGTCCGGGTCTTCGGCGGGCTCGTCGCTTTCGGCACGTTAGCCCTGAGGATCCTGAGCTTCACCTTCGTCCCCGCGATGTTGACCTTCGTCAAGGAGGAGAACGTCGAAAGGGCCTCACGAGGGGAAGACATCGCCACGAGCCGGACCTCCCGGCTCCTCGGCCGCCTGGCTTCCCTCGGCGCGCGCCACCCGTGGAAGGTCGTGCTGGTCGGGCTCGGCTTCCTGGCCGCCGCAGTGGTCGGCCTGAGCCGGATCGTCGTCGACAACAACATGGTCGAGTGGTTCAAGAAGGACAGCGAGGTGCGGGTCGCGGACAGGGTCTTGAACGCGAACCTGGGCGGGACGTCCCTCGCCTATGTCGTCGCCGCCTCCCCGGAGGACGACTTCATCAAGACCCCCGAGGCGCTCCGAACGATCGAGGGCCTCCAGCGGCATCTGGAGAGGCTGCCCGTGGTCGGGAAGACCTTCTCGGTGGTGGACTACGTCAAGAGGATCAACCGCGTCCTTCACCAGGACGACCCGGAGTACGAGACGATCCCGGACTCCAAGGACGCGGTGGGCCAGTACCTCTTCCTGTTCAGCATGTCGGCCAAACCCTCGGACCTCGACAACGTGGCCGACTATCCGTTCCGTCAGGCCAACGTCTGGGTGCAGCTCAAGACCTGGGACGCCGAGGCCATGAGGTCCGTGATCCGGGCGGTCTCGGAGTTCAAGGCCGCGCACGCCACGCCCCTCGAGTTCAAACCCGCCGGCATCGCCTACTTCAACCTCGTCTGGAACGACGTGGTGCTGTGGGACATGGTCAAGGGATTCGTCATCTCCCTCGTGGCGGTGTGGGTCATTCTGGCCTTCAACTTCCGCTCTCTCCGATGGGCCTTGGTGGGATACACGCCCCTCGTCTTCACGGTCTTGCTGATCTACGGGTGCCTCGGCTTCGCCGGGAAGCACTTCGACATGCCGATCTCGGTCCTGAGCTGCCTGTCGCTGGGCATGGCCGTGGACTTCGCGATCCATTTCGTCAGCCGTTTCCAGTCGAGGCTCTCCGAGACCCGACCCGCGCCGGGCGCCCCGGAGGGCGCCTCGGTCACCGAGGCGCTTGTGTGGACCGCGGCCCGGCCGGGCAAAGGGATCGTTCGCAACGCCATGCTCTTCGCCGCGGCCTTCTCGGTCATGCTGCTGGCGCCGCTCACGCCCTACGTCACCGTGGGCGCTTTCATCGTCAGCATGATGACCCTGTCGGCTCTGATGACGATCCTTTACCTGCCGGCCCTGATCGTACTCTTGAGGGGCTGGCTATTCGAGAGAGGTGCCTCATGAGGATCTTCCGATTCGTCGCGGCAGCACTCATCGCCCTGTCCCTGGTTGCCGGTGAGGGCGTCCGGGCACAGGAAACCCAGAGCCCCGCGGCCGAAGAGATCATGCGGCGCCTGCAGCAGGCCTTCTTCTATGCCGGCCAGGACTTCGCCGCCAAGGTCGGCATGAGGCTCGTGGACAAGACCGGCCACGAGCGTCGCCGAAGCCTCACTATGCTCAGGCTCAACGCCAAGGAGGGGCGCAACCAGAAGTACTACACCTACTTCCATGCCCCCGCGGACGTACGGGGGACGGCCTTTCTGGTGTGGAAGTACCCGGACAAGGACGACGACCGCTGGCTCTTCATCCCGGCCATCAAGCTCGTGACCCGCATCGCGGCCAGGGACAACCAGTCGAGCTTCGTGGGCTCGGACTTCACTTACGAAGACGTCTCGGGAAGGGACCTGGGCGCGGACGCCTACAAGCTCCTGCGAGAGGAAGCCATGGCCGGGCGGGACTGCTACGTGGTGGAGAGCAACCCCAAGGCGGCCTCAGCCTTCTCCCGCAAGGTCTCCTGGATCGACAAGACCTCGTTCCTGCCCGTCAAGGAAGAGTACTACGACGTTCAGAACGAGCTCTTCAGGGTCTTCACGGCGGACGAGGTCAAAGAGATCAAGGGTCATCCGACGGCCGTCCGCCGCACCATGAAGAACCTCAAGACCGGCCACTACACCGAGGTCGTCTTCGAGAACGTGGACTACGACGCCGGGCTCGAGGAGAGCCTCTTCTCCGAGCGGTCCCTCCAGACACCGCCTGCGAAGTGGATCCAGTAGGACGCGATGAGAGTCCGGGATCGATCCTGCGCCCTGTTGCTCGCCACCCTCGTCTGCGCCCCCGCCGAGGGGCAGGTGATCCTGCACGGTTTCGCCCAGGCAGGTTATGCCGCCCGGGTCACCGGCGCCACGCTTCCGAGCGGCGGCGGCGACTTCCTGGTCGGCGAGGAGCGGCTCCAACTCTCGTTGTCGGGGAGGATACCCGCGCAGGTCGGCGGCTTCGCGGCCAAGGCCGACTTCTTTCACGATGCCGTGACCGGAAAGGTGGGTCTGGAGATCCGGGAGGTCTATCTCGACGTCGGCGGCGGGACGATCGGGGCGCGAGTGGGACGGCAGGTCATCACCTGGGGGACGGGGGACCTCCTCTTCATCAACGACGTCTTCCCCAAGGACTGGACCGCCCTTTTCACCGGTCGGCCGCTGGAGTATCTCAAGGTCGGATCGGACGCGTTGAAGCTCACCGGCCAGGTCGGGCCCGTGGGCCTGGAGGCCATCGCCGTCCCTTTCTTCGAGCCGGACCGCCTTCCGTCGGCAGAGAGGTTCTTCCTCTTCGATCCCTTCCCCCAGATCACCCGCCGAACATCGGAGAAACCCAGGACCGACCTCGGAAACACGGAGCTGGCGCTCAAGGTCTCCGGCTCACTGTCCGGCTGGGACCTCGCCCTCTACGCGCACCGCGGCTACTACCGGACTCCCATCATGGTCCCCGACAGCACGGCCGCCGCGCCGAGCCTCTTGCTGCGGTACCCGCGTCGCAACGTGTATGGAGCCTCCGCCCGGGGCGCAGCCTTGGGAGGCGTCGTCAGCCTCGAGGCCGGATACTACGACTCCCGTGAGGACCGATCCGGCGCCGACCCTCTCCTCCCGAACTCCCAGGCCCTTTTCCTCGCCGGGTACCAGAGGCAGCTCAGCGCGGATTTCACGGTCGGCCTCCAATACTACGGGGAGCGGACGCTGCGGTATGACCGCTACCTCTCGAACCTGCCCCAGGGGTTTCCGAGGCAGGGCGAGCTGCGGCAGCTCGTGACGGCGAGGCTTACGCGCCTCTCGAAGTACCAGACCTGGAAGCTCTCTGTGTTCGGGTACTGGAGTCCGACGGATGAGGATTTCTATCTGATTCTGGAGGTGTGGCACAGCCTGGCCGACGGGGTGTGGGTTTCCGCGGGGGCCAACGTCTTCGGGGGGAGAAGCAAGACCAGCTTCTTCGGGCAGCTCGACAAAAACGACAACGTCTACGTCAACCTGCGCTATGAGTTCTGACCCGGTAGCCCTGGTCGCGCGCGAGGCCTGAGGAGGGCGGAGCAGCCGAACCATAATCGGGCCTCCGCGACCGAGCGCGTGAACCCCCGGCCGAAGAAGCCGCGCGGATCGCCGGCAGTCTGAGGGTTCGCCCGAGTTTCGGTGATTGTATCGAGGGAGGCCCCGTCCCTGATTCGTATGCATCATGACGCTTCCGGCGGCCGGCCCGAAGCTGGCGGGCGATGCGCGAATCGCTCAAGGACAGGGCCCATCTTCTGCGCGTCGCCGCCGTGTTCGCGGCGGGGCTGGTCGTGTTTTTCATCGCCCGAGGCATCCTCGTGCCGGAGGGCTTCGGAAAGTACG
>JBGPYB010000083.1:0-20802 GCA_041493035.1 Vicinamibacteria bacterium | reverse complement strand
TCCGGACATCTTGCCGTACAGGTGCCGTATCAAGAAGGAAGGGCTCCGATTTGGAGCCCTGGGGAAGGATAGTTAAGTTGTTGTTAGGGAAGTGGTCGGGGCGAGAGGATTTGAACCTCCGACTTCTTGGTCCCGAACCAAGCGCTCTAGCCAGGCTGAGCCACGCCCCGATCGGAAGAACAGCCGAACTATAGCACGTCTCCCGGGGGGCACAAGACGCACACTGCAACCGCCGAGGAGACCGTCAGGGCTTGTAGTCGCCGAGCTTGGACTCCCACGCCTTGAGCGCCGACAGCGCTCCCTGGTGCGTGGTGTCGGACTGAAGGGGCGTTATGGAGACGAGGTTGCGGCGGATCGCGTGGATGTCGGACAACTCGTCTCTCACCCAGTGGTCCCGCCCCTCCTCGATCCAGTAGTAGGGACGATGGCGGGGATCGATCCCCTCGAGAACGGTACCCTCGTGATCGCGCCTCCCCTGGACCGTGATGACGGCGCCGCCGGGCTTCCCGGGGGGGACGTTGACGTTGAGGAGCGTCCGCGCCGGCAATCCGTGCTCGAGGATCATGGCGGCCGCGCGGCGGCCGTACGCCGCGGCGTGGCTGAAGTCCGCTTCGCCTTTGGCTGCCAGGGAGACGGCGAGGGACGGTATCCCGAAGAACGTTCCTTCCCGAGCCCCCCCCACGGTCCCTGAGTAGAAGACGTCCTCTCCCAGGTTGGCGCCGTGGTTGATGCCGGAAACCACGAGCCTGGGGCGCGTCGGGAGAAGCTTGACGAGGGCCAGGTTCACGCAATCCGCCGGTGTGCCGTCCACCGAGTAGACTCGGTCCTCGATGCGCTGGGCCCGGAGCGGATGCTTGAGGGTGAGCGACTGGGAACAGGCGCTCACCTCGCGGTCCGGGGCCACGATGTGGACCTCCCCCAGCTCCGTCAGGGCCGCGGCGAGCGCTCGGATGCCGGCGGCGTGGACGCCGTCGTCGTTCGTCACGAGAATGACCAGCGGTGTCATAGAAAGAAAAAGCCCCGAGACGCGAGTCCGGGGCTTTACAGAAACGCCGGAGGGTCTGGTCGGGATGGGGAGATTTGAACTCCCGACCACCTGCACCCCAAGCAGGTGCGCTACCAGGCTGCGCTACATCCCGATGGACTGACTCTAAGACTTACCATTCCGTTCCAGGAGAGTCAATATCTCCCGAAGCTGCTCGCGCACCTGAACGAGGGCCGTGCGGCCCCGGTCCTCGCCCCCCGCGGCCACGGCCTGCGCCGGAGCGGGCGTGTCGGTGCGGCCCGCCATCTCGACTTCGAGACGTTTCTTCGCTCCCGCGATGGTGAACCCTTCCTCGTACAGGAGCTGCTTGATGCGGAGCACGGTCTCGATGTCGCGGCGCCTGTAGATGCGTTGCCCGGAGCTGTTCTTCGCCGGAGCGAGCGACGGGAATTCGGACTCCCAGTAGCGGAGGACGTAGGGCTGCGTGTCGGTGATCTCGCAGACCTCGCCGATCTTGAAGAATAGTTTGTTGGGGATCTTCCGTTCCACTTAGCCCGCTCGCGGAGGTCAGGAGTTGGCGGAGCCGAAGAGCTTCGAAGGGCGGAAGACCACCGACCGACGGGGCTTGATCACCATCTCCTCTCCAGTCTGGGGATTGCGCCCACGGCGCTCCCGTTTCTGGCGGACCACGAACGTGCCAAAACCGGTAATCTGGACCTTTTCCCCGCCTCCCAGACGCCTCTTGATCGACTCGAAGATGATCTCGACGAGCCTCGCCGCCTCTCGGTTGGAGATCCCCCCGTGACGCTCGTAGACAATTCGCGCGATGTCAGCCTTCGTCATCGAGGCCCGAGCTAGAACAGGATAAAAGTCAGTGATTACAGCTACTTACGCTTGGGATTTAAACCATTATATGAGTGGCCCCGGGGGTTGTCAAGAGGAAACCCGCGCTCCCCTCAGTGCTTGCGGGTCCTCACCTTGAGGACGAGGGGTGCGCCCTCGAAATCGAACGCGGCGCGGAGCTGGTTCTCCAAGTAGCGACGATAGGAGAAGTGGAGATCCACCGGGTGATTGATCGAGATCACAAAGGTGGGCGGAGCCACGCCGATCTGGCTCGCGAACAGGATCTTCACGGGATGCCCCCCCTTCGCCGCCTTGGGCGCATGGCGTTTGGCGGCATCGGCGAGGAGGCGGTTGAGCTGACCGGTCGTGATCCGCCGGAGGCACCCCTCACGGACGCGGCGCGAGGTCTGGAGCAGTGTGCCAAGCCCCTTCCCCGTCCGCGCCGAGATGAAAACGATGGGGGCATAGGCGAGGAACTTGAGATGATCCCGCACCCGCACCTCGAAGGCCCGCATCTTCAGCTCGTTGTCGGCAGCCAGGTCCCACTTGTTCACCGCGATGACGACGCCGCGCCCCGCTTCCTGGATGTAGCCGGCGATGGTCGCGTCCATGTCGCGGGGACCCTCGACGGCGTCCATGATCAGGACCGCCACGTCGGCGCGCTCGATGGACCGACGCGCCTGGACGACGCTGACGTGGTCCACCGTCTCCTTCAAGAGCCGGTTGCGCCGTATGCCGGCGGTGTCGACGAAGAGGTAGCGGTGCCCCCCGCGTTCCAGGAGGCTGTCGACCGCGTCCCGCGTGGTGCCGGGGATCGGCGACACCACCGATCGCTCCGCGCCGAGGAGACGGTTGAGGAGCGACGACTTCCCGACGTTCGGCCGTCCGACGAGGGCCAGGCTCAGCGGAGGCGTCTCCTCCGGTATCTCGACCTGTGGCAGGCCCGCGAGCACCTCGTCGAGCAGGTCGCCGATTCCGTGGCCATGCTCGGCCGAGATGGGGACGAGGTGGTCGAAGCCGAGCCGCGAGAACTCGGGGGTGCCTTCCCCCTTCCCCTCCGTCTTGTTGACTGCGACGAACACCGGCTTCCCCCCTTTGCGGAGGCGGGCGGCGATGGCCTGGTCGTCTGGAAGAAGCCCCGCCCGGCCGTCGACCACCAGGACGACGCGGGTCGCCTCGTCGATCGCCCGTCCCGCCTGCTCGGCTGCCGGGCCTAGAAGGGGATCGTCGGTCTCCAGAAGGAGCCCGCCCGTGTCCACCAGCTCGAAAGGGATCCCCTGCCAGGTGACCTGGGCGTAGTTCCGGTCCCGGGTGGAGCCGGGCCGGGCGTCGGTGATGGCCTTCCGCCGTCCGCAGATCCGATTGAACAGCGTGGACTTGCCGACATTGGCCCGCCCGACGAGGGCGATCCTGGGAATTTCGATCATGAAGGGGTTCGGTTTGACAGCAATTTCGGCCTAGTCCTATAATACGTGTCACTTAGAAGGAGGTCCATCCCCATGATCAAGGTGGACATCATCAACGAGGTTTCCAGGGCGGCCGATATCACCAAAGTCAAGGCGGAGGTGGCCGTTGAGGCCGTCCTTGACGCCATGAAGTCCTCGATGATGAAGGGGGAGCGGATCGAGCTCAGGGGCTTCGGAGTGTTCCAGGTGAAGCCCCGGAAGCGCGGGATCGGCCGTAACCCCCGCACGGGCAAAGAGGTACGCATCCCTCCCGGCCGGACGATCCGCTTCAAGCCGGGCAAGGATCTCCAGAACCTGAGCCAGTAGCGGCTCGGCTCCCGGCAGACTCGCCCCTCCGGCCTTCTCTCTTGACCTCGTCTTCCTTTCCGCCGTCCTCCGCTCCCGCCGAGGAGTGGCTGCCAACCTCCCTTCCCGACACCGCTCGTTGGAAGCCCTGGCCCGCCGCGCCGAAGCCGTCGGCCTGGAAGGCGTGGGGGCGGAACCTTCTGCTGTTCGTCCTGACGTCAGCGTCGGTCTATCTGAGCGGCGGTCCGCTTCTGGTCGGCGGCCTCATGACCATCCTGCTCGCCCACGAGATGGGTCACTACCTCGCGTGCCGCTACTACCGCGTCGATGCCACGCTCCCGTTCTTCATCCCCTTCCCGCTGGTGAGTCTGGTCGGCACACTGGGCGCCTTCATCCGTATCAAGAGCCCGTTCCCGAATAGAAAGGCCTTGTTCGACATCGGCATCGCAGGACCCATCGCGGGCTTTGCCGTCTGCCTGCCGGTCCTGGCCCTGAGCATCCGCGAGATGACGGTCGGGCGCGTGGAGCCGTCGTCGAGCGCCCTCTATCTGGGCGACCCGCTCCTGCTCAAGCTCGTGACACAACTCGTCCTCGCTCCCATCCCCGACGGATCCACGGTCGTCATCGGCTCGCTCGGACTGGCTTCGTGGTTCGGGCTGTTCATGACGGCCCTCAACCTGATGCCCATCGGCCAGCTCGACGGGGGCCACGTCGTCTATGCCCTCCTCGGAGAGCGGGCCGGCATCGTCTCCCGTGTCGGCTGGTGGGTGTGCGTCAGCCTCATCTACTTCAGCCCGAGCTGGATCCTCTGGGCGATCCTGATTCGGGTGCTGGGCCGCCAGCATCCCCCCACGCTGAACGACGATGAGCCTCTGGGCCGCGCCCGCGTAGCCGTAGCGCTCCTGGGGCTCGTCATCTTCATCGTGAGCTTCGTCCCCAGCCCCATCGTCGGCTCGTGGGAATCGATTCTGGAGCTCATCGGCGTTCTACCGCCGTCCTGAGACCGCGTCAGCCCCGGTCCGCCAGATCCTTCGGACGCGACGAATGCGGAACCGCGTCCTCAGGATGACGAAGTAACACGATCGACGCGGAACCGCGTCCTAAGGATGACGGAGCGACGATCCGGCGGCGCGCGTCACATGACGCTGTTCGGGTCGACGTCGACGACGATGCCGGGCCATCGCACCTCGCCGTAGCGTTCGACGAGAGCCCGCCGCACCGCCTCGCGCATCGGGGCGCGGTTCCCCTTGAGCAGTATCTGCTGGCGGTGCTCCTGACGCAGCCGCGCCAGCGGTGCTCGCGCCGGGCCAAGAACGCGGAAGTGGCCGGGAGCACGTTCGCGGAGCGATCGTGCCAGGGCCGCCGCCTCGCGGGCGCCATGCGCCGCGTCGGCCGACCGGACGATCAGGTTGAGGAGGGCCGACGACGGCGGGTATCCCATCGTCCGCCGGAACTCCATCTCGCGGGCGAAGAACGCCTCGTAGTCCTGGGCGCAGGCGAGACGCAGCGCGTAGTGGTCTGGGAGATGGCTCTGGAGGACGACCTCTCCGGCCAGCTCGGCGCGTCCGGCGCGTCCCGCCACCTGGGTCAGGAGCTGGAAGGTCCGCTCGGCGTTGCGAAAGTCGGGGATGCCAAGGCCCACATCGGCGTCGATCACGCCGACGAGGGTCACGCGAGGAAAGTCGTGCCCCTTGGCGATCATCTGGGTGCCGACCAGGATGTCGGTCTTCCCCGCCTCGAATTCGGCCAGGACCCCGGCTACGGCGCCGCGTCGACGGGCCATGTCGCGGTCGAGGCGCGCGATGCGCGCCGAAGGGAACGCGGCATGCACCGCCTCGGCGACTCGCTCGGTGCCGAAGCCCGAGAGGCGGAGGTATTCCCCGCGGCAGAAGGCGCAGGCGGCCGGGGCCTTGGAGAGATAGCCGCAGTAGTGGCACTCGATCGTCGCACCGGCGCGGTGCACCGTCAGCGAGACCGAGCAGTTGGGGCAGGCGGCCTGCTGCCCGCACTCGCGGCAGAGGAGGCTCGTGGCGTAGCCACGACGGTTGAGCAGAAGGAGCGTCTGCTCGCGCCTCGACAAGCGCGCCTCGACAGCCTCGACGAGGGGGGGCGTCAGGATCGGATCCCCTCCCGACCTGAGAACGGCGCGGCGGTCCACCACCTCCACCCGCGGAAGGCCACGGGGACCGATGCGCGTTCCCAGGACCAGGCGGCGATACTTCCCCGCCAGGGCGTTCGCGTGGGACTCGATCGAAGGCGTCGCCGAGCCCAGGACGATCACGGATCCCTCGAGCCGGGCGCGCATCACCGCCACGTCCCGGCCGTGGTATCGCGGACTCTCCTCCTGCTTGTAGGCGCCCTCGTGCTCTTCGTCCACGACGATGATTCCGACATCGCTCATCGGCGCGAAGACCGCGGAGCGCGCCCCCACCACGACCCGTGACTCCCCTTCCCGGATGCGCCACCATTGATCGTGACGCTCTCCGACCGACAGCTCGCTGTGGATCACCGACACGGTCGCGCCGAAACGCGCCGACGCGGCGCGGATGAGGAACGGCGTCAGCGCGATCTCCGGGACGAGGAGAATGGCACTCCGCGCCTGTTCCAGGGCTCGCTCGACGACCCGGAAGTAGACCTCGGTCTTGCCGCTTCCGGTGACGCCATGAAGGAGGAACGGCGCGAACCCCGGGGCGCCTATGGCTTCGAGCAGGGGCCCAAGGGCTTCGGCCTGGTCGACCGAGGGCTCGAGAGGTCCGCGCGCCGCCGCGGGGAGGATCTCCGGACCGCGCACGTCGCGTTCCTCACGAATCGACACCGCTCCGGCAGCCTCCAGCCGCGCCAAGGCACCTCGGAGCGACGCCCGGTCTCGAACGAGGTCCGCCACGCTCACGGGCCCGCCAGCCTTCGCAAGCCGACCCAAGACCTCGGCCTGTGCCTTCCCGCGCGGCTCTGGCGCGATGCCCGTCAGGCTCGCCATGCGGACAAAGCGAAAGCCTTGGGCGCTCAGGTCCTGGTCCACGACGACCCGCCCCTGCTGGCGGAGCCGCGACAGATGCGCCGTCGGATCTTTCTTCAGCCGGCGGGCAAGAGTGGACAATGGTAGCGGGCCGCCCCGAAGTGCCTCGATGACGGTATCGTCGGATTCTTCCGTGGGGGCGGCGAGGCGAGCGACGGCCCGGCTGGCGCGAACGCCGGCGGGGGGGAGAACCAGCTTGAAACACTCCCCCGGCGGCGCCAAGTAGTGGTCCGCCACCCATTGAGCCAGGTCCAGGAGCGGCGCGGGTGCGAGGGGCGCTTCGTCGATGACCTCGAGGAGATCCTTGAGCGCTCCGACGGGTTCAGCCGTGGCGTTTCCAGTCACGACGCCCCCCGTCACAATTCCGATGACGCGACGCGGACCGAAGGAAACGAGGACGCGACAGCCGCGCTCGGCCGTCGGCATCCCTTCCGGGACTCGATAGGTGAACGGCGTCTGGAGCGGAAGCGGGAGCGCTACGGAGACGGCTCGATCGCCCATGGCGCCTGGACTCTAACTCGGGAGCCGGCCAGGGCAGGCCCCGCTACTCGCCCAGGACCGCTCGAACCGCCTTCATGTCTTCCCAGACTTCCTTCTTGGCGGCCGGATTGCGGAGCAGGAAGGCGGGATGGTATGTCGGCATGACCTTGATGCCCTTGTAGTCTCCAAAGCGACCGCGGATCCGCGAGATCGGCTCGGCTGTCTTCAGCAGCCACTGACCGCCGAACTTGCCGAGACCCACCAGCACCTTCGGCCGGATGGCCTCGATCTGCCGCTCGAGAAAAGGCTGACATTCCGTGATCTCGTCAGGTTCGGGATTTCGGTTCTGCGGCGGGCGGCACTTGATGACGTTCGCGATGAAGACCTCGTCGCGGGTGAGGCCGATCGCTTCGATGATCTTGGTCAGGAGCTGGCCGGCCCTGCCGATGAAGGCCAGCCCCTGCTCGTCCTCGTCGGCGCCGGGGGCCTCACCGATGAACATGAGTCCCGCCTTCGGGTTCCCCTGGCCGAAGACGATGTTCTTCCGCCCCTTGGAGAGCTTGCAGCGCTGGCAGTCACCGATGAAGTCCCGGATGGTCTCGAGACTCTCCCCGGGAAGCGAGACCTCGATCGAGGGCGCGGTCGCGGGCGCCGCACCAACGATGGCCGCCCGCTTCACATCCTTCGGCGCGGCGGCCAAACGGGGCGCACCGATCGACGTCAACTCCGAGAGATACCGCGCGTGCTCCTGCAAGTCGCGGAGAGTCTCTTCGGAGTCACCCACGTGGCTTACCCTTCGTCCCCCTCCGTGATCTCCGTGCCTCCGTGGTGGTCTTCTTTCCGTTGCGCAGCTCGGTCACCCGATCCCAGATCCGATCGGCAAGCTCGCGCTTGCTCACGAGGGGAACTTCCACCTCTCCCCCCGCGGCGTCGATCAACACACCGGCGTTGGTCACCGCGTCGAAGCCCGCTCCGGCGCGGCTCACGTCGTTGGCCACGATCAGGTCCAGGCCCTTTGCCATGCGCTTCTTCCGGGCGTTCTCGAGGACGTGGTCCGTCTCGGCCGCGAAGCCCACGAGGAAGCGAGTCCCCTTCGTCTTGCCAAGCTCTGCGAGGATGTCCGGGCTCGGCACGAGGTCGAGGGAGAGGTCCCCCCCGGTCTTCTTGATCTTGCGGGCCGCCTTCTCGCGCGGACGATAGTCGGCCACGGCCGCGGCCATGACCACGATCGTCGCGGCGGCCGCCCTCTCGCGGACGGCGGCAGCCATGTCTTCGGCCGATCGCACGGCGACCCGCTCGACGTCTCGGGGCGCCGGGAGTTGCGTGGGGCCGCTCACCAGAACGACTCGTGCGCCGCGATCGCGCGCCGACTCCGCCAGGTCGTATCCCATCCGCCCGCTCGACCTATTGGAGAGGAAACGCACCGGGTCGATGTCCTCGACCGTGGGTCCGGCCGTCACCACGACCGTGTCGGCCGCCATTTGGCTCCCTCGAGCGAGGACGGCGAGGGTGGCCGCCACGATCTCTCCCACCTCCGCCAACCGCCCCTTCCCGAGCCACCCGCAGGCGAGGTACCCGCTGCCGGGTCCTACGAATCCAACACCGCGGCGCCGCAGGATCTCCATGTTCTCGACCACGGCCGGGTGCTGAAACATGTTGACGTTCATGGCCGGGGCCAGGAGAACAGGAGCCGTCGTGGCGAGGTACAGCGTCGACAGGGCATCATCGGCGATCCCGCGAGCGAACTTCCCCAGAACGTTGGCGGTGGCCGGAGCCACGAGGAGTAAATCCGCCTCGTCTGCCAGGGAGATGTGCTGAATGTCGCTCTCGGGCCCCAAGGCGTACTGATCCAGGAAGACGGGGTGGCGAGAGAGGGCCTCCATCGTCATCGGCGAGACGAAGCGGGTGGCGTTCTCCGTCATCACCACCCGCACGTCCACAGAGGACTTCTGGAGCTCCCGCAGAACCTCGCAGGCCTTGTAGGCCCCGATGCACCCTGTGACGCCAAGAACGACCCTGCGCATGAGCCGCTACAGGTTGGCGGTCAAGCCTGGACCGGAGGAGTCTTCGGCACCTCGGGCAACAGCTCCCACGAAATGGCCCCCGCCAGGACTTCCTGCATCGCCACCCGCGTCGCCTTGCGGCTGCGGCTGTCGACGCGAGGCTTGGCCCCGTTCTGGAGCTGCTTCGCCCGTTGCGACGCCACGGTGATGAAGCGGAACTTGCTGTCGATTTCCCTCGGCATGATCAGGTTCGAAACCATTGCTCAGCTCTCTTTCTTCGAAATGAACGTCTCCAGAATCCGTCGGGCTCGCACGTCGATCCGACTGGTCCGGCAGCGAGCCGCGACGATGATCGATTTGACCGTCGCGACGCAAACGTCGAGTTGATCGTTCACCACCACGTGATCGAACTCCTTGTACAAGCTCACTTCTTCCGACGCGCGGGCGACACGCCTGCGGATCGTCGGTTCGTCGTCTTGCCCTCGCCCCCGAAGGCGCCGCTCCAGGTCGCCGTAGGAAGGAGGCAGGAGAAAGACCGACACGGCATCGGGGATGGCCGCGCGGATCTGCGCCGCTCCTTGCACGTCCAGGTCCAGGAGCAGGTCGACGCCATCGCGGCGGGCCGCCTCGATCTCGGCGCGCCCGGTTCCATAAAGCTCCCCATGGACGCTGGCCGATTCCAGGAGGAGCCCCTTGGCGCGGAACTCCTCGAAAGTAGCCCGCGTGACAAAGCGGTAGTGAACGCCCTCCGCCTCGCTCTCTCGCGGACTCCTGGTCGTGTGGGAGACCGAGAAGCGCAGCCCTTCCACCTCGCGCAGGAGGCGGTCAAGGACCGTCGACTTCCCGGCGCCAGAGGGGGCCGAGATGACGATGATGGAGGGCTCACTCAACGTTCTGTACCTGCTCCCGAAAACGCTCGACGTCGCTCTTCAATCCCACGACCTCGGCGACCATCGGCGCCGAGGCGGCCTTGCTGCCGATGGTGTTGGCCTCACGCATCAACTCCTGGGCCAGGAAGTCGAGGCGCTTCCCGGAGGCCTCCGGACTGCCCATCAGGTCGCGGGCCAGTGCGACGTGGCTCCGCAGACGCTGGATCTCTTCCGCGACGTCGGCCCTGTCCACCAGGCGAACGACCTCCTGGTAGAGTCGAGCCTCGTCGAGACCGATCTCTTCGACCACGGAACGGACCCGTTCCAGGAGCGCCGCCTGTCGCGCCGACCGTCCCTCCTCCGAGAGGGCTTCGATCCGGTCGGCGGCGCCCGCGATGGCCGAGAGGCGCTCGACCAGCTCCTGACAGAGGCGCGCTCCTTCGGATCTCCGCATTCCCTCGAGATCGTCGAGGGCCTGGCCCACGAGACCCAGGACCGCGCGCCGCGCGCCATCGTCGAGGACGGCTGGCGGATCGAGGATCTCGAGGGCCCCGGGGAAACGCGCAACGTCGGCGACGCTGACCTCGCCGCCCAGGCGATGATCGGTCTGGATCTGTCGCAGCGCGCTCACCAGGCCCGCCACGAGCCGCGCTGACGCCACGACGTCCCCTCCGACGTCGTCGAGAAAGGAAGCGCGCACGGCCACCTCGACCTTCCCTCGCTGGAGGCGCGATTGAACGGCCCCCTTGACCTCGGCCTCCAGGGGAGCGAGGCGCCGAGAGAGGGAGATGCCGATCTCCAGATACCGATGGTTCAAGCTCTTGACGCTGACGGCGGCCCGCAGGTTCGCTCCGTCGGCGGACGCCGCGCCATAGCCTGTCATGGAGCGGATCACCCTCGCCTCACAGCGCGGGGTCCTCGGTGCGGAACTGCAGGTCGTAGAGGCGGCTGTAGATGCCACCCCTCTTCAGCAACTCGTCGTGGGTTCCGACCTCCTTCACTTCGCCGCCGTCCAGGACGACGATCCGGTGGGCGTTGCGCACCGTGGCGAGACGATGGGCGATCACGAGGGTCGTACGCCCCTTGATGAGGTTCTGGAGGGCCTCCTGCACGAGCCTCTCCGACTGGGGGTCGAGCGATGACGTCGCCTCGTCGAGGATGAGGATCGGCGGGTCCTTGAGGAGAGCCCGGGCGATGGCGATACGCTGGCGCTGGCCACCGGAGAGACGGTTCCCACGCTCGCCGATCACCGTGTCGTAGCGACGCGGCAGATCCAGGATGAAGTCGTGTGCGAAGGCCGCGCGCGCCGCGCTCTCGAGGCGCGCCTCGTCCACGTCCTTCAGGCCGTAGCCGATGTTCGCGCGGACGGTGTCGTTGAAGAGGATCGTCTCCTGGGTCACGAGGCCGATCTGTTCCCGGAGGCTCGTGAGGGTGGCGCGCCGGACATCGGTCCCGTCGATCAGGACCGCGCCGTCGCTCACGTCGTAGAAGCGCGGCAGAAGGTTCACGAGGGTCGTCTTTCCGGCGCCGCTGGTGGCCACGATGGCGACAACCTCGCCGGCCCGCGCGCTGAAGCTGACCCGTCGCAGAACCGCCGCTCCCGAATCCGTGTACCGGAACCCGACGTCGCGATACTCGATCTCCCGGGACATGCGGGGCAGGGTCAGTGCCCCCGGCTCCTCGATCACCTCGTGGTGGGTGTCGAGCACGTTGAAGATCCGCGCGGCACCCGCTAGAGCCCCTTGCAGCGTGGCGTTCACCTGGGAGAGACGCTTGACTGGCGTGTACGACAGGAAGAGCGCCGCGAGGAAGGAGACGAAGCGCCCCGGTGTGAGCATGTGATGCTGGATCTCGTAGCTGCCGTAGAACAGGGCTCCCACGAGGGCCAGTCCGCCCACGGCTTCCATGAGCGGTGGCTGAATCGCCGTCGTCCGGGTGATACGCAGGTTCACGTGGAGCAGCCTCGAGGCTGCTCGGCGGAAGCGCTCGATCTCGAAGGCTTCCATTGCGAAGGCCTTGACGATGAGGAAGCCCGAGATCGTTTCCTGGAGGATCTCGGTGATGTCACGCCAGCGGCGGAGGGACGTCTCGCTCGACGACCGCAGATGCCGCCCGAGCCGCACGAGGGGCGTAAAGGCGATGGGCATGCCGATGAGGGCGATGAGGGCCAGGTGCCAGTCCTGGACGAAGAGGATGGTCACGTATCCCACTACCGTCAGGCCCTCCTTGAGAAGGTCCCCGGCCACCTCGGAGACGGCGTTCTGGATTCGCTCCACGTCGGCCGTGATGTGACTCATCAAGGAGCCCGTGCTATGGCCTCGGAGAAACGAGAACGACTGCCTGAGGATGTGCTCGTAGAGAGCGTTCCTGAGGTCGGTGACCGCCCGCTGCCCCACCGAGGCGACGAGCGTCGTGGCCAGGTAGGCGCAGGCCCCCTTGACGATGTAGAGCGCCAGGATGGTGGCCGCGACCGGGGCCGTGTCGATGCTGTTGATCAGGACCTTGTCGAAGATGGGCCGAACCATGTAGGCGAGTAGGGCTCCGGCCGCCGCGTAGCCCGCAGTCGCGATCCACGAGACGATGAGCCGCCCGCGGTACGGCCGCGTGTAGGAGAAGAGGCGACGAAAGCGGCTGGCGCTCCCCCGAAAGTCACGCCAGAAATCGGTGGCCTGGCGGAGGTGCCGGCTCGGTCGACGGGACGGACGGCGCCCCGCCCGGGGAGGCGCGGAGAAAGCCTCGGGGATGGCGGGGAGCGCTATCGCCTCATCTCCTTGGGAAGCAGGGTGTTACGCCGAGACGGCCCGACCCATCAGTATACGGCGAAACCCTCCGCTCGGCAACCGCCGGATCCCTCAAGGTAGAACGCCTAGGCGCAGTTCAGCGGTCCTTCTGCGACGCCGCAGACACGAGCAGCAGGTCAGCGAGCGACGAGGCAGCAACCACTCGGCTCAAGGAACAGAGGCGAGCGAAGCTGGATTCACTCCCATTCGGGGGCAGGCTCCCGCGTAGCCCCGCGACGGCAAGACGGCGCGGGACAAGCGAGCGGGGGGTCTGGGGGGCGCGGCGCAGCGCCCCCCAGCTCAATCGACGAATCGATACTTGACCAACGCCCAGAGGGCGGGGAAGCCGTCGCGCCAGGTGATCTTCTTGCCCTCGGAGTAGTCGCGGCCGTCGTAGGTGATGGGAACCTCGTAGACCCGGGCGCCTGCCTTGAACAGCTTGGCGGTGATCTCGGGCTCGATGCCGAAACGGTCGCTCCGAAGCGTGATCTTCCGGAGGACGTCGGTCCTGACCGCTTTGAAGCAGGTCTCCATGTCGGTCATCGTCGTGTTGTAGAGGACGTTGGTGACCAGGTTCAGAAACAGGTTCGCGAGGTAGTGGGTGAACAGGAAGCAGCGGTGGCGGCCGATGAAGCGGCTGCCGAAGACGGCGTCGGCTTTGCCGCGGATGATCAGCTCCAGCAGCTCAGGGTATTCCTCGGGGCTGTATTCGAGGTCGGCGTCCTGCACGACCACGATGTCCCCTTTGGCCTCGGCGATCCCCCGCCGCACCGCGGCGCCCTTCCCGCGGTTAGGGTCCTGGAGCACGACGGTGAAGCTGCGTTCTTTCCCGAGTCGCACCAGGATCTCACGGGTGCCGTCGGTGGACGAGTCGTCCACCGCCACCAGCTCCTTCCGCACGGGGACCGCGAGGACACGGGAGACGATCTCCTCGATCGTGGCCTTTTCGTTGTAGACGGCCATGACCACCGTGAGAAGCGGGTCCTCCAGGGGCGTCCCGCGCCTCACCGCCGACCGATCCCCTCGTAGTAGAAGCCGACTTCGCGGAGGTGGTCGGGCTTGTAGATGTTGCGACCGTCGAAGATGGCCGGCCTGCGCATCAGGCTCTTCATTCGTTCGAAATCGGGCTCGCGGAACTCCCCCCACTCCGTCACGATCACCAGGGCATCGGCTCCCTCGACGGCCTCGTAGCTCCGGTGGCAATAGGTGACGGCGGCATCGCCCAGCTCTTGCTTGGCCGCGGCCATGGCCTTCGGATCGTAGACACGCACTGATGCGCCCTTCCGCGTGAGGGCCTCGATGATGGACAAAGCCGGAGCGTCGCGCATGTCATCGGTGCGGGGCTTGAAGGCAAGCCCCCAGAGGGCGATCGTCTTCCCCTGGAGCCCGCCCAGATACGCCTCGACCCGCGGCACCAGGATGGCCTTCTGGTAGGTGTTGGCGTCGTCCACGGCCTGAACGACGCTCAGCTTGCAGCCGGCATCGTGGGCCGTCCGGAGCAGCGCCTTCACGTCCTTCGGGAAGCAGGAGCCGCCGTATCCGATCCCTGGGAAGAGGAACGACGATCCGATCCGCGTGTCCGAGCCGATCCCCATCCGGACTTGCCGGACGTCGGCGCCTACCTTGTCGCACAGGTTCGCGATCTCGTTC
Source organism: Vicinamibacteria bacterium (assembly GCA_041493035.1). Lineage (GTDB taxonomy): Bacteria > Acidobacteriota > Vicinamibacteria > Fen-336 > Fen-336 > JBGPYB01. The sequence continues at coordinate 6,425 of JBGPYB010000083.1, read as the reverse complement.
ATGAACGAGATGCGCGTGGCCAGCATGGCGTTGGCGGCGTACTTCGTCAGCTCCGCCGAGGCGTGGTCCATCACCAGGATGGGGTGGCCGGTGCGGACGAAGGGTTCGTAGAGCTCCCTCATGATGGCCTCGACCTTTGGATCGTCGGTGCCGATGACGACACGGTCGGGCTTCAGGAAGTCGTCGACGGCCGCGCCCTCCTTCAGGAACTCGGGGTTCGAGACGACGGCGAAAGGCTGCTTCGTGACACCGGCGATCACCTCTCGCACCTTGGCCGCCGTGCCGACGGGGACCGTGGACTTCGTGACGATCACCTTCCAGCCGTTCATGGCGCGGCCGATGGCTTCCGCCACCGCGACGACGTAGGTCAGGTCGGCCGACCCGTCTCCGTCCTGGGGCGTTCCCACGGCGATGAACAGGATCTCACTCTCCTGCACCGCCCCGGCGAGGTCCGTGGTGAACCGAAGGCGTTCCTCGGCCACGTTCCTCGGGAGCATCTCCTCGAGACCGGGTTCGTAGATCGGGATCTCTCCGCGCTGGAGCGCCTCGATCTTCCCGGCGTTGTTGTCGACGCACACGACGCTGTTCCCGTTCTCAGCGAGACACGCCCCGACGACGAGCCCGACGTAACCGGTCCCGACGACACCAATCTTCATCTGCCCCTTTCCTACAGTGGCTATGACTCTAACGTTCGCCGCGAGCGGGCCGAGAATGTAGCACATTCAGAGCAGTGCTATCATTTCGCCGCCTCATGAACTTCGGACTCGATCTTCGCCCGTCGCTGTCGCGGCCCACGGGCGTCGGGGCCTACGCCCTGGCCCTCGCAAGGCGCCTCCCGGCCCTCGCCAAGGACGATCGCTTCGTCTTCTTCTCGGCCTCGCTGAAGGAGCGGTATCCCCCGTCCACGTGGCCCGGCAACGTGACTTTCGTCGACCGTCGGCTTCCGGTGCAGGCGCTCAACTTTGCCTGGAACCGCCTCGGTTGGCCGGCCCTCGACCGGCTCGTGGGGGTCCCCCTCGACCTCGTCCATTCCCCGCACCCGCTCATCGTCCCGGGGAAGAAGGCGCGCCACGTCGTCACCCTCCACGACCTCTTCTTCCTGAAGCACCCGGAGATGACGCAGGCGGAGATCCGGAGGGACTACGCGACGCTGGTCCGTGACCACGTGCAGCGCGCCGACGGCGTCATCTGCGTGTCGGAGCACACAGCCTCCGAGGCGCGGATCATCCTGAACGTTCCCGCCTCCAAGATCGCTGTCATCCCCAACGGCGTCGACCCCGCCTATCGGGAGCCGATCGCCGAAACCGAGGTCAACGCCGTCCTCACGCGGCGCCTTCTGCCCCGGGGCGCGTTTCTCTACGTCGGCAGCGACGACAAGCGGAAGAACCTCCGGAACCTCGCGATGGCTTACATGGGTCTCTCCCAGCGCCGCTCCCACGTCCCGCCCCTCGTCCTCGTGGGCCCCGGCTCCCACTGGGCGCAGGGGGGGACGATTTCGCGCGCGCAGATCCTGGCTACCGGCTACATGGAGACGCGGGACATCCGCGCCCTGATGGCCGCGTCGGCGGCCCTGGTCCTGCCGTCTCTCGAGGAGGGATTCGGTCTGCCGGTGGCCGAGGCCATGGCCGCCGGCCTCCCGGTCGTATGCTCGAAGGGCTCGGGCCTCGAAGAGGTCGCGGGCGGTGCCGCCACCCTCGTGAACCCCATGGACACCGCCTCGATCGCGAAGGGGATGGAGCGACTCCTCGACGATCCGGAGCAGGCGGCTCTACAGCGCCGGCTGGGGCTGGAGCAGAGCCGGAAGTTCGATTGGGACGTGGCGGCGGCCAGTACCCTGGAGTTCTACCGCCGCGTCCTCGCGTCGTGAACCGGGCGGGGAGCGAGACGCGGGGTTTCGCGCCGTGCGGATAGGGATCGACGCCCGGGAATTGCAGGGACGGCCCACCGGCGTCGGGCGCTATCTCCGCAATTTGATCGGGACCTGGCTCCGTTCGACCGACGATTCCCTGATCCTGTACTTCAACGGCCCCGCTCCCGTCGACCCGGTCCTGGATCACCCCCGCGTCGAGAGGCGGCCGCTTGGAGATCTCCCGGCGCGCGGCCTCGTCTGGCAGGAACTGCGCCTTCCCCGGGCGGCCCGCCGCGATAGGCTGAACGTCTTCTTCGCACCGGCCTACTCGTGCCCGCTGTCTCTGGCGGTCCCGAGGGTCACGACGGTCCACGACATGTCGTTCTTCTCGATCCCCGACGATTTTTCCGTCGGAGATGCGCTCCGTCGACGCGTTCTCGTGGCGATGAGCCTGCGCGCCTCGCGCCACGTGATCGCGGTGTCCGACTTCACCCGGCGCGAGGTGCTGAGCCGCTTTCCCGAGATGGCAGGCCGCATCACCTCGATCCTCCACGGAGGGAACGATGACCCTTCGCCCGCTCCGCCCCGCGAGGCCTCCCTAGCGGCCCTTGCGGTCCGCGGTCCGTTTCTCGTGAGCGTCGGATCGATCCTGAACCGCCGGCGGCTTCCGATCCTCTTGCAGGCGGTGGCGCTTCTGCGTTCGCGTCACCCACGCATCCTGCTCGACGTCGTCGGAGAGAATCGCACTCACCCGAGTCTCGATCTCGGGGCGCTCGTCTCCGGCTTCGGCCTCGAGTCCCATGTGCGCCTCTTGGGCTTCCTGAGCGAGGAACAGCTCGCGTTGCGCTATGCCGCGGCCGATATCGCCGTCTACCTTTCCGAGTACGAGGGCTTCGGCCTCCCCGTCATCGAGGCCATGGCCCGCGGCGTCCCGGTGGTCACGAGCATCCGCCCCGCCACGGGCGAGCTGTTCGCCGAAGCCGCCATGCTGGCGGACCCGAGCGATGCCGTGGCCGTGGCCGGAGCGATTCAGCAGGTGCTGGACCAGCCGGGTCGCGCCGCCGACCTCGCGGCGCGCGGGCGGGCTCTCGTGGCGCGTCTGACGTGGGCGAAGGCGGCGGCGGCGACCCGCGATGTCCTGGCCGCGGCGGCGAGGGGATGAACGCCATGGTCGCGGCCGATTCCGCCCTTGCGCCGAGGGTCTCGGCCGTCATCGTCTCGTACAACACCTGCGATGCCCTCGTGGCCTGCGTGTCGTCGTTGGAGCGCGAGGTCACCGTCCCGTTCGAGGTCATCGTCGTCGACAACGCAAGTGCCGACCAATCGGCCGAGGCCGTTGAGTTGATCCATCCACTCGTCCGGGTCGTGAAGAACAACGAGAACCGAGGATTCGCGGTGGGATGCAACCAGGGCTTGAGGCTTTCTCGAGCGCCTTACGCGCTCTTGATCAACAGCGATGCCGAGGTCCGCGCGGGAGCGGTCGAGGCGCTCGTCGGCATCCTCGATGCGCAGCCGGGCATAGCTCTCGTGGGTCCTCGAACCCTGCATGCCGACGGCACGGTGCAGCTCTCGTTCGGACCCGATCTCACGCCCTGGAACGAGTGGCGCCAGAGGCGGTTCGTCCGCGGGATCCGACGACGCGACGCCGCGACTTTGCGCGCGGCCCAAAGGCGGGCCAGCCAAGAGCACGAGCCCGACTGGCTCTCAGGTTCGTGCCTGCTCGCCCGGCGGTCGGCTCTCGAGTCCGTGAGCCTTCTCGACGAGCAGTTCTTTCTCTACGAAGAGGACGTGGACCTCTGTCTCCGCCTCAGGAAGGCGGGCTGGCGCATCGTCTTCACACCGCGGGCCGAAGTGGTGCATCGGCTGGGCGCAAGCATGGAGACCGCGCCGTCGCGCGCGCGGATCGAGTACCACCGGAGCCACCTGCTCTTCTACCGCAAGCACAACGGTGCAATCCTGACCGGGCTCCTGCGCGTGTGGATGGCCGCGTCGGGGAGCCTTTCCTGGATCGCGGCACGCTTGCCGAACGACCGGCCGGACGCTCTCGCCGCCGCGCTTGAGCAGCTCCGCCTCGGACTCCGGGGTCACTGAACTTTTCGTTGCCGCTTTCGGAACCCGCGTGCTACCTTGCCCGGGAGGATGAAAATCGCCATCGACGCGCGGAAGTGGCGGGACTATGGGATCGGTACGTACGTCCGGAACCTGGTCCGTCACCTGGCGCCCCTCGATGGCGAGACGACGTATTTTCTATTCTGCAACCGCGGCGATGAGGCCACACTGCGCGACCTGGCGGAGAATTTCGTCCCCGTGGTCGACGACTCCCCCGGCTACAGCGTCAAGGAACACTTCTCAATCCCCCTCAAGCTGCGCCAGTACGGTGCGAACCTCTTCCACTCGCCGCACTACGTGGTGCCGCTTCTCTGCTCGACACCCTCCGTCGTCACGATCCACGACTGCATCCACTTGCTCTTCCCCCAGTACCTGCCCAACCGCATGGCGTGGACCTACGCCCGCTTCATGATGGGCAGTGCGATCCGGCGGAGCGCCGTCGTCCTCACGGTCTCTGAAGCCTCGCGGCGGGACATCCTGCGCTTCTACCCCGAGGCGGACCCGGAGCGGGTCCAGGTCGTCCCGAACGCCATCGATCCCTTCGTCCTCGACGATCCGGGGGAAGAGGAAAAGGAGCGGGTGCGGGAGCGGTACCAGATCCGCGGCCGATTCGTGCTCTACGCCGGGAACATCAAGCCCCACAAGAACCTCGATCGCCTGATCGCGGCCTTCGGCCTGCTCAAGCAGCGCCCGGGCCACGAGGACCTGAAGCTGCTCATCATCGGCGACGAGGTGAACCGCTACGGGTCCCTGCGCCGGAGCGTGGAGGGGGCACATATCCGCCAGGACGTGCGCTTCTTCGGCTTCGTCCCGGATCGCACGCTGGCGGCGCTCTACCGTCTGGCGGACGTCTTCGCATTTCCGTCGCTCTACGAGGGGTTTGGCCTCCCTCCTCTCGAAGCCATGGCGTGCGGAACGCCGGTTGTGACGTCGCGGATCTCGTCCCTTCCCGAGGTCGTCGGCGACGCGGCGCTCCTCGTCGATCCCTACAGCGTCGACGACATCGCCCTCGGCCTCGAGCGGGCGCTTGGAGACGAGGCTCTCCGTGCCGAGCTCAGGGTCCGCGGCCCCGCTCGGGCGCAGACCTTCAGTTGGGACCGCTCCGTCCGCGCCATTCATTCGGTCTACATGAAGGCGCTGGGGCTTCCCGTGCCTGCCGTCGCCGCGCCGAAGTCGTCCTCCTGAAGAGCAACGGATTCCGCCGCTGCTTGGGCGTTCCCGCACCCCTCGCTTATTCTCTCGGGGTGCTCTGTGCCTGCCATGGTGACTCCTGAAGACAGCCCTCGTCCATGATTGGTTGACGGGGATGCGGGGTGGCGAGAAGGTCCTCCTCTCCCTCGCACGCCTCTTCCCCGACGCGCCGATCTTCACGCTCCTCCACGTGCGCGGGTCGGTCGCCCCCGAGTTGGAGGCGCGCGACATCCGCACGAGCTTCGTGCAGGTGCTCCCGGGGGTGGCGCGCCGCTACCGGCACTATCTCCCCCTCTTCCCGTTGGCGGCGGAGTCCTTCGACCTCTCGGGCTTCGACCTGGTGGTGTCCAGCTCCCACTGCGTCGCGAAGGGCGTCTGGCCCGCGCCCGGTGCTGTACACGTCAGCTATTGCCACACGCCGATGCGCTACATCTGGGATCGGTACGACGACTACTTCGGCCCGGGGCGTGCCTCGCTGCCGGTACGGGCGGCCATGGCCGCCGTCGCACGCTGGCTGCGACGATGGGACGTGCGGTCCTCGGCACGCGTCTCCCGCTTTGCGGCCAACAGCAGCTACGTCGCCGAGCGGATCCGCCGCCACTACGGTCGCGAGGCCGAGGTGATTCACCCGCCCGTCGACACCGACTTCTTCACCCCCGGCCCCGATGTCCCCGGCACCTACGACCTCGTCGTTTCGGCCCTCGTCCCCTACAAGCGCATCGATCTCGTCCTCGAGGCCTACCGTGGCAGCGGTCGGCCTCTCAGGATCGTGGGCTGGGGTCCGGAGGAAGGGCACCTCAAGGCGCTTGCCCCCCGCGAAGTCTCCTTCCTCGGCAAGGTTGACGACGAGACGCTCCGGCAGCTTTACCGCGGGTGTCGCGCGGTCCTCATGCCCGGGATCGAGGACTTCGGCATCGTCCCCCTGGAGGCGATGGCGTGCGGCCGCCCGGCAATCATCTTTGCCGAAGGCGGCGGACCAGAGTCCGTGGTCCCGGGCGAGACGGGCCTTCTCTTCCGCGAGCCCACAGCGGCCGCGCTTCGGGCCGCCGTTGACTCCCTGGATAGCGTGCGTTTTAATAGCGGATTGCTCCGCGCGCGAGCCGAGGCTGACGGTCGCGCGAACTTCGAGCGGCACATCAAGGCCTTCGTGGACGACGCATTGGCCGACAGGAAAACCCCCTCATGCTGAAGTATCAGGCTCGACGAGTGGTCGCGCTCCTCGTCCTGGTGGACGTCGTAGCGACGGCCCTCGCTTGGGCTGCGGCCTACGGCCTCC
>JBGPYB010000125.1:0-13902 GCA_041493035.1 Vicinamibacteria bacterium | reverse complement strand
TGTAGCCGTCGTTGCGCAGCCGATTGCGCAGGATGATGGCGTTGACGCCGTAACGGTGAGCCCGGCGTGTAAAGCGTGACGACGATGCCGCCCGGCAGGATCGGCTGCGGCGCGTACGGGCCGTCGGTCACGGGCCCCGGCACCGGCACGCGACCGGGGGCGAACACCTCCTGCGCATCGGCCACCGTCGCAATGAACACGGCAAGCAGGAACGCCCGCGCGGCGGCCCACAAGCTAGAACCGGAGCCGCGCGCCGAACTGGATCTGCCGCTGCGAGAGCGCCGTGTGGTCGATCGTCCCGGCCGACTCGCCGTCGTCGACGTAGTTGTCGGGCAACGCGAAGTTGGGATGGTTGAAGGCGTTGAAGGCCTCGATCCGAAGCTCCCGAGGAAGTGACGCCCCTTGCCGAAGGGCAGATCCCGCGCAAAGCTCGTGACCGAGCGGTAGCGCTGGTCGTAGTCGGCGGGGCCGCGCTCGGCCCCGATGTTGTACCTGTTAGGGTTAGGCGACCAGGGCGAGGCGCAGCAAATCTCCGGCTGGTCGTTGAACGCCTTGCCGTATGTGAAAGCGCTGAGCAGCCAGAGGCCGTTGCTCCAGCGCTTGTTGAGCTTGAGCTGGATCGAGTTGCCCGTCGAGCTGCCTGCGTTGGTGATCGACCCGAACATTCCGTTCTGCGGGTAGGGCCGTTGGACGACGTCGCGGGAAGACCCGCTCGCGACGCGAGGACCGTGAGCAGCAGGAGCGCAGCAAGAGAGGTCCGCTTCATCGCGGGTTCGGGCCGCGCCCGCGCGACTCACGCTCCACCACACCCCGCGCCTGATCGAGGGTCAGCGCCGTATCGACGGCCGGGACGTCGTAGGCCACGGTGGGGCCGTTCGCCCAACGCACTTCCAGGCGGTCCACCCGCGTCGCGGCTCCGAGCCCGAAGTGGACCCGGAGGTCGGACTGCGAGAGCTGGCTCCGGCCGCTCGCCACCTCGCCCCGCTGTCTGACGCCGTTCGTGGTGCAGAAGACGACGGAGCCGATGGCGTCGCGCGGGCACTTCCGGGCCGGGTCGCCGACGAGCCGGAGGTTGATCCAGTGCCCCGCCCGGCTGCCGCCGTCGTTCCGCAGAAATGCGGGCACGTCGTCGATGCCGCTCGCCAGGACGTCGATGTCGCCATCGTTGTCGAAATCACCCACCGCCGACCCCCTCAGAGTGCGCGGGGTGTTGAGCCCAAGGCCGCCCGACCCGCCGATCTCGACGAACTTCCCCTTCACGTTGCGGAACAGGAGAGCCCGTTGCCGGTACGACGTGTTCCAGTTGAAGCGGTCCACCAGGGGGTAGACATGGCCGTTCGCCACGAAGAGGTCGAGCCATCCGTCGTTGTCGTAGTCGAGGAAGTTCGTCCCCCAGCCGAGGAAGGGGATGCTGGTCTGTCCCACTCCCGAGGCGAAGGTCACGTCCGAGAAGAGGCCGCCTCCGTCGTTGTGGTAGAGGATGTTGGTGTCGTCCGCGAAGTTCGTGACATGGAGGTCGTCGCGGCCGTCGCGGTCGTAGTCTCCGACCGCCACGCCCATGTGCGCCTGCTCGAGGCCGAGCTCGTTCAAGGCGGCCCCGGAGGCGAGGCTGACGTCCTGGAAGGTGCCGTCACCCCGGTTGCGGTAGAGGTAGTTCGGGCCGGAGTCGTTGGCCACGAACAGGTCGAGTCGGCCGTCGTCGTCGAAATCGAAGAAGGCCACGCCGAAGCCGTACAAGCCGCTCGGGTCCGCCACCCCGGCCTTCTCGCTCACCTCGGTGAAGGTCCCGTCACCGTTGTTTCGGAAGAGGTGATCCCCTGCGCCCTTGAGACCTCGCGGGCCGCACATCACGGGCTGGCCGCGGTACTCGCAGTAGGCGGCGCCCGGCCGGTAGGCGGCGCCCATGCCTCCCCGCACCGGCTCGCTCGAAGACGCCGCCTTGTCCCCCACCCGTCGGCCCGCGGCGGTGGGCGGCGCAGGCGGCAGGCGCTCGATGTCGAGTGCCACGTAGCCGGCCACGAAGAGGTCCAGGCGTCCGTCACCGTCGTAGTCGCCGAAGGCGCAGCCGGTGGACCAGCCCGGGGCGGCGACCCCAGCGGTCTCGGCCACGTCCGTGAACCCCCCGTGGCCGTCGTTGTGGTAGAGCCGGTTCGCGCCGAAGTTCGTGACGTAGACGTCGGGCCAGCCGTCGTTGTCGAAGTCGCCCACGCAAACGCCCTGTCCCCACCGGCGGTTGGCGACGCCGGCCACTGCGGTCACGTCGGTAAAGGTCCCGTCGCGGTTGTTCCGGAACAACGCGGCGGAAGGAGCCTCGTCCTGGCCCCGCAGAGCGGCGAAGGTGGATCCGTTGACCAGGTACGCGTCGAGCCATCCGTCGTTGTCGTAGTCCACGAGGGCGACGCCGGAGCCGGTGGCCTCCAGGATGTAGTCTTTGGCCGCGGTCCCCGAGATCTGCCGGAAGGAGGCGACGCCGGCCGCACGTGTGACGTCGGTGAACGACACACCGGGCGCGGCGGCGGCGACCGGGCCCGTGACGCCCGCCGTGGGCGGCGGGGCTTGCTCCGCGGCCCAGAGGCAGACGGAGGCCCCGAACACCGAAAGCGCCCAGCCGGCGGCGCGGCGATTGCGCATGGAGACTCCCGCAAACGCCGAGTGCCTCAGCGCGGCTCGGGCCCCCCCGCGGCCGCCGAGCTTGCATCGATCGCGCTCTGACCCGCATCGGGGCCGTCCTTCTTTACCAGCTCCTGGAACTTGGCGAACGCGGCCTCGCTGGCCGGCGACCGCCCCAGCGTCTTGTAGGCGCGCCCGAGCAGATAGTAGGCCTGACGCATCTGCGGCTCTTGTGCCGTGGCCGCCTCGAACTCGACCACGGCGGACTGCGCCTGGCCGGTTTGCAGAAGCGAGCTGCCCAGGGCGAAGTGTGCGGCGGCCGAGGCGGGATCGAGCCGCACCGCCGCGCGCAGGTACTCGATCGCCCTGGCGTGCTCTTGTTTGCGGCCATGACTGACGCCGAGGCCGTAGAGGACGTCGTAGCTCCGTGGAGCCAGAGCCGCGGCCCTCTCGAAGTAAACGATCGCCTGGTCGTAGTCCGCGTTCCGCCGGGTGAGATCGCCGAGCGCCACCAGCAGCTCCACCGACTTGGGGTTCTCCGCGAGCGCCGCCTCGTACTCGGCCTGGGCCTCCGCCGTGCGCGACTGCGCTTCGTACGACTCGCCGAGGAGCTGATGCGCCCGGGGCGAGCCCGGGGCGAGGGCGAACAGGCGTTCGTACTCCATCTGGGCCAGTACCCCCGCCGTGATCCCCAGATAGTAGAGCGCGTCCGGGCTCTTTTGATCCATGCGCAAGGCTTCGCGGAAGCCGTCGTAGGCGGCGTCGAATCTCCCAAGCGCTGCCTCTCCCCGGGCGACCACGAGCTGCGCCGCGACGTCGGTCGATCGGACCTTGAGCTGCTCCTTCGCGAAGGCGATGGCTTTGGGAAAATCCCCGCGATCGAACGCGCGAGCGTACTCCGGGACGTCTTGCCGCGTCTCCGCCTCCCACGCCGTCGTGAGGCTTCCGAGGGCAAGGAAAGCCGTCAGGGCGATACGGGCGTGGCCGGGAGAGACGCGGGGGCCGCCGAGGCAGGCGGCGGTCGGTTTCGTCATGCCTCCGGCATTGTAGAGCGACTACCTCCAGGGGTCGACGGGCTCCGGGGGACAAAACACTTATGATCGGACCCCATAAATCTTCTTGACAGGCCATCGGTGGCCGTGGTACTTCCATCAGTAAACGTAAATGAACGCAAGAAATCGCAAGCTTAAGAACCCATCGGGATCGAGATATCCGCGTGGCCATGACCCGTTTGGCAGGCCGCCCAAGAAGGAGTCGCCGATGCGAAAGAGTCGCATAATTCCTGCGAGCCTATTGTTGGCGGTGGCCGTTTTGCTGCCGGTCTCGGCCTGGGCCCAGAGCTTCAACGGCTCGATCAGTGGCACGGTGAAAGACCCGAGCGGTGCGTCCATCAGTGGGGCCGATCTGGCTCTGAAGAACCAGGCCGGCGGCATCGAGATGAAGCGCACCTCCCTGGAGAAGGGCGAGTACGCCTTTCGAAACCTGGTTCCCGGCACCTACGAGCTCCGTGCAACCGCGGCCGGGTTCAAGCCGCAGGTTCAGAAGAACATCGAAGTGAACCTGAACGCCGACGTGCGGGTCGATCTGAGCCTCGCCCTCGGCGCGCAGAGCGAGCAAGTAGAGGTCGTGGCCGAGACCTCGACCATGAACTACGAAAGCGGGGCCCACGAGGACGGCATTGCGCCGGGCACGCTACAGCAACTGCCCATCGCCTTCGGGACCGGCCCCCGGGCGGCGGCCAGCATGGTTCTCCTGGTGCCGGGTGTCTCCAGCGGCGGCCAGGGCAACGCATTCGACGCCCGGATCAACGGAGGCATGGCGACCGGCGACGAGGCCGTAGTCGACGGCGTGAGCATGCAGCAGGGGACCTTAAACCAGAGTGGGATGATCTCGATCTTCCAGGACTTCCCGTTCTCCCCGGACATGGTGAGCGAGATCAAGGTGGTGACCTCCAGCTACGAGCCGCAGTACGGCGCGAGCACCTCAGGGCAGATCGTGGCCACCACCAAGTCCGGAACCGATGCCTTCCACGGCGCGGTCTTCGACTACCACCAGAACGACAGATTGAACGCCCGCCAGTGGGGCAGCGACACAAAGTCCCCCCTGAAGAAGAACAACTTCGGAGCCAACATCGGCGGCCCGGCCAAGATTCCAGTCTTGTGGTCGAACTCCGTCAAGAGCTACTTCTACGTGAACGTCGAGGGCTTCCGGCAGACCGGTGGCGCCAACCGGCCGACCCTCTCCATCCCGTCCCTCAAGGAGCGCGGGGGGGACTTCAGCGACTGGCGGGACGCCGACGGCAACCTGATCCCGATCTACGATCCCGCCACGATCCGAGTCCTCCCCGACGGCACCGTGGTGAAGGATCCCTTCCCGGGCAACATCATCCCGGCGAATCGGATCACGCCCCAGGCCCAACAGTTCATGGGGTTCCTTCCCACGCCCACGAACGGCGACCCCCTCAACAACTACCTCGTGCCGACCGCCATCCCGGACACCATCCTGGGCGACAGCAACTACTTCTTCATGCGGTTCGACACCTACGCCGGCCAGAGAGACCACATGTCCGTTTCGCTGTGGCACCAGCGCGCACCGAAGAAGTTCTTCTCGACCCTGCCCCACGAGCTGGCCAACGAGGAGTTCTCCGACCCCCAGAACTCCTGGGTCAACCGCTTCAACTGGGACCACACCTTCGGCCCCAACCTCCTGAACCACCTCGCCTTCGGCTACCTGAACCGCAACGAGGGTTACGGGAGCGTGAACGTCGACGCCCTGGACAAGTTGCCCAAGATCGCGGGCGTCGCCGTCCAGAACACGCCTCCCGTGATCGGCTTCAGCGATGATTTCGCCCAGTGGGGTAATACCCGCGGGCCCAATCTCGGAAACCTCTCGACCCGGCCGACCTACATCGTCAACGACCTGCTGACCTGGGTCCGCGGCAACCATACCCTCAAGGGCGGGTTCGAATACCGCAACCTCGGCTACAACGCCCACACCAACGTCAACGAAGCGGGCAGCTTCTCCTTCGGGCGCGGGGCCACCGGCCTCCTGGACGAGGTCAGCGGGAGCCCCATCGCCAGTTTCCTCCTCGGCGCGGTGGATAGCGCGAACGTGGACCTTTGGGGGGATGCGAGAACGGCCTACTCCCGCCAGCAAGCCTACGTGCTTCACGCGGGCGACACCTGGAGGGTGAACAGCAAGCTGACCCTGAACTACGGCCTGCGCTGGGACTACTTCACCCCTCTCAGTGAAAAGTACAACCATCTGTCTTTCTTCGATCCCACGGGGCCCAACCCCGGGGCCGGTGGACGGCCGGGACGCCTCGCCTTCGCGGGGACCGATTACGGGGCCGCCAGCTACGGCGCCCCCTATCCGGAGAAGCCCTTCAAGAAGGCCTTCGCCCCCCGACTGGGTCTGACCTACGCGATCAACCAGAAGACGCTCGTCCGCGCGGGCTGGGGCATCTTCTACGACCGCGCGTTCTACCCCGGCTGGGAAGGTGCCCCCAGCCAGGATGGGTTCTCCAGCAACGTCGCCTTCAACAGCACCCTGGGTGGGCTCCAGCCGGCCTTCCTTCTCCAGAACGGCTTCCCCCAGGACTTCGCCCCGCCCCCCTTCATCGATTCCGCGTACCGCAATGGTCAGGACCTCAGGTACCGTCCCCTGAATGCCAACGAACGAGCCCGCTCCCAGCAGTGGAACCTGACCCTGGACCGGGAGATCGCGAAGGGGTTCACGGTGGGCGTCGCTTACGTAGGCAACCGGACGACCCGCCTGCCCTCTCTCAACAACCCGCTGAACGCCCTCGACCCCAAGCTCCTCTCGCTGGGCAGCCAGTTGAACGACGAGTTCCAGGAAGGGCAGACGTCGCTGCACGGCGTGCCCGAGCCGTACCCGGGGTGGCGTGAGCAGATGACGAGCTGTGCCCCCTCCCTGGCCCAGGCCCTCCTGCCCTATCCCCAGTACTGCTCGTCGCTCCAGGGCGCGAACGAGAACGAGGGGGTGTCCACCTACCACTCCCTGCAGGCCAAGCTCGAGAAGCGGTTCTCGGGAGGCACGTACGCTCTCGTCTCCTACACCTTCGGCAAGATCCTCACGAGCGGCGCTGACAACGTGCAGACAGAAGCCCTCACCTGGAACGGGGTCACGGGGCTCATCTCCCCCTTCGAGAAGGAGCGCAACAAGGGCCTGGCCTCAGACGACGTGGCGCACGTCCTCTCGGCGGCCCTCGTGTACGAGCTTCCCGTGGGCCGGGGGAAGAAGCTCCTCGACAGGGGCGGCATGACCAACGCGCTCCTCGGGGGCTGGCAGCTCAGCACGGTCTTCCGCTACTCGACCGGCCTCCCGTTCTTCTTCCGCTCGAGCTTCTGCAACGTGCCCGGCCAGTTCCGGGCCGGCTGCATACCGGCGTTCAAGGACGGGGTCAACCCCTTCGCCCAGGACAAAGGCAGCTTCGACCCCGCCAAGGGACCGCTCTTCAACAAGGACGCCTTCGAGTCCGTGGACGCGTTCAACTTCTACTACGGGACCGGACCACGCATCAGCAGCCTCCGGGGCTTTTCGTACCGCAACCAGGATCTCTCGCTCATCAAGAACACGAAGATCGGCGGCCGGATGAACCTCCAGTTGCGCGTCGAGGCCTTCAACGTGTGGAACTGGCACGTCTTCGGGTGGAGCGGCGACATCAACGGCGGGCCCGCGTTCGACACCGACCTGGCCAGCCCCAGCTTCGGCTCGTGGACGGGTGGGGTGAGCGACCCACGGGTCGTTCAGGTGGCGGCGCGCTTCGAGTTCTAGCGCCCGCGGTGGTTCGTTGAGCCAGGCCGGCGGGGCTGACTAATGCGCCCCTGAGCCGGCCTGGCCTCTTTCTTTCTTGAGCTTCTGGAAGAGTTCCAGCGCTCGGTCGGCCTTGGTCGCGTCGCCTCCATGCCGGTAGAGACGAGCGAGCGCATACTGCGGCTCTGGATAGCCAGCGTCTAGACGCGAGGCGTCCTCCAGCTCCTTGATGGCTTCCGCGGCGCGGCCCTTCTTTTCTAGGACGACGCCGAGCTGGTAGTGGCCCTGTGGGAACCCGGGATCGGCGCGCAGCGACTCACGGAAGAGCGCCTCGGCCTCGTCGCGGCGATCCTCGCGTGCGAGCAGCAGGCCGAGGTTCAAGGCCGGCCATGCCGAGGGCGCCTTCGAAGCGCGATTCAGCCCGAGAGCGGTCTCGTAGCTGGCGATGGCTTCGTCGCTACGACCGAGCGCTTCGTAGCTGAGGCCGAGGTTGTCATGGGCCTTCATGAAGCCCGGATCGATCTCGATCGCACGCTTCAGGCCTTCGACGGCCGCCGCGTACTGGCCGTCGTCGTAGTCGAGGCGAGCGGTCCAGTAGACGTAGAGCGGGTTTCGGGGAGCGGCCTCCGCCAGGGTACGAAGCTCGGGACGCGCCCAGGCCCGGCGGCCCATCGCCACGTAAGACATGGCCAGCGTGAACCGGCTGCGCTCGTCGAGGGGAGCGAGCGCCTCGGCCTTCTTGAGCGCGACGGCGGCGCCCAGGGCCTCTCCGCGCAGCATGCGCACGCCACCCAGGAGACGCAGGAGCTCGGGCGACGTGGGCGCCCGCTCGACGGCATCGATCAGAAGGGTCTCGGCCCGATCATAGGCGCGGGCCCGTAAGGCATCCTCGATACGAGAACGGCGCTCGACGTCCAGGCCGGTCTTGTCGAGTCCTCCCGGGAGGCCCTCCGCTCCGAGGTCTGTCGGAGCCGGTTCCGGGCGGAGTGGCGGCTCCTGCGCCGCGATAGACGATGCGAAAAGGCCAAGGATGAGAACCAGGCGACCGTGCATCATCGGGGGGAGATCTTGCCCCTCGCGGCCCGGAAGAATCAAGCTCTCGCGATGTCCGTGGGCGCCGTTTGACCCCCCGTCCGGCACGCCCTAGCATTCAGCCAACCTGAGGGAGGCACCTCCATGCCTTGCGACGCTCCACGCCGACGACACGAAACCACGAGCCTCCAGCGACGCGAGATCCTGAAGCTGGTAGGCGGAGCCGTGGTTGGCGGTCTGGCATCCGGGGTCCCGGGCGTCGCTTCCCCACGCCGCACGCAGCGCGTCATCGTCGCCGGCGGCGGGATCGGCGGGCTGTGCTGCGCCTACGAGCTCGTGAGGCGCGGGCACGACGTGACGGTCCTCGAGGCCGCCGGAACGACCGGTGGTCACGTGCGCACGATCCGCGACCCTCTGGCCGACGGCCTCTACGTGGACGGCGGGGCCGAGCACTTCACCCGGCCCGGCTACGAGTTGTTCTGGGGCTACGTGAAGGAGTTCGGCCTCACGGCCTTACCCTATCGGCGTCGCGAGAACATCCTGCGCCTCATCGACGGCCGCCTCCATACCGAGGAGATGCTGGCCGATCCGAAGATCCTGTCCGGCTTCGGCATGAACCAGCGGGAGATCGACTTCCTGCGCCGCGAGCCGTGGTGGAACCTGGCCGCCCTCTACTACGCTCCCTACGTCGACGCCTTCCACGACGAGTACCGCCCCTTCGACGCCGGTCTCGACGCCCTCGACCAGGTGACGCTCACGGACCTCTTCAAGAAGGACGGCGCCTCCGCCGGCGCCCTCCGCTTCATTGGCGACGCGCAGTCCTCGGCGCTCCATTCCGTCTGGCACGCCGGTCTCCTGAAGCTCCGGGGAGTGCCCCTCTTCCCGACCGAGGTCTTCCGCATCAAGGGAGGGAACCAGACCCTGCCGAACACGTTCACCGCGCGCCTCGGCGACCGCGTGCGCCTCGGCTGCCCGGTGACCGGCATCGAGCGGGGCGATGCCGGCGTGCGGGTCCGCTATCGCGAGGCCGGCCGCGAGAAGACGATGGAGGCCGATTGGCTGGTCTCGGCGATGTCGCTCGTGATGCTGCGCGAGGTGCCGGTGACGCCCGCCTGGCCCGAGGCGCGGCAGTACGTCGTCCAGGGCTTCCCCTACTACACCGCCTCGCGTCCGGTGTTCCAGTCCCGATCGAAGTTCTGGGTCAAGGACGGCGTCAGCCCCAACATCGTTCTCGACGAAGGCGCCCTCGAGCACATGTGGAGCACGGGGGACGACGTCGAGACGAGTCGGGGCCTGCTCGTTTCCACCGCGGCCGGCATGACGAGGACGGAGGATGCGCTCGCCACCCTGCGCAAGTACTACCCCGGCCGCTCCGAGGACATCGAGCAGGCCTTCGTCGTGGACTGGGCGCGGGACCCGTGGGTCATGGCCTGCGAGCCCGTGAACTACGCGCCGGGCCGGCTTCCCCGCTTCTGGCCGAAGGTCATCGAGCCCGAAGGTCGTGTCCAGTTCGTGGGCGCCTACGCCGACAACCTGAACTGGGGCATGGAAGCCGCCACCCGCTCGGCCAATCGCGTCGCCGCCGCCATCGACCGCGCCTGAGAGGCGCTCCGCCTCGTCACGGTCATTGCGGTTCGGTAGCCTGAAGACGTCGCTGGAGCGCTCTGGCGCCCGCGCTCTCGGGGACGAGGGCCAGCTCGCGCTCGATCTCCACGCGAGCCTCCTCCCAACGCTCCTCTTGCATGAGGAGCTGGGCCAGGGCCAGATGGATCTCCGGCAGGGTCGGGTCCGCCTTGGCGGCCCGCTCGAAAGCGCGCAGGGCGAGCTCCCTCTTGCCCTGAACGCGGTAGTTGTGGCCGAGAGCCTGCTGCAACCGGGCTTGGCCGGTGTCGAGCTGGCGGAGCTCGCGCAAGCACCCCTCGGAGAGGCTGAGATAGGCCTTGCCGAGGCCGTACGCGTACTCGGGGTCGCCGGGGGCGATCTCGCGCAGGGCCCGGTATTGCTCCACCGCCCCGGCCCAGTTCCGGCCCTGCTCGTACGCCTTGGCGAGCTGAAGGCGAGTCAATGGCTCGCGCGGAGCGAGCTTCACGGCCTGCTCGAGCTCCCGCCTAGCCACGGCCCACTGACCGAGGGCGCAAAGGCTCGCACCGAGCCCCACGCGCGGCGCCACATAGCGGGGGTCGCGCCGGATCGCTTCGCGGAAGGCGGCGACGGCCTGCGGGTGGTTCCCGCCTTCCTGGTAGACGATTCCCAGGTTGTTGTGGACGTAGGCAAGGTCTCCACCTCCACGAAGGACGGTCTTGAAAGCCGCCTCCGCGACGTCGAGCCTTCCCGCCTTCAGGGCGCTGACCCCCTCCTCGAACGGCGCCTGCACCTCGGGCGGCAACTCCTGCGGCTCTTCCGGCGATGGGAGCGCGAGCAACAGGACGGCCGCGATGGCACGAAGGGCAGGCATGGCCGGGGCTTCCGGGAGTATAGGGCGGCGAGAGGCCCGCGGGAAGTAGAAGCACCCCGTCGACGTGACTAAAATGCCTTCCGATGCTTGTGGCCCTGTTCCTGCTGCTCGGAGCGCAGGTGGCGTCCGGACCTCCCTCGCTTGCCGATCTGCTCACGCGGGCCCAGGTGCGTTTGCGGTCTTCCGATCGCGCCGGGGCTCGCCGAGATCTGACGGACGCCCTTCGCCTCTATCCCGAAAGCCCCGCCGTCTACAACTTCCTGGGCGTGCTCGAGGCGGAAGAAGGGGCCTACGCTCGGGCCGAGGTCCTGTTCCGCGAGGCCGTCCAGCGCGCGCCACAATACACGGACGCCTGCCTCAACCTGGGTCGACTCTACCAGGAGAACACGGGCAAGGACGCCGACGCGACGCGCAAGGCCCTGGAGGCTTACCAGTCGGTGCTTGGCTTCGCCCCCGCTCACGCCGAGGCCGCTTACCAGAGCGCGGTGCTGCTTCATGCGCTCGGGGAATTCGGCAGGTCGCTCGATCACCTGAACCTCCTCCCCTCGGCGTCCCAGGAGCGAGCCCAGGCCCTGGCCCTGCGATGCGCGGACCACGCGGGCCGGGGAGAGCGGCCCGAAGCCGATGCCACCGCGGAGCGGCTGCTCCGACGTCCGGAGCTGGTCGAGGCGGACGTCCGCTCGATCCTGCCCACGCTCGCCGCCCATGGCCGCCAGGACATCGCGCTCGATCTCGTCGAAGCCCTGCGAGCGCGGGGGTTGGCTTCGCTCGACGATTTGGTCCTGCTCGGCCGGCTCCATGAGGACCAGCGTGACTTGGGTCGTGCCCGGCAGGTGCTGGAAGAAGCGGCGGCGGCCCAACCCGACTCCGTGGACGTTCTGGTGCGCCTGGCTCGAGTGGCCCACAAGAAGAAGGACTTCAGAGGCGCCCTCGGCTATCTCGCCCACGCCCGGACGCTCGAACCGGGCAACGCCGGCGTCCATTTCTTCTTTGGCATGGTGTGCGTGGACCTCGACCTCGGGGCCGAGGCCTACGACTCGCTGAAGGAGGCGGTTCGGCTCGAGCCCGACAACCCGCACTTCAACTACGCCTTCGGCGCGGTGGCGCTCCAGCGGCGCGACCCCGGCGAGGCGATCCCGTACTTCCGAAAGTACGCTGAGCTCAAGCCTGCCGACACCCGCGCCCTCCTCGTCCTCGGGATCGCGGCCTTCAAGGCCGGAGATTTCGCGAGCGCCCGAGCGGACCTCAACAAGGCGGCTCTCCAGGCCGACACCGCGGCGGCGGCCAACTACTTCCTCGCGCGGATGGCTCGAGAGGAGAACGACTTCGAAGAAGCGCTACGCCTCGCGGAAAAGGCGGTCGAGGCAAACCCACGCTATCCCGAGCCCTACGCCGAGCTCGGTTTCCTCTATCTCCGCCGGCGCGAGACCGAGCGGGCCGAGCAGGCGCTGGCGAGGTGCCTCGAGCTGGACCCCGACAACTACCTCGGCAACTACCACCTCCTGATGCTCTACGAGCGCACCAAGGATGCCCGGCGCCCCGAGCAAGCCCGACGGTTCGAGGAGCTCAAGCGGCGCCGGGACCAGAAGGCTGACGAGTTCCTGCGACTGATAGAAGTGCGTCCCTACTGATGCTCGCGGTCGAGCCGTTCGCCACTCGCCCGGACTCGTGGCCGTGTCGTTGATGTTCGCCGGCCCCGGTCACGATTGTGCAAGCTCGTACTCATGTGGAACCGTCTCGTATGCGACCACTACGCCCGTGTATCACGAGCCAGCTCTCGAATGTGAAGGTCACTTCTTCACCGCGACCGGCGGGTTCGCCAAACCCCGGGGCCTTGGGCAGCGCCGGCACGTGGGTTTCCGCGAACGGCCTGCACGTCCGGCCCCTGCTCGGACGAGCCTTCGCCCCCGACGCGAGGACCAGGCGGGCAAGGACAAGGTAATCGTGCTGATCCATGAACTTCGACAGAGCCATTGTGGTGCCGCCGCCGATGTCGTCGGCCACGACGTCTCGCTGAATGGCGCGACCTTCACCGTGATCGGCGAGTTCCGGGACGGCATCGCGCAGTCGAAGCGGCGCTCTTCCTACGAAGCGTGGCTGGAGTCCAGCCTGATTCACTTCGACATCGTGTCGATGACGGACGAGACCGCCGTCGCCTACGCCAAGAGGAATCGGTCGGGGTGTAGTGCAGCGTGAGTCTAGGCGTGGTCTCGAGAAAGCGTCGGACCTTTGCCGACTTGTGTGCCGAGAGATTGTCGAGGATGACGTGGATCTCGCGACAACGCGGCTGAGTCGCGAGCACAACCGATTTCGGTTCCATGTTAACGAGCCACTAGTGCACTGTAACGTTGAAATCGATAGTGTGATCTGGCATCATGTCGCATGCTCCCCAAGCCGGAGGTGGTCCTCACACGACCGATTCGCGAAGCGCTTGAGTTGCGCGTCCGCTCGCGCAGCAGCCGCGCAGACGACGCCCGGAAAGCGCGGTTGATTTTGATGCTGGCGGACGGAGAAACGTTTGACGCGATCGTCGACGGACTGCGTTGCAGCCCCTCCTACGTGTCGCGTTGGAAACAGCGTTTTCTGGAAGGCTCGCTGGCGGGTCTGCATGCGCGACATCTGGGTAAGGCAGCTAAGGTGCTGATCCCCGCAATGGAGGGTCGCATCCTTGCCGCTACCCGCCGCAAGCCCGCGGACGGATCGACGCACTGGACGACGCGCAAGCTCGCGAAGCACATCGGTGTGAGCCACATGCTGGTGCACCGGGTTTGGGCGCGGGCGGGAATCAAGCCCCAGAGCATCCGTCGCTACATGTTGTCCGACGATCCGGACTTCGAGGCGAAGGCGGCCGACGTGATTGGCCTCTACCTCAACCCTCCGCAGCATGCAGCGGTGTTTTGCGTTGACGAGAAGTCCCACATCCAGGCCCTGGATCGCCTTGACCCCGTTCTGCCGTTGAGCCCCGGCCGCCTCGAACGGCATGGGTTCGAGTACTACCGCCACGGCACCCTGTCGCTCTTTGCGGCTCT
>JBGPYB010000170.1:0-9827 GCA_041493035.1 Vicinamibacteria bacterium | reverse complement strand
GTGGTCCTGGTCATCTTCCTCTTCCTGCGCAACGTCTGGGCCACGGTGATCCCCAGCATCGCCGTGCCGCTGTCTCTCCTCGGCACCTTCGGGATGATGTACCTCCTCGGCTTCAGCCTCGACAACTTCTCCCTCATGGCGCTGACGGTGGCGACAGGCTTCGTCGTGGACGACGCGATCGTCGTCATCGAGAACATCTCGCGCCACATGGAGATGGGCGAGCCCCCCTATGAGGCGGCCCTCAGGGGCTCGCGGGAAGTGGGCTTCACGGTCCTGTCGATGTCGGTGTCGCTGATCGCGGTCTTCCTCCCGATCCTGCTGATGGGAGGAATCGTGGGCCGGCTCTTCCGGGAGTTCGCGGCGACCCTGAGCATCGCCATCGCGGTCTCGCTCTTCGTCTCACTGACCACGACGCCCATGATGTGCGCCCGCTTCTTGAGACGAGAGGACAAGGAGAGCCAGGGGCGCTTCCACCGCACGAGCGAGCGCGTCTTTGACGCGATGCTCGGAACCTACGATCGCGGCCTCAAGTGGGTCCTTCGTCATCAGCCCGCCGTCTTCGCCATGACGGTCGCGACTCTGTTCCTGAGCGTTTACCTCTTCGTCGTCATTCCTAAGGGCTTCTTCCCGCAGCAGGACACCGGCCGCCTCGCGGGGACGCTACTGGCCGCCGAGGACGTCTCCTCGGCGACCCTCGCCCTGAAACAGAAAGAGCTCGCCGCGATACTGATGAAGGACCCGGCCGTCGACAGCGTGACCGCCTTCGTCGGAGGCGGCGGCGCCACGAACACGGGGCGCCTCTTCGTCTCCCTGAAGCCGTGGGCGGAGCGCGACGTCACCGCCGATCAGGTCATGGGCCGCCTGCGGGGGCCGCTGGCGACCGTCCCCGGCGCCAGCCTGTTCCTCCAGCCCGTGCAGGACGTGCGCATGGGCGGACGGATCACCGGCTCCCAGTACCAGTACACCCTTCAGAGCGCCGACCTGGTGGAGCTGACGACCTGGGCGCCGCGCCTTCTCCGGAAGCTCCGCACCGTCCCCGAGCTCCGCGACGTCACCACCGACCAGCTCAACCACGGCCTTCAGACGACCGTCGTCATCGATCGCGACACCGCCTCGCGCCTCGGCGTCACGCCCCAGGCCGTGGACGACACCCTCTACGACGCTTTCGGGCAGCGCCAGGTCTCGACCCAATACCTGGAGATGAACCAGCACCACGTGGTCCTCGAGGTCCTTCCCGAATACCGCGAGAGCCCCGAGGCCCTCAAGAGCATCTACGTGCACTCCAGCAAAGGACCCGACGTGCCGCTGAGCGCCTTCACGCGGTTCGAGCCGACCAACACGACGCTGGCGGTCAACCATCAGGGACAGTTCCCCGCCGTGACGATTTCCTTCAACCTCGCCCCCAAGATCGCCCTCAGCAACGCCACCACGGCCATCGAGGCGGCCAAGCGGGAGATCGGGCTTCCCGCGGGAATCCACGCCGACTTCGCGGGGACCGCCGCGGCGTTCCGGGCCTCCCTCGCCAACGAGCCGCTCCTCATACTGGCCGCCCTCATCACCGTCTACGTCACCCTCGGCGTCCTGTACGAGAGCACCATCCATCCCGTGACGATTCTCTCGACCCTTCCCTCGGCCGGCGTCGGGGCTCTTCTCGCCCTCCTCGCAACCCAGACGGAGTTCAGCGTGATCGCCCTCGTCGGCGTCATCCTCCTCGTGGGCATCGTCAAGAAGAACGCGATCATGATGATCGATTTCGCCCTCGACGTGGAACGCCGGGAGAACCTCACGTCGGAGGAAGCGATCTACAAGGCCTGCCTGCTCCGCTTCCGGCCCATCATGATGACCACGATGGCCGCCCTCTTCGGCAGCCTCCCTCTCGCGCTCGGCACCGGAACAGGCTCGGAGCTACGCAGGCCTCTGGGGATCAGCATCGTGGGAGGGCTCCTTGTGAGCCAGTTCCTCACCCTCTACACGACGCCCGTCGTCTACCTCGTCTTCGAGCGCCTTCAGGCGTGGGTCAGTCGCATGCGTCACGCCCCTTTGGGAGGCAAGGCCGGGGGCTTGGGCTCGAGCGGAGGCCGTCCGGTCGTGGCCTCGCCGACGGTCGGTCCCCGGTCCTGACGCGTCGCCAGAAAGGCCGCGGCGGTCCACGTCGGCACGAGGTCGAACCCCGGCACGAGCTCCGAGAGGAACGCGGGGATGAAGGCCCAGTGCCAGCCGACAAGAGCGAACATCACCACAGCCACTACGACGTCGAGGATGTCGTTGGCAGTCGACAGCGCCCCGGGCCAGAAGAGAGGGAAGAGACCGATCTGCACCGCATCGGCGATGACGCCGACGGCGCGCGCGGCCACGATGCGATTGCGAGTCAGCTCCATTGGGCCCGCTCCTCTTTTTCTGTTGGTCCGCGTCGGGAGACACCGTATCCCCACTGCGACAACCCGTCAACGTCGGGACGTCCCCGTGTAGACCTGCGCCACGCAACCTGCGCGAGCTCATTCCCGAAGGATGGCATTCTCAGGGCCCATCGCCATCGTCAATCGAGGCCGCGAAGGCGGTGCGCGGCTACGGTCTTCGTAAGGAGTTACGCGACGGGAAAGGCGTGGACCTTGGCACCGGGATTGCCACACGTTTGGTATGGCCGTCTCGGTCGAGGAGAGTCCGGTTCGCGTCGTCATCACCTATCACGCCGCGCCAGGAAGGCGCGACCAGGTGGCCGGTCTACTCGCCGACCTTGGCCGGGCGATGGAATCGCTGCTGCTCAAGCGAGGCCATCGAACGGTCAGCGAGGATCCCACACGCCCAGGGCGGTTCAAGGAGACGTTGACATTCCTGAGCGAGAGCGCCCGCATCTCCTTTGACGCGTTTCACCTCAGAAGCCGCGCCGTGATGGCGGTCAACGCCTCACTCGAAGACCTGCTGGAACCGGAGCGCTGCGACTTCCAGGTCTTCCGCGACGCCGGGTAGCATCACTCCGGGCACCGAAGCCGCTCGGTCCCACCACCAAGAATTTGGAGACAAATTCCAGGCATATGGAGTTTCTCTCTTTTGGTCTGGGCTGCTCGGTGACGCATCATGAATGGATGCGACGAGCCGCCGTCGGCCTTCTCCTGATCAGCCTCGGAGCGTGCGGCAGCAGCGACCCATCGCCCTCGCCATCGCCCTCCCCAACGCCACCCCCGGCGGCGGGGCGGTTCGTATACGTCGCGAACCAGTCTTCGCACGACCTGTCCGCGTTTGCCGTGGCGGGCGACGGGACCGTCCGCCTTCTCGGCGGCGCGTCTCTGTCGGGTGTCGGTGTGCCGAGCGGGATGACGGCCGATCCCCAGGGGCGCTTCCTCTTCGTCCCTCTCGCGGGCGGGCAGGGTGGAATCCAGGCCTACGCCGTCGATCGAACGTCGGGGCTCCTGAGCGACGTTCCAGGCTCGCCCTTCGACATCGGCCGACAGGTCACCGGAATGGTCCTGGATGCGGGAGGTCGCTTCCTCTGGGCAACGCGACAGGACGGCGATGGGTTGGACGTCTTGACGGTCGACGCCGCCACCGGCGCGTTGGCGCCGGTTGACGGCGCCTCCGTCGTCACGTCGGGCGCGCCTCACGCCCCAGTCCTTCGCGCCGACGGCCGATTCCTCTACATTGCGACGTTCGGTCCGGCGGCAGTGGCGACCTACGCCGTCGATGCAGCCACTGGGCATCTGACCTCCATTGGCACCGGGGTCGAAGCCCCCGACACCGTCAGCGGCCTCGCCATGGACCCGAGCGGCACTTTCCTCTACCTCACCACCGCGACGCCCTTCACCTCCGATACCGTCTTCTTGTATAGCAGCAGCTCGACGACAGGCGGGCTCACTCCAGTCCCGGGATCGGCCTTCGCTCCCGGCTTCGATTTCGCCACGAGCAACCTCCGGCCGGCGGGGATCCTCTTCCATCCTTCCAGTCGCTTTGCCTACGTCCCAGACCGACCCGGTCGAACCGGCGCCTTCAGCCACGGCTTCTGGGCCTTCACCTTCCAAGGCTCAGGCCTGCTGGGACCTTCCGCGGTCGGCCCTTACTCCACGGCATCCACGGCCCCCTTCCTCATCGGCGATCCGTCGGGCTTCGCACTCGATCCGGCGGGGCGTTTCGCCTACATGACCGACGCGACATCCAGCAGCGTCTCGGCGTTCTCGATCGATCTCGGCACCGGCGCCTTGACGGCCCTCGGACCGCCCGTGGCAACGGGTCAGTCTCCCATCGCCATCGTCGTGGTCCCCTGACAGGGCCAGAAGAGATGGATCAGTTGGAGCGAATTGGTGGAGGATGAAATGGGAACGAAATTGAGGACCGCGAGCTGGGTGTTGCTGACCGTCGTGGGGGCGATCACGCTGCTGATCAGCTTCGCCTCCGCCAACCTCGCCTACCGCGGCGACTATCCGATCGGAGGAACTCCGGTGACCGAGGTGGCCGCCGGGCATCCGGAAGTCCTCACGGCACTGCGCGGGATTCGCGGCACTTCCGCCGCCTACGGTGCCGGCTTCGCCGTACTGTTCCTGGCCACCGTCCTCGGCCCCTACCGCCGGGGCGAGAAGGGTGCGTGGTGGGCGCTCCTGGCGGCCGCGGCGATCGTCGTCCTGGTCACCGCGGCGCGGGTGCCCCTGTTCGGCATCCCCTTCGGCTCCGGGGGCACCGGCCCCGCGGCGATACAAGGTGGCCTGACCCTGGTGGCGCTCCTGTTGGACATAGGCCGCCTGAGCGCACGCTGACGCTCAGTCCACGATGATCAGCGTATTGGTTCGGGCGTCGAAGACGACATCGCCACGCGGGGAGAGTAGACGCTTGACGATCGGCGCCATCTCGGCGGCGCGGGCATAGGAAAGGCGAAAGCTGGACACGGTGTGGGCGGCCGATCGAGCGCGCTCTTCGGCCAGCCTGCGGCGGTCCTCGCTCTCCCCGCTCAAGCGCTCGACGGGCGCAACCCGGAGGATTCCGCCCTCTTCCTCACAGGCCAGCCTGCAGGCGCGCAAGGCCGCGTCGAACGCGATCCGCCAACGCACTTCCCGCAGCTTCAGCGTGAGTGAGCAGGACGGTCCCGGGTCGAACACGACTTGAAGGCGACCCAACTCGGCCAGGGCCGAGACGATGTCGACCAGGGCGGCGTCCTTCACGTCGAGAGAGACCCGTGCCTCGGCCGTCGTCGGGGCCGGAACAGCGAGCGCTACCGCGATCAGTAGCGTGGCGAGTGATGCCAGCACAGACCCATCGTACTCCGCCGCCGACCCCTGGGGTGACCTATTCGGTGCGGATCGCCGTCATTGGGTCGACCCGAATGGCACGAAGCGCGGGAAAGAGACTCCCGACGAGGGTCGTCACCAAGGCCACGGTCACCGCCGCCAGGAACGTCGCCGCGTCGCGGGGACTCACACCGGCCAGGAGCGCCTCCATGGCCCGGCCCGCTCCGGACGCGACCGTCACGCCCAGAGCGACTCCAGTCGTAGCCAATAGAAGCCCCTGTCGCAGCACCAGCCTCAGGATGTCGCTCGCCCCGGCCCCAAGGGCGATCCTCACGCCGATTTCCTGAACCCGGCTCGACACCGTGAACGCCAGCAGGCCGTGCATGCCGATGCCCGCGAGGACAACCGCGATGGCGGCAAAGGCCCCGAGCACTCCCGCCTGAACCGAGCGAGGCGCCGTGTCCGCGCTCACGATGTCCGAGAGCATCCGGACGTCGGAGACCGGCTGCACCAGATCGGCTGCCGCGACGATCCGCCGAATGGCGGGAAGCAGCGCCACGGGATCGGCGGACGATCGGACCACGAGGTCCTTCGGCGCGTACCAGGCCAGCCATCCGTCCTTCACTTGCTGGTAGGACAGGTAGAGCTGAGGCTCGCTGCTGCGCTCGATGCCACGGACCCGGATGTCGCCCACCACGCCGACGACGGTGCGTTCACCGAAGGGACTGGCGCCGTCCGCACCCGGCAGGCCGAACTGGAGGCGCCGCCCCAGGGGATCCTGGTCGGGCCAGTAGCGTCGAGCAAAGGACTGGCTCACCACCGCTACCCACGGCGATTCGGCGGTGTCGGACTCGCTGACGTCACGGCCCTTGACGATGGGGATCCCGAGAGTCGCGAAGAAGTCCGGCGTGACGAACCGCAGACTCGCATTGCTGGGGTCCCCCGGCACTTCGGGCTGCCCCTCGACCTTGACGGCCCAGATCCCGCCGCGCATGACCATCGGCAGAAAGCTGATGTATGCCGCGTTCGACACGCCCGGCAGCGCGCGGATGTCGGACAGGACGCTCGTGACAAACTGGCGGCGCCGTCCCGTCTTCTCGTACTTCGGCAGGGGCAGTGTCGTGCGCAGGGTCAACACACCCGCGGGCCGGAACCCAGGATCGACGGCCTGCAAACGCCACAGGGCCCGGATCAGCAGGCCCGACGAAATCAGCAACAAGACGGAGACCGTGACCTGGGTGACGACCAGCGCAGATCGCAGGCCCTCCTTGCTTCCGCCGACGCCGCCACGGGATCCCTCCCTCAGTCCGGTCGCGTCCACGTCTCTCTGCGCTCGCAACGCTGGTATCACCCCGAAACCGATGCCGGTGACCACGGTCGCCAGAGCCGCGAAGAGCAGCATCCGGACGTCCGCCTGCGGTGTCTCGGCTATGGGCAGCGCGTTCGGGACCAGGCGAGCCACCAGCGGCGTGGCCGCGACAGCGAGACACACACCCACCACTCCCCCGAACGTCGCGAGGACGAGAGCCTCGGTCAGCAGTTGGCGCACGAGCCGCTCCCGAGCCGCGCCGAGCGCCGTTCTCACCGCCAGCTCCTTGCGGCGGAACAGGGCGCGGGCCAGCAGGAGGCTCCCCAGGTTCGTGCAGGCGATGAGCAGCACACAGAGCGCTGCGCCGAAGAGCGCCATCAACAGCAGCCGGGTCTGCTCGGAGATCTCGTCGCGCAGCCGGACGACCGTGGCTCCGGTTTCAGCGTTCTCCTTGGGGTAGGCGCGTTCCAACCGGGCAGCCACGAGCCCCATTTCGGCCCGCGCCTGTTCCAGCGAGACCCCGTCCCGCAGCCGGCCGACGACGCGAAGGTACAGGTTGTCGCGCTCGGCGAAGTCCCCTTCCTCGAACCGCATCGGCATCCAGACTTGGGACTCGCGGCTCGGGAAATAGAAGCCCCGTGACATCACGCCGATGACCGCATAAGGCGCATCGTCCAGGATCACCTTCCGGCCCAGCACGGCAGGATCTCCGCCGAACCTCCTTTGCCAGAGCCCGTAGCTGAGCAGCAGCGTCCCCGGGGCGCCCGCGCGATCGTCGGCTTCGCTGAAGACGCGGCCAAGCAGAGGCTTCGTGCCCAGCAGGGGAAAGAGATCCGCCGTCACCTTCTGGCCACTGAGACGCTCCGGATCGCCTTCCCCCACGAGGTTGACCGAGGCGTCGGTGAAAGCGGCCGTCGCCTCGAGGGACGTGCTCATCCGCTTCCAATCGCGGTAGTTGGCCGGCGAGAGCTCCGTCCGCGAGTAGCCTTGTTGATTCTGCCAGAGATCGACGAGCCGCTGCGGGTCGGCGAACGGCAATGGCCGGATGAGAACGTGGTCCGTGATCGAGAAAGCCGCGGTCGTCGCCCCGACACCGAGCGCCGCCACCAGAATCGCGGCCGACGTGAAGCCAGGTGAGCGCCGCAGCGTGCGCACCGTGTACCGAAGGTCCTGCCCCAAGACGTCCCATTGCACCCGTGCGGCATTCAGAATGACGTCCCACACCGCCTCTACCCAGAGCGTCAGCACCGGCAGAGCGCCAGAGGTGCCGCGGCGGCGCCGGGCGAAGATCGTGCGCATCTCCTCGCCGTACTCCGCCCGGAACGACGCCGGGAAGGCGAGAAGCAGAGCCCTGTAGACGCGCATCAGGCCCTCCCGGGGGCGAGTCCGCACGCTCGCGCCAGCTTGAGGAGGTTGGTGAGGCGCCCCGCTTCCGCGCGGGCGACGGCGGCTCCGAACGGCGTGATCCGGTAGTACCTCCTCCGCTCGTCGTCCAGTTCGGGGGCCGGACGTTCGTGGACCTCCACGATCAATCCGTCCTCGAGCATCCGCTGGATCGAGCGGTACAGCGTCCCCGCGCTCAGCTTCAGCTCGCCGCCCGTGCGGACAGCCACGTCCTGGATGATGGCGTAGCCGTGGCGGTCGTCCTCCGCTACCGCCAGGAGAATGTGGAAGGTCGCCAGGGGCAACGGAAGAAGCGAAAGAACCTCAGCGCGGTCGTGGGCCATGCCCCACTATAGCCACTGTCGCTATAGTGTCAATGGTTATATCTGGACGGGCTCGACTGTCGATCCTCAAACTCGGCCCACAATCTTCTGACTAGAGACCCCTGAGAGCCACCGCCACCGGGCAGCGAACAGCGCGTATGGCGGGGGGCACGCCTCCCACGAGACCCATGACGAGGGCGAAGCCTAGACCCGCCAGCAGCGCGGGGGGCGTCACCCGGAACGCGAAGGCAAGGTGGGAGAAGGTCTGCCAGTTCATCGTGCCGGTCGTCATCCCATTCAGCGGCAGGGCCGCGAGCCCTCCGAGAACGCCCCCGAGGGCGGCGACGAAAAGGGACTCCGCGATGAAGGAAATGAGGACGGCTCCTCCGCCGAAGCCCAGGGCCCGAAGCGTCGCGATCTCCCGAGAACGGGCGGCCACGGCCGAGTACATCGTGTTGAGGGCGCCGAGCACGGCTCCCACGCCCATCACGACGGCGATGAGCGTCCCCAGCGTCACGATCAAGGACGTGAGCATCTGGGAGGCCTTTTCGTAGTACTCCGTCTCGCGTTCGACCTGGACGTTGAGCCTCGGGTCGGCGGCCAGCCTCTTCTTGAGCGCGTCGAGTGCGTCGGGCGATACGAGGCGCGCGGTCAGGGACTGATAGACCGCCGCCGGACGGTTGTAGGCGACGTTCAGCACGGCAGAGTCACACCACATCTCCGAGTCGAAGCTGCTCCCGCCCGCGTCCATGACTCCGACGATGCTCCACTCGGCGCCGCCGTAGCTGACCTTGCCCCCCAGGCTCAGGCCCGAATACGCGAGAAGGGCGTTCTTGCCGACCACGGCCTCATGGAGGCTCGGGGTGAAGAAGCGCCCTTGGGCGATACGCACGCCGGAGTGGACCGAGAGCGCCCGCGGCGACACGCCGCGGAATTGGACGTTGGCGTCGGTCCCCGTGCGCTTCAAAGGCAGTGACCCTACGACCACCACCTCCGGGCTTACGACGGCGACGCCGTCCTCGCGCGCCACCTCCGCTGCGTCCTCGATGGCACGAACCTGTTCGACCAACAGGACGCTGTCCATCTCCGAGGCGGATCCCGCCCGTCGCACGATCACGTTCCCGGGGGAGCCCGAGGACACGAGTGTCGCCTTGAAACCGCGCGCCAGCGCCAGCATCGCCACGAACACGGCGACCGTCCCAGCGATCCCGAGAACCGCCACGGCGGCCGAGGGCCACCGCGCGCGCACGCTCTGAACGTTGTAGCTGAAAGGGATCGCGGTCATACGCGCCTCAGGCCGTCCACGACGCGAAGGCGCATCGCGGAGATTGCCGGGATGGCACCGGCGGCCAGGCCCACCACGGCGGCAAGGACGAAGCCGAGGACGACACCGCCGGGAGCGATGTAGAAAGCCGGAAGGAAGCCGCCGGTCGGGTCCTTGCCGGAGGTGAATTCCTTGGCGAGGAGGATGCCGAGGCCACCCCCCACGCCGGCGACGAGCAGCGATTCCGCGAGCACGACCAGCAGGGTGAAAGCGTCGGAGAAGCCGACTGCCTTGAGCACCGCCAATTCCCCCGTGCGCTCTCGAACCGCGATCGCCAT
>JBGPYB010000055.1:0-26864 GCA_041493035.1 Vicinamibacteria bacterium | reverse complement strand
TTCCGCGACCAGATCCTCGACTCCATGGACCTCGAACGGGAGCGCGGGATCACGATCAAGGCGAACACCGTCACGCTGCCGTACACCGCCAAGGACGGAAAGACGTACGAGCTCAACCTGATCGACACGCCCGGGCACGTCGACTTCTCCCACGAGGTGCGCCGCTCATTGATGAGCTGCGAGGGCGCGTTGCTGGTGGTCGACGCGTCCCAGGGGGTCGAGGCGCAGACCGTCGCCAACCTGTATCTCGCGATGGAGCTCGGGCTGGAGATCGTACCGGTCATCAACAAGATCGATCTCCCGTCCGCCGACGTGGACCGGGTGATGGAGGAGATCGATCGCGACCTCGGGCTCGACCCGTTCGCCTCGATTCAGGTCTCGGCCAAGATGGGCACGGGGATCGACGACCTGCTGGAGGCGATCGTCACGAGGCTTCCACCGCCCAAAGGCGACCCGCAGGCTCCATTGCGGGCACTGCTGTTCGACGCTCAATACGACTCCTATCGCGGCGCCGTACTACTGGTGCGGCTCTTCGACGGCACGCTGAAAGCCCCAACGCGCGTGCGGCTGATGCACTCGGATGCGGAGCACAAGGTCGAGGAGGTGGGCAACCAGCGCCTCAAGCGGGTGCCGGTGCCCGAGCTGTCGGCGGGTGAGGTGGGCTACGTGCTGGCGGGCATGAAGAGCCTCGCGGGTCTGGCCATCGGCGACACGCTCACGGAGGCCGAGCGGCCCGCCGCGGAGCCGGTTCCCGGCTATCGCGAGGCGAAGCCCGTCGTGTTCTCGTCGATCTATCCGATGGCCACCGACGATTATGAGGACCTGACGAAGGCGCTCGAGAAGCTGAAGCTCAACGACGCGTCCCTCATCTACGAGAAGGACAGCTCGGCCGCCCTGGGCTTCGGTTTCCGCTGCGGGTTCCTGGGGTTGCTCCACCTCGACGTGGTGCAGGCGCGGCTCGAGCGCGAGTACGACTTGTCGCTGATTCTCTCCGCCCCCTCGGTGCGCTATCGGGTCGTGCTCAACGACGATTCCGAGGTCTGGGTCGACAACCCGACCTTCTATCCCGACCCCGGCTCGATCAAGGAGGCGTACGAGCCATACATCAAGGCGATGATCATGACCCCCGAGCGCTACCTCGGGACGGTGATGGAGCTCTGCCGCGAGCGGCGAGGGGTGGAGACCACCTACAACTACCTCGCCGCCGGCCGGATGGAAGTCATCAGCCAGCTGCCCCTGGCCGAGGTGCTCTTCGACTTCTACGACCGGCTGAAGTCGATCACCCAGGGCTACGGCTCGTTCGACTACGAGATGCTGGACTACCGTCTGGGCGACATGGTGAAGGTGGACATTCTCGTCAACAGCGAGAAGGTCGACGCCTTGTCGCAGCTGGTCCACCGGGAGTTCTCGCGTCCGCGGGCGCTGCGCTATTGCGAGCGGCTGGCCAAGAAGATCCCGCGCCAGCAGTTCAAGATCGCCATCCAGGGCGCGATCGGCGGCCAGATCATCGCCCGCAGCACCATCAACCCCTTCCGCAAGGACGTCACCGCGAAGTGCTACGGCGGCGACATCAGCCGCAAGCGCAAGCTCCTGGAGAAACAGAAGGAAGGCAAGAAGAAGATGAAGATGGTGGGGTCGGTCGAGATCCCGCAGTCGGCGTTCGTGTCCGTGCTCAAGACGGAGGACGACGACGACGAATAGGCCCGGGCTGTATCTCCACATTCCCTTCTGCTCGGCCATCTGCCCGTACTGCGACTTCTCGGTGATGCGCGCGGCATCCCCGGCCCGCCAGCGCTTCGTCGACCGCCTGGTGGAAGAGGTGGCACTCGCCGCGGGCGAGTGGCGCGACCCCAGGCCGTTCGACACCGTGTACTTCGGCGGGGGAACGCCCTCGCAGCTGTCGCCCGAAGAGCTCGGCCGCGTGCTCGACGCGTGTCGCGCGCATCTGACGTTGGAGACGCCCGCACCGTGGGTGTTTCTGGAGGCCAACCCCGAGGACGTGACGCCGGAGGCCTGCGCCGCGTGGCGGGGCCTCGGCGTGCGCACGCTGTCTCTCGGCGTGCAGTCCTTCTCGGACGAGGCCCTGCGTTTCCTCGGCCGCCGCCATAGCGGGCGACAGGCGCGGGCCGTGGGCGAGACGGCCCTGGCAGCGGGCTTCGACACGGTGTCGATCGACCTCATCTTCGGCGTGAGGTGGCAGACCGCCGAGGACTGGCGCCGCGAGCTGGAGGCCGCGGTGGAGCTGGAGCCTCAGCACTTGTCCTGTTATCAGCTTACGATCCACCCACGCACACGGTTCGGGGTGCAGGCGAGGCATGGCCAGCTCTCGGAGCTTCCCGAGGACGACCAGGCGGACCTGTTCGAGCTCACGCACCGTTTCCTCGCCGACGCGGGCTGGCCGGCGTACGAGGTCTCCAACTTCGCGTGCGGCCCGGTCCACCAGTCGCGGCACAATCGCAAATACTGGGACCACACGCCGTACCTCGGTCTCGGCCCGTCGGCGCACTCGCTCGGCGCCTCGGACGCTTCTTCGCCGGCCCGCCGTTGGTGGAACGAGCGAGGTACGCCGCGTTGGGAGAGACGACTCGCGGCGGGGGAGCGTCCGATCGAGGCGCAGGAACTCCTGGGCCCGAAGGACCTGGCGGCGGAGGCGCTGCTTCTCGGCCTCCGCACCACGGCCGGGATCGACCTCGACGGCTTCAGGGTGCGCTACGGCATCGACCTGCTGGCCGCAAATGACACCCTCGTCGCTCGCCTCGTGGACGAGGGCCGCATCGTCGTGCGCGCCGACGCGGAGGTCGGCCGGTGGCTGGTGCCGACACTGTCCGGACTGGCCGTTGCAGACGGTCTGGCCGCGGCGTTCGACCTTTCGCTGCCGAACTGAGACACCAACGCCGTTCGGGACGCTTGGTGGACTCCTGCCAGATCGGGTCCCGGTAGCGGCGCAGACGGACCGCAGCGCCGAGGAAAGCCGCGGCGACTGCCAGGCCGATCCATCGACCGGGGCTGCCGGCCCAGGCGCCGTCGGGAACACGTGTGAGCGGCCTGCTGGCGGTAATCTCGCCACAGCAACAAAAGAACATGAGCCACAAGGCGAGCAGATGCTTCCCGCTTCACCGACGGATCGATCGGCCCGCGTCTGCGGAGGGGTAAGGACGAACGATGGGGGAAGAGGCGGGCCAGCTTAGGCCGCCGAGCGAGGGACGCTTCAGCCAGACCGCACTCTCGCTCACGCCCCACGCCTCCGCACGCGAGGGAAGTTCTGGGCTTCGGGACCAAGAAGTCGGAGGTTCAAATCCTCTCGCCCCGACCACCTTAATTTTCAATAACTTAGAAGCGGTTTCCAGAGACCCTTCGGGGCCTCCCTTTCTTGCTGGGGGGAAGCCGGGGGGAATGGAATACGCGCCACTCTCCTTACTTAATGGCCCCACGGAATTCTTCGCGGCCGACCCGCTCGCCCCACCCTTCTGCCGGCGCCGCAGAGGTGGCTAGCGGGAGCCCCGGGAGAGGTCGTTATCGTCGATCCGCCATGCTGGGCTGGGATCGTAGTTGTATGACACGCGCCAGCCCCCGAAGTCATCCTTGGTGAAGCGGGCTTCCGCTGGGGGAGCGCGCCGGCGTCGCTGGGGAGTACCAGCGAGATTGAGGCCGCCCTCCCGCCACTCCCCGTGGTGCCTGATATGTCGCATCAATTGTGCGGGAGCCAGTGTCCGTTCAGCACGACTGCCCTCACGCGGCGCGTGTTACGGATGTCGACGAGGGGATCCCCCTCGAGCAGGATTAGGTCGGCTGCCTTCCCTGGGTCAATCGTGCCGAGGTCGTACGCGAGGTCGAAGGCACGGGCCGGTTCGATCGTCACGCTCCGGAGCGCGGCCAGCGGCGTCACGCCAGCCTCCACCATGAGCTCGAGTTCGTCGTGCAGTGCGAAACCCGGAATCACATACGGGTCGCCGAGGTCTGTGCCCGCGAGAAGTGGGACGCCGGCGCGCGCGGCCGCGGCGGCGAGGGCGCCGAACTGATGCTGCAACTGGCGTTCGAAGGCGGTCGGCGTGGGACCTGCCATGTCGTCCCAGTGGCGCCGTAAGGCCGGCCAGACCGACGTGCTCCCGTTGAGCCCGGCGATCCAGTGGGAGAGCGCGGCGTCGCCGACCATCGCGTGGCCGCGCCATGAGACCAACGTCGGCGTGAACCACGTGCCCGCGTGGCGCAACTCAGGGAACAGCTCCGGTTGAACGGACAGCGGAGCGCAATACTCCGCATCCTTCTCGAGCTTCGGATCCGCGTGAATGTTGGTCCAGGTCGCGTTCGAGCAGAGCAGCATGCCGCGACCATGCTCGATCGTGCGCTGGCCCGCCGCCGCCGCGGCGAGCGGACCGGCGACGGGGAGATGGCCCGCGAACGGCAGTTGCTCCTTACGGCACTCGGCGGCGATGGCATCGTAGAGGGGAGGTGACAAGCTGTTGTGGACCTTGATGAAATCGACCCCCTCGGCCTTGAGCTCATCAACAGCCTGTCGTGCCTCGGGTGGCGACGTGACGATGCGCCGTTCCTGGTTGTGCCAATTCAGCATGCGCTGGACGAATGATCCGCCGTCCAGCTTCGGACCCGGCGTGATGATGCGCGGGATCAATCCGCCTGCCGCGCGGTCCGCCTTCCAGCGCGACACTTCGGTGAAGTCGCTGCCCATGTCGCGGACGCTGGTGATGCCATTGGCGACGAATAGCGGAAACGCGGCAGGGCCTACTTGCGAGAGATGGACGTGCGCATCCCAGAAGCCCGGGACAATGAACCGGCCAGATGCATCGTGCACGACCGCACCCCCTGGGATCGTCACGGCGCCCGTTGGACCGACGGCCGCGATGCGCGTGCCACGAACAAGAATCGTCATGTCGGGGTGCGGGACAGCGTCACTCGCTGGGTCGATCACGGTCACATGCGTGATCGCGAAGGTGCCGTCTTGCGTGACGAGCGGCGTCGACACCGGCTGCGTGGGCGAGGGGGACGCGGGATCGGTAGAGCACGAAGCCGCGAAGAGGACAGAAATCGTCAGGCAGGACAGGCCGGTGGTGGTGCGCATTCAGGAACGGCCCCGAATCGGACCGGCCCTGAGCGGGAGTCGCAGGCGCCTCCATAGGGGTGCGACGACGAGGAGCGCGATCGTCACCGGCATCAGAACCAGCACGCCGCCAAACGGTCCGCCGAGCGGGTGCAACATCCAGGATCGCCATAGGCCAAACAACGCCGGAACGGCGTGAGCGAACACACTCATGGCACAGGCGAGTACGTAGGCGATCCAGGCCCTGGGGGCCGCCGACAACGCGTAGAAGAGCGCGAGAGCGGCCGCCACCACCAGCGCGAGCGGCACGGCGAGGAACACGTAGAGCAATGTAACGAGCTTCGAGTAGCGCGGCGGGGTGTAACGCCAGCGGTATTCCTTGGCGATGTTCGCCAGCACGATGTTGGCGAGGGCGATCCCCAGCTCCGAGTTGACCATGATTACGGCGCCCTGACCGCTATCGCCGAACATGATGAAGACGGCGGTGAACCCCTCGTCATCGCCAATGTGCCCGAACCGAGCCGGGCGTGACGAGTCGCCGAGGAAGAAGCCCAGGCCCATACGGTCGGGGTTCCCCGTGTCGCCCCAGGTTGGCTCGCCCACTGCGGAGAACTGCGGGGACAGCATCTCGCGGGCCATTTCCTCGGACAGCACGTGATTCGCTCGACCCTGAGCCGAGAGCGCGAGCTCGATGCCGAACTTGGCGAGGTCGGTGGGCGTCGTCCAGAGGCCGGCCGCGGCCATCTCGGGATACACGTGCCACTGGCCCGGCACCTCTCGTCCGTCTTCGTACGTCCCGCTGGCGGCGAGCGAGGCGCGCGCCGGCGACAACGGCTGCTCGAAGCTGCTCGAGGTCATGCCGATCCGGTCGAACACACGCTCCCGGAGGATCTCGGGGAAGGGCTGGCCCGTTACGTCCGTCATCAGGAGCTGCTCGATACATACCCCGCCGCCGGAATAGTGCCACTGGCTCCCGGGCACGACGGTTACGACTACCGGTGCCGTGTTCGCGGGCTTCTCGCCCTTCAGTACCTGGACCAGAGTCGGGCGCGGCGCATCCTCGGCATAGCCCGGGAAGCCATGGCCGGAAGTGCCCGCGGTGTGGGTCAGGATACGGCGCAGCGTGACCTTCTGATCCTTGGTGAAGGAGCTGTCCGGCACCTTCCAGCTCCTGAGCTTGAGATTCACGTCTTCGTCGAGCGCGAGCTTGCCGCTCTCGACCAGGCTGAGCGCGCCAGCCGCAGCCACCGGCTTGCTGACGGAACCCGCCTGAAAGAACGTCGCCGGTGTTACCGGTGTCGTCGAGCCCGCCCGCGCCACGCCATAGCCCTTCGCCCAGGCGATCACGAAGTGATCGATCACTGCCACGCTCATGCCTGGAACCCCGAGCACCCGCATCAGGTCGCGGAGGCTCAGAGAGTAGACCGTCGTTGAACCGACGCTCAGCGGCGCCAGGTTGCCCTCGATTCGCTCCTGCCGCGTGGTGGGGGCGGCGGTCGAATCGATCGACACCAAGCAGAGGGCCAAGACCGCGTGCACGATCCTTGGATGCCGCGAGCGCCCAGAACGTTTGAAATGGCCGACACGCCTGCGTCGCGAATGGCAATTTGTTCGGTAGTGTAGGGGCGCAATGGCAATTGAGGTCCCTCCTTTCCGGTCCAGCAGGAACACGACGTCGTAGGGGCCGAGGCGGGCGCGAGTGTCACTTCTTCAGCTCCGCTGCCCAGTTCGGCACGACCGTGATGGTCGCGGGCGTGGTGATTTCGGGGTCGGTGACGACGACAAACCGCTTTCCGTCGGGGGCGACAGCGTAGTTGAAGCGAACGCCGCCCGCGACCGAGCCGCTGATCCGTGTCTGAAACAGCGGCCCTGGAGCCGTGGCCTTGAAGCCGGAACGCGCCTCTAGGTCGACGGCCACGAGCTTGCGATCCGGCGCGATGTAGAAGAGTTCGCGGCCGTCAGGTCGCCAGCGCGGTAGGTAGCCTCCGGCCGTCGACACAGCCATTTGCCGCCCGCTGGAAAGGACTGAACGTAAACTCGGTCGTCTCCGGAAAAGTCGTTGCATCTAGACGGAAATGTCTCTTGGGGTGGTTTGGGTAGCGGGTACGATTGCCCCGCCATTGCCTGATACAGACAGGCGAGATGTTCAGCCCGATGACGTCTGGTGGACGGCGGTGCACCCCGGGCCGAGAGGAGTCCGCTGAACCGATGGAACGAGCCGTCCATTGAGGCAGAGGATCCGCTCGGCAACCTATCTGCGCAGACCCCTCGCCGCCGCCCTGATCGCCGTTGCGCTTGCGGCAGGAGCGCGAGCGTCCCGCGCATCCCCCAGCCCGAGCGCAAGTTTTCCGGTTGTCGCGGCGGCATCCCCTGCCGGCACTGCCACCGCTGGGGGTGAACTGCCGGGGGCTCCTCCATACTCAAGCGACTTGACGGCGCAGCTCCAGTCGAAGTGGACGGCGCGAGTCCCAGGCTACAAGCCGCGCACGCGCCACCTGCGCGCTGACGGTTCGCCGAAGTACATCAACCGGCTCTTCCTCGAATCGAGTCCCTATCTTCTCCAGCACGCTCACAACCCAGTCGACTGGCGTCCCTGGGGTGACGAGGCGTTCGAGATGGCACGCACCTTGGGCCGTCCTGGCTTCTCTCTGTCGGGTATTCCACCTGCCATTGGTGTCATGTTATGGAGGAGGAGTCGTTCGAGGACGAGGAGATCGCGCGCTTCATCAACGAGAACTACGTCATCATCAAGGTCGACCGGGAGGAGCGGCCGGACGTGGACGCGATCTACATGGCCGCCGTCCAGGCCCTCACCGGTAGCGGCGGCTGGCCGATGACGGTGTGGCTCACGCCCGACCGCAAGCCGTTCTTCGGCGGGACATACTTCCCGGCTCACGACGGCGACCGCGGAGCGGGTGTCGGATTCCTGTCGCTGTTGCGCCAGCTCAAGGATGTCTATCGCGGCCAGCCCGAGAAGGTCGCGAGCGCTTCCGCGGAGCTGTCCGAGGCCATCCGGCGGAACCTTCAGCCACAGCCGGGCGACAAGTCACTCCCGACGGCCGCGGTCCTGAAGGACGCCGCCGCGTACTATCGGTCGCGGTACGACTCGACGCACGGCGGCCTCTCGGGAGCGCGGAAGTTTCCGAGCAGTTTGCCCATCCGATTCCTCCTGCGGTACCACCGGCACGCTGGGGATGACAAGAGTCTCGCGATGGCGACCGAGACGCTGGAGAAGATGGCCGCGGGGGGCATTTACGACCAAGTCGGGGGCGGCTTCCACCGCTACTCGACGGACGCCCAGTGGCTGGTGCCTCACTTCGAGAAGATGCTCTACGACAACGCCCTTCTGGCCACGGCGTATCTGGAGGGCCATCAGGCCACAGGACGAGAGGACTTCGCGCGCGTAACTCGCGAGATCCTCCGCTACGTCGAGCGGGACATGACCTCGCCCGAGGGCGCCTTCTACTCCGCCACGGACGCGGACAGCCTTGCTCCGAGCGGCCATCGCGAAGAAGGCTGGTTCTTCACTTGGACGCCGGACGAGATCGAGGCCGTGCTCGGGAAGGAGCAGGCGCGGATCGTCACGACCTACTACGACGTCACGCGCGCAGGAAACTTCGACGGTCGGAACATCCTGCGCGTGCCACGCTCGCTCGTCGAGGCGGCCCGCGAGCTGGGCCAACCGCTCGAGATGGTCCACGGATCAATCGACGCCTCCCGCGAGCGCCTCCATGCTGCGCGCGATGAGAGGCCCCATCCGCTGCGTGACGACAAGATCCTCACCGCGTGGAACGGCCTCATGATCGGCGCCTTCGCTCGAGCGTCGTTCGTCCTCGCCGACGAGCGGTATGCGGAGCACGGGGCGCGGGCGGCCGATTTCATCCTCACGCGGATGCGCAAGAACGGGCGGCTGCTGCGCAGCTACAAGGACGGCCAGGCCCGCCACGACGCCTACTTGGACGACTACGCGTTCCTGATCTCGGGGCTCCTCGATTTGTTCGAAGCGATGGGCGACCCGCGGTGGCTCCGCGAGGCCCTCTCCCTCGATGCGCAGCTCGAGGCACGGTACGAGGACAAGGAGCACGGTGGTTACTTCCTGACGAGCGACGACCATGAGCCGCTCCTTGCCCGGGAGAAACCGGCGTACGACGGCGCCGAGCCCTCGGGCAACTCGGTTCAGGCCCTCAACCTGCTGCGTCTCCACGAGTTGACCACGGACGACCGGTTCCGGCAGCGGGCCGAAAGGACGCTGCGCGCGTTTGGCGTGCCGCTCGCGGCCGGCCCCGCCGCGCTCTCGGAGATGCTGCTTGCCGCCGATTTTCAGCTCGACATGGCCAAGGAGATCGTGATCGTGACGCCCCACTCGCGGCGGGAGGCGGAGCCGCTGCTCGCGAAGCTCCGGGCCACGTTCCTTCCGAATCGCGTGCTGGTCGTGGCGGTCGAAGGCGCCGACCTCGCCGCGCAGTCCCAGGTCGTTCCGTTGCTGCGGGGCAAAGCCACACGGAATGGCCAGGCGACGGCCAACGTGTGCGAGAAACGGGTCTCTAAGTTGCCCACCTGGGATCCTGAGGTCTTCCTGAAGCAGCTGCGGGTGGTGGAGCGGCTCGATGGCGCGGGTGCAGCGGGCGGCGTCCCGTAGCGGGTCGACGGCGTGCGGTCTGTGACCCGAGCACCGGTGCACGGTGCTGGCCGGGACCCGCTCGCGCTTTCGTTCCCGCAGTGGATCCTGTCGGGCCTGTGCCACCTCGCCAGAATGGCATCCGTCACGAATGTTCGCAGATCTTTGCGCGCCAGACGCCAGGTGCCCGAGCCGTCTCTAAAGGTTGCGCATTCATCGCAGGTCTCTACTTGGGCGACTTGGGCGCCAGACGCTCGCGGATTCGGACGGTCAACGCGAATTCCACCGAGGCCGGTTTCAGGCAGATCCGCGCGTCGCAGGCCTGGTAGTGTACGGTCCCATGCAAGCTCCGATCCCCCCGGGCGGCGTCGTCCGAGGCTTTGAGAGGAACGCGGATCTCAAAATCCCCGTCGTAGATCGCAAGGTCGCTCGCAGCACCCTGGAGGCGGTAAGGCCGGCCGGGAGGATACACGGGTCTTCCCGGCCTGACGTCCGAGGCTCTCTCGAGCTCAACCCTCGTCGGGACGAGGTACTCCTGGCTCGCGGGATTGGCCTGGAGATGGAAGCCGTCACCGACGAGGACGGTGAGACGTGCCTCAGAGGACCCTCCAGGAGCCAGGATCACGCTGGTGGGAGGCTTGACGGTCACGACGGGCGTCGGCCTACTGCCCGGAAGGACGCCTGCCCAGAACGCTAGCGCTAGACCCGCACCTGCCCGCACGCGTGCGCCCTACTTTCCCGAAAGAAGCTCATCGAGTCGAGCGGTCAACGCCACCAGTTTCGCGTCGAAGCTGGCCGTGTCGAGAAGCGAGTAGAAGCGAATCTTCCCCTCCCGGTCTAGGATCAGATTCGAGGCGATCGGCACTTGATCCCTTGGAAGATCCGGCTGAGCGCCGGCTGGCGCCCAACTCGTCGCAACCTTTCCGTCGGCGTCCAGCAACACGGGAAAGGTGTACTTCGATCGGCTCGCATACTCCGCCGCCTTCTCCTTGCTCTCCTCCACGTCGATCAAGAGAACCTGAACGCCGCGAGCCTTGTACTTCTGATAAAGCGTCTGAAGATGCGGAGCCTCCGCATTGCAGAACGGTCACCAGCCCGCGCCGAAGTGCAGCACGACGAACTGGCCCCGGAGATCCGAGAGAGACAGCCTCTTTCCGTCGAGCGTCGGGAGGCTGAAGGGGGGCGCCGGATTGCCGATCCAGGGCTGCTTTGTCTGCCCCGCCCCGCCGACGGCGGGCGAGGGCAGTAGCAGGACGACCCCTATGAGAAGGAAGGCGAATCGCTTCATCAGGATCTCCCTTGTCGAGGGAGGCTATCACCCGAGCGCTGTGGACACAAGGAGCGGCGCCCGGTGCTGATCCCCAAGGCCCCGTAGTCGACCCGCACGTCGCCCAGGCGTTCTCGCGAGCCGTCGTTTGCCTCCGCCTTGTCGAGAGGAGGGGCTGCGTTGAACACGACTCGCTCGCCCTCGACCTGCTTGACCGACTCGCCCAGGGATGTCGCTCTTCAACTCGCGTTGCGCCCCATCCAGGGTGGGAAAACCAGGGGTACGCGAGCACTCGCCCGAGAGCATTCGAGAACGCCCCAAAGTCGGCTCAGGGGGCCTCGAAGAGCCCAGCCGTTACCTTGCGTAGCGAGCGGTCTCGATCGACTCGCAATCGATTGAGACTCGAACCTCTGTAGGTCGTTCTATTTCCTAGAAGATTCTTCGCTAGTGTCCTGACCCAGAGGTTCGCTGACAAGAGCGTTCGATGGAAGCAAGGATTTCGTCAGCGGCCTTGGTCCAGACGAAGGGCTTGGGATGGCGGTTTCTGACGTCGATGTACTGGCGGATGGCACGTTCAAGTTCGAAGGTGCTGCGATGCGC
The DNA here is from genome assembly GCA_041493035.1 of Vicinamibacteria bacterium. Taxonomy (GTDB): domain Bacteria; phylum Acidobacteriota; class Vicinamibacteria; order Fen-336; family Fen-336; genus JBGPYB01. The sequence continues at coordinate 15,323 of JBGPYB010000055.1, read as the reverse complement.
ACCACGCTTGAGTTGCTTGTTCGTCAGGTCAGCGAAGAACCGCTCCACCTGGTTGATCCACGATCCGCCTTTGGGTGTGAAGTGCAGGTGAAAGCGCGGGTGCCGGAGGAGCCATCGTTGGATGAGCGGGGTCTTGTGGGTTCCGTAGTTGTCGAGCACGAGATGCACTTCCAGATACTGAGGGACGCTGCGGTCGATCGTGTCGAGGAATTGCCGGAACTCGACGCCACGATGGCGGCGATGATGTTCGGCGATGACCTTTCCGGTCTTGACGTCGAGAGCGGCAAACAGGGACGTGGTGCCGTAGCGGACGTAGTCGTGGGTCCTTCGCTCGATCTGACCTGGGCGCAACGGGAGGATGGGCTGGCTGCGATCCAAGGCTTGGATCTGCGGCTTCTGCCGATCGGACTGGAACATCGTCTTCGGGCCATCCCATGGAGTGCATGGATAGGCGCTGCGGACGGAATCACAGATGGATGGCAGGTCGTCACAGGCATCCTTCAAGGCGAGATCATGCTTCTCATATTCAACGCGACGTTCTTCTTCGTGTACCTCTCCATCCCGATCGCCAGCCACCTGATCGTCTCGGGCGCTTCGCGGCCGTTCCGAACGCTGTAGCTCTTGGCTACCAGCGAGTGGACAGGTACCCGGCGAGCACCGCAAGGAAGACCACGATAAGGACGATCACTGGCACCCAGAAGCTCAGCGCGACAAGCTGATTCAACGTCCGAAGGACAGACCCTCGCGCGGCGCGGGCTTGCGAAGCGGACGCGCGCACGAAGGACACGTCTCAGCCAGGGAAGACACCGAATGCCCGCAATCAGGGCATGCGCCCAGGGGGCTCGACGACATAAGTCCTCGCACGGATTCGAGGCTTCCGGTCACGCCTCTGTCCCACCAAGGACCGGCCCGGTCGGCAACACCGATGATACTGCCGGGCAGGTTCGCCAGGATAGGTCCGCGAGCCCCGAGCTCATAAGGTCGGCCCGCTCGCAGGCGACTCGCCACCGACGATCCCTCGGGATGGGGTCCCTGTGATAGCCGTCACGTGCAGAGGGGGGCTCCCTTGCATTCTCCAGGGAGTATGGCCACTCTGGTAGCGACGACGTTTTTCATTCCGGGGCGCATACCTCCTCTCGCCCCACGAGGTATATGGTCATGCCGAAGAAGATCCTTTCTCGCACGGGCATTCTTCTGCCCATCACGTTCGCACTTCTCTATCTCGCCGGCTGCGGCGGCGGGGGCTCGGCGCTCCCCACGAGCGCCTCTTCAGCGTCGGGCTCAACCGCAAAGATCGTTGGAACAGTGGATGACGGCGCCACCTCGAGCAGCGTCGGCGAAGTTGCGATGGCGTCTCACCGCGCGGGGATCAAGGTGACCGTGGTCGAGACGGGCCAGTCAACAGAGACCGATGGGTCTGGCCAGTTCGTCGTCACCGTCCCCGCGGGCACGGTAACCCTTCACTTCGAGGGGTCGGGTGTCGACGCGCAGCTCACGATCAGTGGCCTCGTCGCGGGCCAGACTCTCACGATCACTGTCCACGCTTCCGGCTCCCACGCTGATATGGGAGACGGACAAGGCAACAATGGAGCCCACGACACCTGCTTCACCTCCGGCGCGAAGGCGGAAGTAGAAGGGCTCATCGACGCGAAGAGTGCTGACTCCATCACCGTGATGCAACAGGGCAAAGGCGACTTCCGCTGCCTCGTATCCGCCTCAACGCGCATCCGGAAGGGGAATCGAGCGTTGACCCTGGACGACCTGACAGTGGGCACCCGCGTCCACGTCAGCGGCATGGGCCGCGGGGCCTCGGCAGGCGTGTGCGAGGTCGACGCGTCTGAGATCAAGCTGCAGTAGATCCTTAGGTGGGCCGGCCTTCGCGCCGGCCCACCGTCTCGTTGCGAACGCCTCAACTCAGCCTGGCCTGGCACGTCAGCTTGATCCCCAGCTGCGCACCCGAGGGATTCTCCTCCTCCGCGTGTCGCTACAAGGCTTTGAGCAGGAGCACGACAATGGCCACGATCAGGAAGATGATCAGGAGTCGATTGACATCGTGACTCAGGCCAGCCGCGGGGTCGCGATCGAGAGCGGTAGCCCTTGCGGCCAGGTCTCGCAGCTCGCCGTCGCTCAGGCTCGGTACCGCGGCTCGGACCATCACAATGTCGACACCCACGGCGTTCGCGGCGGACGCGGCCTGCGGCGACGAGAGCGCGCTTTGGAGAATCAGGAGGTCTTGGCTCCGGCCATCCCTCTCCTCGGCCAGACGGACGTCGATGGCCCCTCGCGAAACAAGATGGTCCTCAGCTCGGCCCGGGCTCGGAAGAATCAGTATCCAGGCCAAGGGTGCGATGACCAACCTCGTCCATCTCTGCATGGCAGCCTCCGTTTCGGAATGGATGGGGAATTATCCTCCCAGGAGTATCGTGGAGGCCAGTGCCTAGCCACGCATGGTCGTCCTTGGGGCGTCCAGTGAGAGTCCGGCTCGTGGTCTTCGCTGGCGTGGCGCTCACTCTGCTGACGGTGGGCGTCGGCTACGTCGCGCACCTTGTCCGATCGTTCGACACGCCCGAGTTCAAGCGATCGATACTCGATCGCGCCTCGGCTTCCGTCGGAACACGGATTGAGGCCCGCAAGGTGGACATCTCGCTCCTGCAGGGCCTGACTCTCGAAGGCGTGACCATCGCCAATCCTCCCCCCTTCGGAGGCAGTCTCGTGACCGCGGATGCCTTCGTTCTACGCTACAGCCTTTGGTCGCTTCTGAGTGGCCGCTTGGAACTTGCGAACCTGTCGGTGGAAAAGCCGGCTCTCAATCTCGCCATGGACGCCCGAGGGGTCTTCAACTACGAGAAGTTGAGCGGGTCCAATGCCACGTCGTCGACTTCCAGCGCCGGTACGCTTCCGATCGAACTGGTCATCTCGAAACTGTCCTTGAAGGGGGCCCGCATCGTGATGCGGGATCCGAGGGCCGCTCTCCTGAAGGTGGAGGGTGCCGATCTGAGCAGCTCCGTCCGGCTGGCGGGAGCCTCAGTCGAGGGGGAAGGTACGTTGCGGATCGCCGTCCTGAACCTGGCCGACAGTTTCTTCGTGCGTGGAGTCTCGGCGCCCCTCAAGGCGTCGAATGGCGCCCTGGCCCTGGCTCCTGTGCGCGCGGTGCTGGCCGGAGGGGACGTTCGCGGTGACGTCAAGGTCCAGCTCCAGAACCGCTTCCACTTTGGCACGAAGCTGACGGTTACCGGCGCGCAGCTTCAGAAGCTGCTCGAAGAGGCCAAGGCCGCGCAGACGGCGTCGGGGACGGTGGCTGCCGACGCGGCGATCGAGGGGTCGGGCGGCCTCGCCACCCTCAAGGGGAAGGGGCAGATTCAGGTCAAGGGCTGCAAGGTCTCCCACGCCCCGCTGATGACGCTGGTCGCAACGGCGCTACGTATTCCCGAGCTCGCGCATCCCGACTTCGACGAGTGCCGAACCACATTCACTCTCGGCGGGGGTCGCCTCGTGACGCCTTCGCTCAGCCTCAAAGGCCCGTCCCTGCAGATTGCGGGTCACGGCGTCACGAGCCTGGAGAGCCTGTCGATCGACTACGACATGACGCTTGCGCTACGCGAGACCCTCTTGAAACGCATCCCAGCCCAGGAGCTTCGCGCCGCCTTCAAGGACCGGGGCGACGGCTTCGCCACGCTCGACTTCAAGGTCACGGGGACGACGTCGGCTCCCCAGTCCGACCTCGCGATGCGCCTCGGCAAGGGCGCCGCCGAGAGTGGCCTGAAGAAGCTGCTCCACGGCAAGATCTTCTAGGCAGGCTGCCCCAGAGTTTCCGGTCGGTGGTATGGTGATCTGATGGGGCTCGGGGTCCGGGTGGAGGTGACATGAGTCCTCTGTTATGTGCGCGGCCAGCCATCGTTGGGCTGGCTCTCGTATCGGTCCTTACGGTCGGCCGTAGCGCCGATGCAGGCGTCTCGTTCGATTTCTTGTTCCACGCGGACAGCGCAACGAACGATGATCAGTTCTTCCTGAACGTTGCGGTCGAGCACTACGGGTATGGTCGCGCCGAGCTCGAACCCGTTCTTCCCCGGATCAGGTCGGTCGAGTTGGATCTTCCGGTCGTGCTCTTCGTGGCTCAGGAGTCCCGCAGGCCCGTCGCCGAAATCGTCACTCTCCGAGAGAGAGGGCTCCCGTGGAACGATGTCTTCGTGAGGGTTGGGATCCCGAGTGACCGGCTCTTTGTGGGGGTCGAGCGAGACCCTGGCCCACCGTATGGCAAGGCCTGGGGCTACTGGAAGAGTCATCCCCGCGATTCACGTTTTGGGGATGACGACATAAGGTCCTTGGTCGTACTGCAGCTGGGCGGACGCATCACCGGACTCTCCTCCTACGAACTGGCTCGTCAGGGCGCCGCGGGTCGACCGATCGCGTATGTCGTGGTGGAAAAGAGGGGCCACGGCCACAAGGGCAAGAACGAGCCGCCAGGCCAGGCAAAGAAACACAAGGACCACGGCAAGGGACACGGACAAGGGAACGAGGACGAGGACCACGACCATCGGTGAGCCGCGGGCCTACTCACCCTGCCTCGTCAGTGACAGCGCATGAACGCCCGGCGCTTGATAGCGATGTCTGTGTCGGTGTTCTCGAGCGTCGTCTTCGCATCCTTCGCATACGGGATGGTGCTGCTTTGGCGTGGGCCCTCGCGGTCCTCCGAAGCCGCCGCCGGGCGCCCGGCTGCACTGCCGCCGGATGTGGTTTCCCTTACCGCGGGCGTCACGCGGCGACTCTCGGCCAGGGTCGGTCGTATCGGAAAGGGTCTGTCGGTCGACTGGGACCCTTAACCCTTGCTGACGGCTAGCGATCGGAGTCCGGTGTTTCCGACCGCGGGCCCCACCAGGCTGTCAACTCCTTCCTGATCAATCCACCGAGCCTCACTTCCAGGCGACGGGTCTCGCCGCGCTCGAGCCGGGCGTCGATGCGCTGGGTGCCGCCAAAGCCGTCGCCAGCGACCTCCAGGCGAACCCTCCGATTCCCCGGGCGCACGTCGAAGGCTTTTCGCAGCCGCCCTCGCCAGACTTTGACGACGATCATGTCCTCTTGCCGGCCTTCGAGTGATTCCTCGAGGACGAGACCATCGTCGGCACCATGACCAAGCTCAACTTCTACGACGCGGTCATGAACCGGCTGGCGCGGGCGGAGCACGGCTCGGGTGACGTCGGCCGCGGCGTGTTCTTTGTCGCGGACGAGTACGACGGGTACACCACGCAGCCAGGCGATGGGGGACTTCTTCTCGAAGTGCCGCGAGGCCAAGTGCTGCGCGGTGATCGCCACGCAGACCTACGAGAGCTTCGTGGCCAAGCTCAAGAACGAGCACGTTGCCGCGCAGCTCCTGGCGAACCTCCGGACAAAGATCTGGCTCTGCGCCGAGGACAACTACACGGCTCGGCAGGCCGCGGACCTGTGCGGCGAGATCGAGCGCCGGAAGGTCAGCCGCTCCCGGAACGAGACGGCCAAGCTCTCGGCGTTCTCGTTCCTCGACGGCGAAGTGATCGCCGCCGATCCAGGCGCGGTAGGGGAGGGCGTCTCGATCAGCCTTCGGCGGGAGCACCTCTTCACGCCGCGGGCATTCACGAGCCTCATGGTCAACCAGGCCATCGCGAAGGCTTTCGATGGTGTGCGCGTGCTCGAGCCTTGGGTCGTGTACCTCAAGCCGATGCACGAGAACCCGGAGCTGTCGTGGTTCGAGACCACGGGCCGCGTCGCGGGCGAACCAGGCACGGCCACTGCGCACCGTTGGCCCGAAACCCTCGTACGCGCTGCGTCGCGTGTTATCGAGCGGGCGCGGAAGTGGCACCGATCCTGGCGACACGGAGAGCGGCGAGCTCGTCCGCGGCCTGTGGCGACGCGGAGCGAGCGTGAGACAGAGGAGCAGGAGGATCGTCACGGGTGATGGCCACTCGGTTATCGGGCCAGTCCAAGCCGCGACGGACCGCCCTGACGCGGCACAATCCCAGGCCTGGCCGGAAGCCCCTTGGCATCCGAAGGCGTACCGTGGGCTCGCGTCTGCATCCAGGCCTCCACAGCCTGTAGAACGTAGTGAGCGTTCCGCCCCGTGACCTGCACCGGTGGCGGGAACGCGCCTTCCTGGACCATCCGCCACAGCGTCGTCCGCGAAACCCCGATCATCTCGAGTACCTGTCGTGTTCTGATGAACTGCACTGGCCACCTCCGCTTCCTCGCCAATTGGATGTGCAAGCCCAACGCCATGGGCCGCGTAGGCGTCGATCAGTGCAAGTCCTGGAGAATCAAGAGAGCGTTGCCAATCGCGTTTCTTGCGGTTGAGAGAGGCCGGGCCGGCTCTTTCGGGGCTGAGAAATACCGCCGGCCAAGTGGCCCTCCGGGAATGTGGGTAGTGGGTCAGTTTGAAAGCCCCGACTCTGGCCGAGATTGTGGCCCTGCTAGACTACGTGGGCATGCCCGCGCCGATCACCAGGTCTGTCGTAACGTGTCCGGAGTGCCACCACGCATCCGAGGGAACGATGCCGACAGACGCGTGTGTCCACTTCTACGAATGTCCTGGGTGTCATGCGCGTCTTCGGCCGAAGCCCGGCCATTGCTGCGTCTTCTGCTCCTATGGGTCCGTGCCCTGCCCGCCGTGCCAGGCCGTTCATTCAAACTGACCCACTATCGGAATGTGGTTCGGGTGGCAGACGATCATGGTAATGTGATGAGCGTGAAGATTCGCTGGGTCGCCCCGCTGGTGGCGGCAGCCGGGTTGCTGATCGAGCCGGTGGCCGCGCTCTACTGCGACACCCGCGACGTGGCCTCCATGGTCTGCTGCAAGGGCGACATGGCCGGCTGCAACCAGCCCGGCAAGACCCAGGATTGTTGCCGGAAGGGCGTGGCTAACCGTGAGACGGCCCTCGATCTCGTCAAGATCAGCCGACTCGACAAGCGCGGGTTTGCCTCGGTCCCTGGCTTCGCGCTCGCTGCTTGCACATTGCCGACCGCAGTTCTTCGGCCAGTGGGCGTCTTCGCGCTCTCGCACCCAGTCCCTCGTGCCGCCCCCTCACCCCCGCTGATCTCCGTCCTTCGCGTCTAGGTCCAGCCGCCGCGCTGCTGACGGCGCCGGGGGGGGGCGTGTGTCCTTCCGACCGCCGCCAAACCGAGCCGCAGGTCTGTCCACCTAGTTGCGGAGGAAGGGATGTCTCGTCTCGCGCCACTCGTGTTGTCATGCCTCATCGTTGCCCCGTGTGTGCTCGCACAGGACGCGCCGGCGATCCTGTCTCTACCTGAACTCGTCCGGGAGGCGATCGACCGGAACCCTGAAGTGCAGATGGCCGCTCGTGCCGCGGAAGCGAAGCGGGCACGAGTGGGGCAGGTCGGCGCCCTTGCGGACCCCATGCTCGTGTTCGGCGTCATCAACGAGGGGCACCCGGTCCCGTTTCAGACGGTGGGAGAACGCGATTTCAGCGAAGCGTATGTCGGGATCTCCCAGGATCTACCTTATCCCGGCAAGAGGCGCCTCCGGACTGACGCGGCCCGGGAGGAGGCGGAAGCGGCGAAGAGCGCTATTGAGGCAGCGCGCCGCCGCGTGGCCGCCGACGTCGCCGAGGCCTACTACGACCTCTATTCGGTGCAAGCGGCGGCCCACGTCGTCGACGAGAGCGACCAGCTTCTCGAGCAGTTTATCAAGGTCGCCAACACTAGGCTCGCCGTGGGTCAGGCGTCCTCGCAGGACGTGCTGGACGCGGAAGTGGAAGTGTCCCGCCTCGAGGAGAAGCGGAGCCAGCTCTTCCAACGCAAGGCAATCCTGGAGGCACGGCTTTCCCGCCTTCTCTTCCGAGGGGACGCCGCGACCTTCCCCCCGCCCGGCGTCGTTGTGGCGACGGCACTCCCAGGGAAGCTCGAGGATCTACTGAAAATCGCCGACGAAGAGTCGCCGGTGCTGCACGAGAAGGCTAGCGTGGTGGCTCAAGCGGAGCGGAAGGTCGACCTCGCGCGCCGGGACCGGCGGCCGGACTTCAGCGTCAACTTTACGTACCACAACCGGGGGAGCATCGACCCGTACTACACGTTTGGCGGAACGGTCACGCTGCCGAACCTCCACGGCCGCCAGAACGGCGCAATCGACGAGTCGGTCGCCGACCTGGGCGGCGCGCGCAGCGGCGCCGACTTGGCCCGAGCTGACGTGCGGTACCAGGTGACGGAAGCGTATCGCATGGCCGAGACCTCGGAGCGGCTGCTGCGCCTCTACGACGAAGGGATCCTGAAGCAGTCGCGGATCTCGCTGGATTCCGCATTCGCTGAGTACCGCGTGGGGAAGGTGGACTTCCTCAAGCTCGTCACGAGCTGGAGGCGGCTTCTCGACTATGACCTGACTTACCACGAGCAGCTCGCGGAACACGAGAAGGCGCTGGCGCGGCTGGCGGTCCACGTGGGCCCTTCACCCGCGTCTGGGCGCTGAGGAGGGAGTATGGAACCGATCAAGGACGTTCGGCCCGGCCCCCCGCGCGGGAGCAGGACGGTCGCGCTGGCAGGCATCCTCCTCGTGCTCGCCGGAGGCGGCCTTTGGACTTACGTCCGGATGCCCGGGCATGCCGGTCACCCAGAAGGCCATGGGGGGGGCACGTTCTATTGCCCAATGCACACCAACTACAAGTCCGACAAGCCCGGGAACTGTCCGATCTGCAGCATGAAGCTCGTGCCGCTCAAAACGCCCTCGGGCCATGCTGGGAATGGCATGCCCGAGCCCTCCGCAGCTCCCACGCCAGCCGCGGGCGGAGCCCCGCCCGCCATCCGAATCACGCCGGAGAGGCAGCAGCAGATCGGCGTGAAGTTTGCCGAGGCCGCTTTCGCTCCAGCGGAGATCGAGATCCGCGCAGTGGCCAAGGTGACCTACGACGAGACGCAGATCGCCCACGTTCACACGAAGGTCAGTGGCTGGATCGAGGACGTGTTCGTCGACTTCGTGGGTGCTCCGGTCAAGCGGGGTCAGCCGCTCTTCACGCTCTATAGCCCCGAGCTCGTGTCGAGCCAAGAGGAGTACCTGCTGGCCCTCCATGCGCGCGACGAGCTGAGCGGAAGCTCCTTCGCGAGGATCGTGGAAGGGTCGCGGACGCTCGTCGACTCGACCCGCCGGCGGCTCGAGCTCTGGGACATCACGCCCGCGCAGATCGAGGCCTTGGAGAGAGAGGGGAAGGTGTCCCGTACGGTCACCATCGCGTCACACGTCAGCGGTGTCGTCCTCGAACGTGCCGCATATCACCACGGCAAGACCGTCACGCCCGACATGGACCTTTACACCATCGTGGACCTTTCGCGCGTCTGGGTGCAGGCGTCGGTCTACGAGTACGAGGCTCCCTTCATCAAGGTCGGTCAGGGGGCGGAGATCGCGCTTCCGTTTGACGCCGAGGCGAGGTCTCTGCACGGCCGGGTGACGTTCATCAGCCCTTTCGTCGATCCGACGACGCGGACGATTCAAGTCCGTACGGAGTTCGCGAACCCGGACCTCTCCCTCAGGCCCGACAGCTTCGTCAACGTCTCGCTCAACCGCGACCTCGGCCGGCGGCTCGTCGTTCCGAAGGACGCGGTCCTCGACACTGGAGTATCGCAGTACGTCTTCGTGGATAAGGGAAACGGGTATCTGGAGCCAAGGGTCGTGAAGGCCGGCCTAGAGGTCACGGCTGGCCGCGTAATCGGGGAGGGCCTCCACGCGGGGGAGCGGGTCGTCACCGCTGCCAACTTCATCCTCGACTCCGAAAGCCGTCTCAAGGGAGCCCTCGACGCCATGGGGCGTCCGGTGCCGACCGAGGCTGCCGCGGCGTCCACCTCGCAGGTCACCGCGGAGGTCACTACGAGCCCATCGCCCGCCAAGATCGGCAGGAATCGCGTGCGGGTCGTGGTCAAGGATGCCTCGGGCCAGTCCCTCGCGGACGACGACGTCGACATCCGGCTCTTCATGCCCCAGATGGCAGGGATGGCTCAGGTGGATATCAGGGCACCCCTGAGGCCAGAAGGCGGAGGCGTGTATTCGGGCGACGTCGAGATCCCGATCGCGTGGAGCTTCGCGACGACGGTCACCGTTCGCAAGGGCGGTCAAGTGGTCGGCACCGCCGAGACCACGATCACGTCAAGGTAGCCGCGATGATCAACGCCATCATCGAGTGGTCGGCTCGCAACAAGGTCCTGGTCCTGCTGCTGACCGGTTTCGCCGTGGCCGGCGGGATCTACTCCATGCGGCAGGTCCCGCTCGACGCGATCCCCGACCTGTCGGACCCGCAGGTGATCATCTACACGGAATGGCCCGGGCGGAGCCCCGACCTGGTCGAGGACCAGGTCACGTATCCAATCGTGTCCGCGATGCTTGCGGCGCCGCACGTGACGGTCGTCCGGGGCGGCTCCGACTACGGCTTCTCCTACGTCTACGTCATCTTCGACGAGGGAACGGACCTCTACTGGGGCCGTTCGCGCGTCCTCGAATACCTGGACAAAATCCGCGGCAAGCTCCCGGAGCGTGTCGCCCCCACGCTCGGGCCGGACGCGACCGGCGTCGGCTGGGCGTTCGAGTACGCGCTCGTCGACCGGAGCGGCAAGCGCAACCTCGCCGAGCTTCGATCGTTCAACGACTGGTACGTCCGATACTGGCTCGAGTCGGTGCCCGGTGTCGCCGAGGTCGCAACGGTCGGAGGCTTCGTCAAGCAGTACCAGGTCACGGTCGATCCCAACCGGCTGCTGGCGTTCCACGTCCCGCTAAACCGCGTCATCGACGTGATTCGTCACACGAACCGGGACGTCGGCGGGCGCGTGGTCGAGTTCACCGGCAAGGAATACCTGGTCCGGGGCCGGGGCTACCTGACGTCGCTCGAGGACATCGCGGACCTTCCAGTGGCGACCGACGACAAGGGCACGCCCGTCCTCGTGCGCAACGTGGCCACGGTGGCCCTGGGCGGGGAGATGCGCCGTGGGATCGCAGAGCTCAATGGCGAGGGCGAGACGACCGGCGGCATCGTGATCGTCCGGCACCATCAAAACGCCCTGGATGTGATCGAGCGGGTCAAGGCCAAGCTCGACGAGGTCAAGCCGGGCTTCCCCGACGGCGTCGAGGTCGTGACGACCTACGATCGTTCGGACCTGATCCATCGTTCCATCGAAACCCTGACCCACACGCTGATCGAGGAGCTGCTCATCGTTAGCCTGGTGATCCTCCTCTTCTTGCGGCATCTGCCGAGCGCCGCGATTCCGATCGTGACGATCCCTGTAGCCGTCGTCATCGCTTTTATCCCGATGCACTCCATGGACCTGACTTCGAACATCATGTCGCTCTCGGGAATCGCCATCGCCATCGGTGCTTTGGTGGACGCGGCCATCGTGGTGGTGGAGCAGACCCACAAGAAGCTCGAGCACTGGGAAGCCGAGGGCCGACCGGGCGACTACCACCGAGTCATCATCGACGCGGTCAAGGAAGTGGGAGGGCCTTCGTTCTTCTCCCTGCTCGTGATCGCCGTCGCCTTCGTTCCGATCTTCGCGCTCCAGGCCCAGGAGGGGCGCCTCTTCAAGCCCCTCGCCTTCACGAAGAACACCGCGATGGCCGTGGCGGCCGTCCTAGCGATCACGCTGGACCCGGCGTTGCGGCTGATCTTGACGCGCATGGAGCCGTTCCGGTTCCGCCCGCGCTGGCTGTCGGCTCTCGCGACGCGAGTGGTCGTCTCGAAGATGGAGCCGGAGGAGAAGACCTGGATCAGCCGGGTCCTGATGAAGCTCTACCACCCCGCGCTCCTCCTGGTGCTCCGGCACCGCTGGAACGTCATCTTCGCAGCCGTGCTGCTGATGGCACTCACCGTTCCGGTGTTCCTGAGCCTGGGCGAAGAGTTCATGCCCCCTCTCAACGAGGGAACGATCCTCTACATGCCGATCACGCTTCCGGGGATCTCCGTCACGGAGGCGGCGAAGTACCTCCAGCTTCAGGACAAGATTCTTCGGACCTTCCCGGAGGTTGAAAGCGTGTTCGGGAAGATCGGCAAAGCCGAGACCTCCACCGATCCGGCGCCGCTCAGCATGGTGGAAACGACCATCGTGCTCAAGCCGGAGAAGGCATGGCGGAGCCGTTCCATCGAACGCTGGTACTCGAAGTGGATGCCAGGGGCGCTCAAGCCTCCCTTCCGGGGGCTCTGGCCCGAGGAGCGCCGGCTCGGGTGGGAGGAGTTGATCGACGAGATGGACCGGGCCGTGCAGATCCCCTCGTTCGCGAACGCGTGGCTGTTCCCGGTGAAGACGCGTATCGACATGATCACCACCGGTATCCGAACGCCGGTTGGGGTCAAGGTCCTCGGGCCGGACCTGGACAGGATCCAGGCGATCGGCCTCGAGCTCGAGAGGGTCATCCAGAAGGTTCCCGGGACGCGCAGCGCCTTCTTCGAGCGCGTCACGGGTGGCTACTACCTGGACTTCAAGGTGAAGCGCCAGCAGGCCGCGCGCTACGGGCTGTCGGCCGGGGACGTGAACGACATTGTCGAGTCGGCGATCGGCGGCAACAACGTCACCACGACGGTCGAAGGGCGCGAGCGGTACCCCGTGAACGTGCGCTACGCCCGTGAGTTCCGGGACGACCTGCCGAAGCTTCGTCGCGTCCTCGTCCCGACGCCGTCCGGGGCGCAAGTCCCGCTGGAACAGCTCGCGACCCTCGAGCTTCTGACCGGACCGCCGATGATCAAGAACGAAGAAGGCTTCAAGGCTGGCTTCGTCTACGTGGACGTCACCGGCCGCGATCTGGGCAGCTACGTCGAAGACGCCAAGAAAGCCGTGGAGACAGCGGTTCGCGTGCCGGCGGGTTACCAGATCTCCTGGAGCGGACAGTACGAGTACCTGGTGCGTGTCCGCCAGCGGCTGTTGGTGGTCGTGCCGCTGACCCTCGCGATCATCTTCCTCCTGCTGTACTTCAATACCGGCTCCACGACGAAGACGCTGATCATCCTCCTGGCCGTGCCCTTCTCCGCGGTGGGGGCCATCCTCTTCCTCTGGTTGCTCGGCTACAACATGTCCATTGCCGTGTGGGTCGGCCTCATCGCGCTCCTCGGCGTGGACGCCGAGACCGGGGTCTTCATGCTGCTCTACCTGGACCTTGCATATCAGAAGGCCCGCCGCGAAGGGCGGATGAGGAGCCTCGGCGACCTCAAAGAGGCGATCGTCGAAGGCGCCGTGAGGCGCCTGCGCCCCAAGGTGATGACGGTGGCGGTCATGTTCATGGGGCTCGTTCCGATCATGTGGTCGACGGGGACGGGGTCGGACGTGATGCGGCGGATCGCGGCGCCCATGATCGGGGGTATCTTCACGTCGTTCATGATGGAACTGCTCGTCTACCCGGTGATCTATGAGATCTGGAAGACGCGGGAGATGCGGCTTGAGGCCGCCCAGGCGGAGCGAGTCCCGCTGTGACGCTAAGTGACCCTCCGCTTCGGCCCTACCGCGCTACCGTGACGTGTTCGATGGAAGGAACCCTCTGATGATTCTGGCACCGGCTCTATTGCTCGCATTCGCAGCGTCCCCTCTCGCACCGGTCGAGTTCGCCGGCGAGCAGCCACAGCTCGCGGCGGCAGGAGAGCGAGTGGCTCTCGTCTTTGGCGAAGGGCACACCATCTACTTTGCCGGGTCCGGAGACGGGGGGCGTACGTTCTCCTCACCGGTCGCCGTGCCGAGCCACGGAAGCCTCGCGTTGGGTCGGCACCGAGGTCCGCGGATCGCCATCGCCGGGGAAGCGCTCGTCGTGACGGCGATCGTCGCCGGTGAGCCCGGAGCCGGCGATCTCTTCGCGTGGCGTTCGACCGATGACGGCCATAGTTGGTCGGCACCCGTGCGCCTCAATCACGTGGCGGCTTCCGCGCGGGAGGGCCTGCACGGGCTGAGTGGGGGCGGAAGGGTCGTGACGGCCGCCTGGCTCGACCTGCGGGTACCCGGGACGCATCTCCGGGCGGCGGTCTCGAACGATGCCGGTGCGACTTGGTCCGAGGATCGACTCGTCTATGAATCGCCGTCTGGAACCATTTGCCAGTGCTGTCATCCGTCGGCTGCTGTTTCTCCGAAGGGCGACGTCAGCGTGATGTTCCGGAACTCGCTTGAGGGCTCCCGCGACTTGTACCTGACGACGTCGCACGACGGCGGTCACACGTTCGAGCCGGCGGCCAAGCTCGGGAACGGTACCTGGGAACTCGACGGGTGCCCCATGGACGGCGGTGCGCTCGGGGTCGATGGGCGAGGGGCTATCGCCACGGTGTGGCGGTGTGAGAAGGAGGTCTTCTTCGCTCGTCCGGGGCAGCCGGAGGAGCGCATTGGGACCGGCCGGGACCCCGCGATCGCGCTTGTCCGCAACGACGCCTGGTCCGTGGCCTTTCGGGACGACGACGGCGTGTCTCTAATCGACGGAAAGAGTTCCGAGAAGCAGAGCCTCGCCGTAGGGGGACAAGCGCCTGTACTCGTCGCGCTCGACGATGGGTCATGGCTGGTTGCGTGGGAGCGCGACAAGCGCGTGTTCGTCGCGGCCGTGACGCGCTGACGGCCTATCGCTACGAGAAGCAGGGCTCGGTCGAATAGATTGCCCTGTTGAGGACGCGTCGGCCCGTCAGCACCGTAGAGGAGGGCGATCATGGATCAGCAAGACCCACAGACTGTTTCGGAGGGCTCGGGGAACGCCGATCGGGATACTGCTGCGCGCTTCGCGGCACCCGATCACGCCAGCGGTTTCACCCCCGGTAAAACACGGTGACGTGCTCCTTAGGGCACGGGGACCGTCGGGGTGCGGCTCGTACGCCGACGTCCGTGAACGCCTTCTATTTCTGCCCGGATCTCCGCGAGGGATTTGCCGGCAGCATTTAAGCGCATCGCGTCACGCGCGATGTCGATGCAGAGCCCTCAACGCACACCGTGCGCGTCCCAGGTCACACGGCCGTCCCGATCGCGCCCAGCGACGAAACAGTCGTGATTCGAACCGTGGCCGTTTCGCTCGCAACCGCAGAAGCAGGGGATGTACCGGAGGACTTCAGAGTGGCGGGCAGCGAATTCGTAGACGGCCTGCACGACCAGGAGCGGCCGGGGCAGGACTTGTGTCCCGGCGGGAATCGGCGGAAGCTCCGCCCGCGGGTCGGATGGACCCTCGGCTGCGGGAACCGGAGCGCCTTGAGCCGGCAGCGCTGGAGCGGCCTGCGTGGTCTCCGGTGCAAGACCCGAATGTCTGTTAGCCTGAATCTTCACACCCCCCTTACCGCTAACACGTAAGAAGGGTGACAGGCCGATCAGCGGATCTCGAACCTGAGTTTCCTGCCGCCCCACCAGGGGATGGTGGTCGCCTCATC
>JBGPYB010000149.1:0-11338 GCA_041493035.1 Vicinamibacteria bacterium | reverse complement strand
TTCGGCGGTACGGGCACGGGGTCCGGATCGCAGTCGGGAGTGAAAAAGTCATCTGTCGGCTGAAAGGACATCAGTGGCGTGTTGGTCGGCGCCTCGAGGACCTCGATCGAGAAGTCGATTTGCATGCGGCCCGTCCCCCATCCGACCTGGTCGAGGTACGCGATCACTGCCGCCGATTGAGAGTCGAGGGCCGCTCGAGAAACATCGGAGTACCAGACGGCACCGGACGGAAAGAACGCCAGCGACGAGGTCGCGGCAGGGCTCGCTCCCGGTGTTGGAGTCGCGGCCTTTTGCGCACCACCGCCGCAGGCCATCGACGCCGCCATCAGGCTCGAAGCGAGGACCAGTCTTTCTGAGCGCACGTTCACCTCCATCAGAGCGGATCCTGAGCTTCGAGCGCCCGCCGGCTGAGGAAGTGAGACAGCCTCAGGTCGGGCAGGAGAAAGACGCGGCGGAACCGCTCCTTCGCTTCGTCCTCGCGTCCGAGCGCCCGGAGCAGAAGCCCCTGGGCGTAGGTCGCGATCCCCGGGAACGCGGTCCCTCGTTCGAGGAACGCGTCGGCCTCGGCCAGGCTAGTTTCCAGCTCTCTCATGGCCGCCGCGTTGTCGGCACCCGCGAGCCGTTTGGCGGCAAGATAGGCGAACACGGGCTTGACGTTCGGCCAATCGCTGGCCTTGACGGCGCGGCTCCAGTGCTCTCGCGCTTCGGCCGTTCGGCCCGCGGCGGCGAAGATTTCACCGATCGTGTACTGGACGCGGCTCCCTTGAACAAAAGCGCCAAGGCCATCCCGCGTGAATTCTAGACCGGCGACAGGCCGCTCGAGGCCATCGGCGAGGGCCGCGGCCTCGTTTCCCTTCCCGGCTCTGGCCAGACCGAGCGCCCGCCGGAGCCGCACCTCCAAGTAGACCTGCCGGATGTTGGTGCCGTTCTCCTCGCGCGGGAAGAGACGGCCCGCGAACAAAGCTTCGGCCTCTTCGCCGCGGCCCGCGTCGGTCAGAGCCAGAGCGAGTTTCTCAACCAGGAGCGGCGGCATCCCCGCCTTGTCAGGATAGCGCTCCAACATCCGGATGTGCTCGTCGGTGGGCCGGCCGAGGAGGCTCTGAGCCTCATCGGCGCCGACGTAGAGCGCTGTGTTCCCGCCGTCGACGTCCAGGCCTTCGACAAAGACCTTGAGCGCCGCATCGGCGTCGCCACGTGAGTGAAGGAGACCAAGGCCGAGATTGCGATGGAGGACGGGAATCCGCGGGTTGAGGCGGCGCGTCTCTTCCCAGGCAGCGATGGCGTCGTCGGCCCGGCCTGAAGAAAGGAGGAACGAGCCCAGCAGAAAGCGGGCCGTGGCGTCGCGGGGGTCGGCCACGAGTGCCGCGCGCAGCACGCGCTCCGTGCTGAGCCGACTCGGGAACACGTAGCGCGTCGACAAGGCCGAGGCAGCACGGTGGTCGTCGCCTCCCGACGCGCCCGTCCGCTCGCGGCAATATCCGCGGTAGTAGGCGACCAGGGGATGCTCCTGCGGTGACGGCGTCCCGAGTTCCGCCATCACGCCCTCGCCGGTTGGGTAACGACGGGCCAGGAGGGCAATGGCTTCCGGATAGAAGCCGAGGGCCATGTAGTCCTCGGCCAGGCCAAGGACGCGGTCCGGTTCCCCGGCGAGGTGCAGCCAGAGCGACGGATCGTCGGCTCCGAGCAGGACGGCCTCGTGGCGCAGGAAATTTCCGGTCGGGTCGAGCTGGCGCCAGTGAGCCAGACGCTCACGCGCCTCGGCGGCGTTGCCGAGACGTCGCAGAAGGGCGACCTCGATTCCGCCCGCTCGAACGGCGTCGTGGGACTCGCTCGCGAGGGCGCGCACTCGAACGAGCGCCGTCGCCAGATCCGCCGCACGGGCGTCGAGACAGGCGAGCTCCAGTCGCGCGGGAGGGCGGAAGGGGGCGAGGATCTGCGCGCCTTCCAAGGCGACTCTGGCTTTCGCATCGTCTCCCGACGCGGCGTGAGCGAGACCGAGGTAGTACTGGATCTCCGGGTCGTTGCTCACGCGCTCCAGAGCATGAGACAGGAGGGGAACGCCTTCGTCGCCACGCTTCAGCGCCACGGCGAGACGCCCCGCCGCCTTCAGGAGGCCCACGCTCTCGGGGAAGCGCTGCAAGCCCTGGCGATACGTCTCCCAGGCACCGAGCAATTGGCCGTCGCGCTCCTGCGTGTCGCCCAGGTCCACGAAGGCGCCGTCGCTCCGCTTCTCCGCGGGAGGCGTCACGGGAGCCGGCTGTCGCCCGAGCTTGATCGTGGACTCCGGGGCGTAGTCCCAGATACCCTCGGTGTGAGCCACGAGGACCCGGCCGTCCGCGTCCGCGACCTCTAGCGTGTACTTCGGCTCCGACGGCAGACCTGCCTGCAACCGCGTGAGCGACTGGGCGGGAGTGAGGTCGAACGGCTCGGTGGCCACGACTCGGGACCCATCCTTGAGCCGGAGGGTTCCACCGCAAACCGCGCGGTTCACGTTCACGCCGAAAGAGAGATCGACCGTCCCCGCCTTCCCCGCTGCACGCTCCAGGCGCACGACACCCGCAGGGTTCGCTCGCGTGATCCCGCCGATGCCGCGGACCGGCATCCAGTACTCGGTGAACCGGATCGTCTCCTCGGGTTCGAGAAGGCCGTAGGTCTCCTGATTGCGGAAGAGACCAGCCTGCACTTCCACGTAGGCGCTCTGGTCGTCGGACAACGCGCGCCGCCAGTCGATGCCGTCGGCGTCACCGCCGAAGGACCAGATCTTCTTCGTGGGAGCGTCCTCGGGAGAGGAGTAGTGAGCGACGCCCGCCTCCGACCACGGGTGGTAGACACCCATGAACGCCTCGCGACTGCCGTGACTGAAGCGAGAGACCGGCCCGTCCAGGTGGTTCCCCACGCGCGAGAGATCGACGCCCGCCGAGTCGACAGGCCAGGTGTCCACCTCGTGAAAGCCGTGGGATGCCGTCCAACGCATCGGATAGTGGATGCGGCTGTCGTCGTGGACTCGAACCGCGGCGTTGTTCCACCAGTAGAACCGGTGGCGAACGGCGCTCGGGTTGTAGAGGGCCACGTGCTGCTCCAGCAGAGCGCTCCCTGGGCTGAGGCGCAGCTCGACCCTCCACTGCATGCCGTAGACGCGGTCCACGTTCCCGACCCAGATCGACGCGCTGCCGTCGGCGTTGCGTGCCATCGAGAAGTCGACGGGCGACATCGAGGCCCAGTTGTGGGAGACAGGAAAGTTGAACTCGACGCCGTAGGCGGCCCAGGCCCCGCGATAGCCGATCTTCGCCTTTCGGATCGAGCGGTTGGCGTAGAACATCTCGGCGCCGTTCGACTTGTCGATGCACGTGTAGATGTGGCCACCCAGTGCGGGCAGAACGACGACCTTGAGGTACTCGTTCTCCAGCTCGACGGTGCGATAGTGAACGACGTTCTGTCGGCCGGTGAGGTTCTCGCGGAGCGTGTAGGGATAGTTGAAACGGGTCACGAAGAGGTCGAAGGGCGGGTTGACGTCGGGAAGCCCCTCTTCGTCGGTGGGGAGATCGAGGGTTCCCTCGGCGATGCGCACTTCGGCGAAGGCCATGGACGACCCAAAGACTAGCAGGAAGAGCAGAAGCGCTTTCGCTTGCAACTCAGGACCCCCTGACCCAACGGATGAAGTGCGGCAGTGCGACTTCGGGCTCCTCGATCTCCGGATGCCACTTCTTCTCCCACTCGAACGACACGAAGCCAGTGTAGCGACGGGCCTCGAGGATTTCGAGGACACGCCTCGCCGGAAACTCGCCACTGCCCGGAAGCACCGGCGTCCAGGGGAGAGGCGCCGCAGGCGGAACCGGTCGCCTCACGTCCTTGAGATGCACGTGACGGATAGTCGCGCCCAAGGCTTCGGCGCCGACCTCGGGCGTTTCGCCGAATTCCGAGAAGGCGTTCGCCGGGTCCCAGATGGCCCCGACGCCCTCACCCACCGCATCGAGGAGCGATTCAGCCTGAGCACCAGGCGCGAAGTCACCGTGGGTTTCGAGCCAGACCCCGACCCCGGCTGGGCGGGCGACGTCTCGCAGCGCCGTGAGCCCCTCGATGATCCAGCCTCGGGTCGACGCGAGGTCGGCTCCGGGCTGCACGCGGTCGCCGAAGAGCCGGATCCCCGGAGCGCCGAGCGCCGCGGCCAGCTCCGCCATGCGCATCGCATCCTCGACGGCGGCACGCCGAGCGGTCCCTTCGGGCTGATGCAGGAACGATCGACTGTCGACGCAGGCTACCACCAGGCCGGCGTCACGGAGGCGCGACAAGCTCTCGGCCAGGCCATCGCCGTGGAACTCGGCTCGAGACCAGAGGGCGTCGTCTCCCTGCAAGAACCGGAGCTCGATCCCGTCGTATTCCGAGCGGCGGGCCGCGTCGATGACCCGTGGCAGATCCCACGACGGGCATCCGAGGGTCGAAAAGGAAAGCTTCATCGTCATGTCATCAGGTCCAGCATTGCGGGCGTCACGCGCGTCGCAGGACGGCCTCCGGCAAAGAACTGCTCCAGGCTGTCGAGGACCACGTCGGCCATCTGGTGCCGCACCTCGACGGCCGCCGCTCCCACGTGGGGAGTCACAAGGGCTCCGCGCATCCGGCGTAGTGGGTGCTTCACCGGCAGCGGCTCCAACGGATCGGTCACGTCGATGGCGCAGCGCAGGCGGCCGCGCCGCACCTCGCGCGTGAGGGCGTCCAGGTCGACGAGCCCCCCGCGGGCCACGTTCACGACGGTGGCGCCATCCGGAAGACGCCCTAGCGCAGCCCCATCGATCATCCCTCGCGTCTCCCTCGTGAGGCCGGCCGCCAGAACCAGAAACTCCGAGCAAGCCAGCAAGCGCCGGAGAGGGGCCACCGCAACGCCAAGCCGCCGGGCCGCGCGAGGCGAAACGTAGGGATCGTAAGCGGTGACGAGCGGACCGAAGGGCCTGAGCATCTCCGCGATCCCCTGACCGATGCGTCCGAGCCCCACCAGGCCCACGTGCCGGCCCCGGAGCGTCTCCCGCACGCAGCCGTGAAGGTGGATCTCCTGGTAGACGCGGTTCGAGCGGCGGGCGAGCGCCTCGCGATGATCGTCGATGCGACGCGCCGCCATCAGCAGAAAGGCCACCGCCAGCTCGGCCACGTACGGAGCCATCGGACCGGGCGCGTTGGCGATGGTGAGATCCGAGAAGAGGGAGCGGGCAAAGCGGCCTTTCACCTCTCCACCACAATGGGCCACGATGCGGAGGCGCGGCGCAAGGGCTGTCAGCTCCGGTCCGAATCGCGGGCTGTCCCACGTGGTGATGAGCCCGTCGACCTCGGCCAGCAGGGAGCGAAGCGCCGGCCCCATCTCGCGCTTGGCCGTGCGAGTCCAGTCGAAGGAGCGGCTGAGACGGCGCTGGCGGGCCTCATCGAAGAAGGAAACGAAGAGCGAAGGACCGGCGAGAACGGCGAGGCGAGGCCTCTGGCGGCGGGCCATCAGATCACCTTGACGAGGCCTTGTCCGGACTCTCTCGTGTTGCGGACCAGAACCAGGACCACCAGAGCCGCGAGGAGTGGAACGACGCTCGAGACAACGAGAATCGGCGTGAATGAGAACCGGTCGGCCACAATGCCGATGACGTAGGTCGAACCGATCGTCCCGAGGCCGGCCCCCGTCCCTGCCATGCCGGCGACCGAGCCCACGGCGCGGCTGTGATAGAGGTCGGCCGGCAGGGCAATCGCGTTCGTGGACATCGCCGCATACGAAAACGTCGCGACCGCGAAGCAGGTCACGAGAGCAGGAAAGGTCGAGAGGAGCGCGGCGGGAATCAGAGCGAGGACACCGAAGCCTCCCGCCACCAGGACCGTCCGACGTGCGCGCCCCACCGACCATCCGCGCCCGATGAGCGCGCTCGACATTCCGCCGCCGAAGAAGTTGCCGAGGTCCGCCGCCAGGAAAGGGACCCAGAAGCCCGCAGCGGTTTCCTCGAGCTTGAACCCCTTCGCGGCGAGAAAAATCGCAAACCAGTCGGCGATCATGAACCAGACGGGATCGGTGAGCGTCCGGCTGGCGATGGTGCCCCACGTCTGTCGCAGAGACAGAAGTTGCCGATAGGTCGGCGGCGGAACGACGCTCTGAGCCACGGTCTCGCCGGCCAGCTCGGCCTTTCGGTCGTCGAGGATCATCTGGCGTTCCTGGGCGCCGATATGGCGATGCGTCTCGGGGGGTTGATAGGCGCGTCGCCACACCACCAGCCAGAGGAATCCCAGGCAGCCCGTCAGTAGAAAGGCCGGACGCCACCCGCCGAAACGTCCCATGAGGAACAAGACGAGCGCGGGGGCGATCGCCGCTCCGATCGACGAGCCGCTGTCGAAGAGGGCCACGGCCCAGCCACGCTCGCGCCGCGGGAACCACTCCGACACGGCCTTCGTGGCCGCCGGCCAGTTGGCGGCTTCGCCGGCCCCCAACAGGAAGCGGAAGGCGCAGAAGCTTCCGAGCCCGTTCGCAAAGGATGTCGCCATCGCCGCCAGGGAATACCAGACGACGGCAAGGCTCAGGCCGTTCCGGGTTCCCAGCCGATCGATCAGCCGCCCCGACACGGTCTGCATCACCGCATACGCCACGCGAAACGCGATGATGATCAGCGCAAAGTCCTGGTTCGACCAGTGGAACTCGGTCTTCAGATGAGGCGCCAGAACGCTAAGGGTCTGGCGGTCGATGTAGTTGATGACGGTCGAGGCGAAGAGGACGCCGCCGATCGCCCAGCGCCACCGTCCCTTCATGCGACGCGCCGGCGGAGGAAGCTCATCGAGCCGCGCTACCGGCCGCCCGGACCGAAGTCCAGCTCGTAAAGCAGCACCTTGCGATCGTACGTGCCGACGACGGCCCACCGCGCGTCGGCGCTCAGAGCCACCGAGAGCGCCCACCCCGTGACCGTCTCGGTCCAGAGGGAGCGACCGGAGGCCACGTCCCAGAGACGCAGGGTCTTGTCCTGACTTCCGGAGAGGGCCCCTCGCCCGTCGGCGCTCCAGGCCACCGCCCGGACCGATTCGCCGTGTCCCTCGAAGGTCCGGGTCACTCGGCCCGCGACGATGTCCCAGAGGCGGAGGTGCGTGTCGCGACCTCCGGACAGGGCCTGACGGCCGTCGGGGCTCACCGCGACCGCGTGAACGCCTCCGGGATGGGCCTCGAGGACATGGAGCGTGCGCGCCGACGCCGTGTCCCAGATCCGCAGCCTCCCGTCCATCGAACCCGTGAGCACCCGCTCGCCGTCGGGGGTGAAGGCCACGGCGCGGATCCAACCCGTGTGTCCCTCGAGGACGCTCCGCTGCTGCCCCGAGTCGAGATCGAAGAGGCGAGCCATGGCGTCGACTCCCCCGGTCGCGACCAGCCGCCGGCTTGCGTGAAGCGCAACGGCGCTCACCTCCCCGGCGTGTCCCGCGAGATCGCGAAGGACCTTTCCGGCCTGGAGATCCCAAACGCGGGTCACGCTCTCGTCGCTCATCATCTCGCCGGTCGCGCAGAGGGCGACCCGGCCATCGGGAGTCAGGGCAACGGCGTTGACCTCTCGTGTGTGCCCCTCGAGGACCTTGAGGCAGTCCCCCGCGGGCAGATCCCAGAGGCGAGCGGTCTTGTCGAGGCTTCCCGACAGGGCGAACCGGCCGTCGGGCGTCACCGCGACCGAGCTGACGCGCCGATTGTGACCGACCAAGGTCGCGCGGAGTGTGGCGGAGCGGATGGCCAGGCTCATGCCGAGTCCCTCAGGAAGGCTTCCGCCTCCTCTAGCGTCGGTTGCGCCGCCGTCCCCCCGAGACCAAGTGTGGAGAGCGCCCCGCACGCGCCAGCCAGACGAAGGCACGCACCGACGGGCTGTCCGCGGAGCCACGCGTGGAGGAAGCCGGCGTCGAAAGAGTCCCCCGCACCGGTCGTATCGATGGGGCGGACGGGAAATGCCGGCGGGTGGAGGAGCTGCTCCCCTTCGAGAGTCATGGCGCCGTCCCGGCCGAGCTTCGCCACGACACGCAGGCGGTCGCGCCGGAGCTGGCGGAGCGCAGCCTCGATGTCGGCTGTGGCAGAGAGACCCCGAAGCTCCACCTCGTTGGGAAAGAAGAGGTCGGTCTCGCCCAAGGTGTCGTGGAGGTCTCGTCCCCACGTCTCGCTCGGGTCGAAGCCCGGGTCGAGGGACGTCGTCAAGCCTCGGCCGTGGGCCGCGCGAAAGAGCGGGTGGATGCCGGGGCGGAGCCCTTCCTGTAAGAAATAAGACGACACGTGGAGGTGGTCGAAGCCCGCGAACGCCTCGGCCGGGACGTCGGCCGCGGTGAGCGCTCCTATGGAGCCGAGGAAAGAGACGAGGGCTCTGTCCTTCGGGGACGTGATGGCCGCGGTCACGCCCGTCTTCAAGGCCGGATCGACGGTGACCCTCGAGACGTCGATGCCTCGCGCACGCATGGCGTCGAGGCAGAAGCGCCCCAGGAGATCGTCTCCCACCTTGCCGAGGAAGGCCACGGGCGTCCCGAGACGCGCGAGTCCCATCGCGCAGATGGCCGAGGCGCTCCCCAGCACCATGCTGAAGTCGTCGACCAGGACCTCCTTGCCGGGCACCGGGAACTCGCGATAGCCCTGAAGGATCAGGTCGACGTTGATCTCGCCGACGACCAGGACCTTCTTCATGGTGCCCTGAAAGGTCCTGCCCTCAGGAAGGACGGCTGTGGATCTCGAAGCCGGAGACGACGCGGCTGATGACGCCGTCGGTGGAGGGAGAGTCGGGCCGGAGACCCTCGCTCAGGCAACGGAAGAACGCGAGTAGCTGCCCTGCCAGCACGTCGATCAGCACCATCTCCTCGTCACCGAGTGCGCCCGCGGGGGCCACGTCCACGATCGCGTCATCGGGACCCGGCGCCAACTCCTTCGGAACCGACGCCCCAATGATGACACGCCGCGCGCCGAGCTTCTTGCGGTCCAGCTCTCGGATCAGGTCCGATTCGTAGGCCCGCACCACGGGATCCGACGACAGGAAGGCCACGATCAGCGTCTCGTCGTGGATGGCCGACATCGGGCCGTGCCGGAGGCCGAGATACGACTCGGGGAGCGTCGAGACACGACCGTCGTTCATCTCGAGCATCTTGAGAGCCGCCTCGTGGGCGGCGCCCATGCGCCAGCCGCTCGCGAGGTACACGGCCGAGGTGAAACCACTTCGCGCGATCCGCGCCACGGTGTCGGCCGCACATTGGAGCGTCCACGCCGCGCCGCGCGCCAGGATCCGGGTGCTGGCCAGGTAGGCCTCGCTGGCTTGCGTGAAGCCCAGGAAGCGGCCGGCCAGGACCAGGTTCGTGAAGCTGCTGGTCATGACGAGGCTCTTGTCGTTGGTCTTCTCGTCGAGAACGAGCGTATGAACGCGGGCGACGTCTCCGTATCCCGTGGCAAGGGTCCCCTGGCGGTTGCAGGTGAGGATGAGGTGGGAGACTCGCGGGTCGTCCAGCAGCGAGTCCACCACGGCACGACTCTCCGGGCTGTTTCCGGACCGCGCGAACGAGACGAGCGCGTACGGCCCCACCGGAGGAAGGCTCGCGACGGGGTGGGTGAGGAGCTGGCCTGCACCCACGGCTGCAACCGGCATGCGGAGCCGGCTCTGAAGCGGCAGCGCGAGGCACTCCCCCGCGTAGAGGGAGCTGCCGGAGCCGGTGAGGACAAGGCCGCCTCCGTTACCCAGGCCCGCGCCGACGAGGGCGGCCTCGATTCGCGGGAGGTCCTCCAAGACGCGGGACGCCGTCTCCAGCCATGTGACCGGCTGCTGTGCGATCTCCCGGAGGGTGTGGCCATAGCCACTCGCGAGCTGGTCGTCCCAGGAGGGCCTCAGGAGGGCGCCGATCTCGCCGGAATCCTGGCTCAGGCGGCTGAGCCAATCCGTGACCGACAAACCAGGGTCGAGATCGTTCGGCTGTCCCATGGTGATCTGCTTGGATAAGCCCACGAACCTTGACAAGCCTCCCGAGTTCGGATAGAAATCGAAAGGAACGGCAACATATCGCAATGAAACGAAAGAGTCAAGAGTCAATTCCATCCCTGGCCACCCTGACGGTCTCTCTGGGAAAGCGTGTCCGGCTTCACCGCCTTCTCCACGCCCACGGACCGAAGAACGGGACCTTGATGGTCCTCCCCCTCGACCAGGGGCTGGAGCATGGCCCCACCGACTTCTTCCCGAACCCCGAGGCTCTCGACACCGACTTTCAGTTTCGACTGGCCCTTGAAGGAAACTACTCGGCGATCGCCCTCGGCATCGGCCTCGCCGAGAAGTACATGGCCGACTACTGCGGCCGGATTCCCCTGATCCTCAAGCTCAACGGCAAGACGAACATCCCGAAAGATGACGACGCGGTCTCGCCGCTCTCCGCGAACGTCGAGGACGCCGTCCGGCTGGGAGCCGACGCCGTGGGGTACACGCTCTACGTCGGTTCTCCGCGCCAGGATCAGGAAATCGTGCAGTTCCAGCGGGTGCGGCAGGACTCGGAGCGCCTCGGGATGCCCATCCTCATGTGGGCCTATCCGCGGGGCAGTGCGATCGAGGCCAAGGGCGGGAAGGGGACGCTCTTCGCCCAGGACTACGCGGCCCGCGTCGCCGAGGAAATGGGCGCGGACATCGTCAAGCTCCACGAACCCACCGAGGACAACGAGCACTGCCCGGAGCCCTATCGCTCGCTCAAAGAAGACGCTCCGGCGCGAATCCGGCGTGTGGTGCGCTCGGCTGGACGCGTCATGGTGCTCTTCTCCGGCGGAGTGAAGCAGGACGACGGCGCCCGGGTTCTCGAGCAGGTGAAGCGCTACATGGACTGCGGCGCGACAGGGGTGATGTTCGGCCGGAACATGTGGCTGCGTTCCTTCGAGAAAGCCGTCGCCCTCTCAAAGGACGTCCACGCCATCATGGCCAACTATCCGCGCTGAGGCGGCGGTTCCGAGGAGGACTCTCATGGACGTCAGTCGGCGGCAGTGGCTTGGCGGTCTGGGCGCCGGTGTACTTGCGGGAACGGGGATGACGCTGGACGGCGGCGGGGCCCGGAATGCAGAGGGCGCCGAGGCTCCGGGAGCCTCCCTCGCTCTCAAGGACTTCGAGCCGAAGAGCATGCTCCACGTCCCGGAGACGCGCGTGCCTCGTGCTCGGTTCCCCGTTATCGACGTCCACACCCACCTCTCTGACACCACGATGGGAGATGGGGGTGTTCCGAGGGGCGAAGACGTGAGCCTGTGGATCACGGCGAAGGACGCCATCGCCTTGATGGATCGCAAGAACGTCCGCACGATGGTGAACCTGACGGGAGGCCACGGCGCCGGCCTCGAGAAGTCCATTGCGGCTTTCGACCGCGC
>JBGPYB010000009.1:0-55544 GCA_041493035.1 Vicinamibacteria bacterium | reverse complement strand
GCCTCGTAACCCGGCACCAGGCGCCGGTACGAGTTTGTGGAAGGCGCGATGAGCGCGCAGAGCGCGGGGGCGTGCTTGAGGATGCCGCCGATGTAGTGCTTGCAGGCCTGAGAGATGTCGGCGTAGCCGCCCTTCTGGTAGAAGAGGTTCTTCCCGTCCTTCCACAGCGACTGGTGGGTGTGCATTCCCGAGCCGTTGTCCTGGAAGATCGGCTTGGGCATGAAGGTCACGGTCTTCCCGTGCTTCTTCGCGGTGTTCTTGGTCACGTACTTGTACCAGAGCACCTTGTCCGCCATCTTCAGGAGGGTGTCGAACCTCATGTCGATCTCGGTCTGGCCGGCCGAGGCGACCTCGTGGTGGTGCACCTCGATCTTCACGCCGACGCTCTCGAGGTTCAGGACCATTTCGGACCGCAGGTCCTGGTAGTGGTCAGCAGGCGGCACCGGGAAGTAACCCTGCTTGACGCGTGGGCGATGGCCCAGGTTCGGGTTCTCGGGCGGACCTTCGCGGCCGGTGTTCCAGTGGCCCGCCTCCGAGTCGAGATAGTAGAACCCGTAGTTGTAGCCCTGGTCGAAGCGCGCGCTGTCGAAGATGAAGAACTCGAGCTCGGGGCCGATGTAGATGGTGTCGGCGATGCCCGTGCTCTTGACGTAGGCCTCGGCCTTCCTCGCCACGTAACGCGGATCCCGCCCGTAATTGGCGCCGGTCACGGGGTCCTTGACGTCGCAGATGAGGACGAGGGTAGCGACTTCGGTAAACGGGTCCATCTGAGCGGTCGTAGGGTCGGGGAAGAGCAGCATGTCCGACTCGTTGATCGCCTGGAAGCCGCGGATCGAGGAGCCGTCGAATCCGATGCCCTCTGCGAAGAGCTCCTCGGTCATCTCGGCCGCGGGGATCGAGAAGTGCTGCCAGAGGCCGGGCATGTCGATGAACCTGAGGTCCACGATCTTTGCGCCCTTGTCCTTGGCGAGCTTCAGTACGTCTTTAGGCGTCATTCAGCAGCCTCCTTTGAGGCAATCGAAGAGGCGCCGGGTTGGCCGGCGCCTCTGGTTCACGGCTAGATCTTGCCGCCGAAAGCATAGACGACTCCGACAGCAAGGGTCGACTGGGACTTCTGGAGGACGCCGTCCGAGTTGTTGAAGAAGGGGTTCTTGGCCAGATTCAAGTAGTACTCCAGGCGAAGCATCACGTCACCGGGAAGCTTGTGATCGCTGGTGATGGTGACCGTCTCGCCCGTCTGGCCCAGGGTCATGAAGCCGCCCTTGGAGTCGTCCAGATACTCGAAGCGGCCGACCAGGTCCCACGTGGGGGTGGCCTGGTACTTGGCGTAGGCGGCGACGCCCCACCACTTGACGTCGCCCTCCTTGCCGTAGTCGAAGTTGGAGTTCAGAGTGAGCTTCGGCGTGGCGGTGATTGTAAGAACCGTGTCGAACAGCAGGCGCTTCGGGCCTGAGGGATGCTCGGGTCCGTACATGACGTTCCCCACCCACGTGACCTTGGCGTTCGGCTTGAGGGTGGTCTCCAGGCCGAAGCAGGGCACACCCTCGTAGATCGCGCTGCTGTTGTTCCATCCGTTCGTTATAACCCCAACCACGGTCGCCTTGTCGCTGGCTGTGTAAGTCGCGCGAAGGCCCGTGTGGTAGAACGGAATCGCGTAGCCGAAGAGCGCGGAGCGGCCGTAGTTCCAGTTGTCCTTGGACTCGATGACCTCGGCGCCGTGGATCGTCGCGAATTTGCCGTAGTCGAGCTGAAGCTTCGGCGTCGCCAGGAAACTCACGTAGGCCTGCTGGATGTGCTTGTAGATCTCCTTGCCGTCCGAGCCCTCGGGCTCGTACGCGGCAACGAGGTCGGCCGTCTTTCCGAAGTCCAGATCGGCCCGGAACCCTCCCCGGCTGTCGGGTGTGACGCTCTTCTGGAACGCGACCTCGGCCAGGCTGAGCGAGAAGGCATTGTGCTGCACGTCGAACGAGCGCAGAGCCGGGGCTGTCTTGTTGAAGTTGTACAGGTAGTAGGCGTCCACGAAGCCGATCACGTCGATGGAGGGCGGCGCCGGTGTCGGCGAAGGCGCGGGCGACGGCTCCGCTGTGGGTGCGGGCTCCTGGGCCCGGAGCGGTGCGGCGGCAGCGGCGAGGCAGGCGAGGACCGGAAGCGCCTTGAAGATCGGCAAATGGCTTCTGCGTGTCATAATTCAGTTCTCCAATGGTTCGTTGACGGAACAACAAGGCGGCGCGCCGTGGCAGCGGCGCGCCGCCGGGATCGCTTACGACGTCGGAGCCGTGACTCCCTCCGGGAACGGTCCTCCTGCGCCGGCTGCCGGGGCGAACTCGGGATATCCGTGCGCGCCCATCTCGGGTCCGTCGAGACCGTGCATCTCGGTCTCGGTCGACACCCTGTTGCCGATGATGGCGTCGAGGACCTTGAAGAACAGATAGAACGAGACGAAGACGAAGACGAAGCAGGTGATCGTGCCGATGCACTCGGCCAGGAACTGCTTCGGATCACCGTAGAAGAGCCCGGTGACCCGCCCCGGAACGCCGTTCCAGCCGTCGCCGTACTTTCCGTCGGCGAACAGGCCGAGGGACAGGACGCCCCAGGCTCCGTTCACGCCGTGGACCGAGATGGCGCCGACAGGATCGTCGACCTTGAGTTTGCCCTCGATGAAGAACACCGAAAGGCAGACCAGGATTCCGGAGATGACGCCGATGAGCACCGCCACAGGTGCGGTCACGAAGGCGCAGGGCGCCGTTATGGCTACGAGGCCCGCGAGCATGCCGTTGGCCATCATGCTGGGGTCGGGCTTTCCGAACCGCAGCATCATGTAGACCATCGCGGCGACGGCGCCGCCGGCCGAGGCCAGCATCGTGTTGGTCGCCACGACGGCGATGCGAAGATCACCGCCCGCGAGTGTCGAGCCCGGGTTGAAACCGAACCAGCCGAAGGCCAGGATGAACGTGCCCACGATGGCCATCGGGATGTGATGGCCCGGGATCGCTACGGGCTTGCCGTCCTTCGTGTACTTGCCGAGGCGCGGTCCAAGGACGATGGCGCCCGCCAAGGCTGCGACGCCGCCCACCATGTGCACGACCGACGACCCCGCGAAGTCCACGTGGCCGTGGCCAAGACCGAAGTTGGCGCCCAGGTCCGCCAGCCATCCGCCGCCCCAGACCCAGTTGGCGAAGATTGGGTAGACGAACATGGACATGAAGAACCCGTAGACCAGGAACGACGACCACTTCCAGCGCTCGGCCATGGCGCCTGTCGGGATCGTCACGGTCGTGTCCATGAAGACCATCTGGAAGAGGAAGAGCGCGAAGACACCCACGTCGTAGACGTCGTTCCCGAGGAAGAACCCCTTCGTCCCGAAGAGGTCGAACGCCTTGCCGAACAGGGTGACCGAGTACTCTCCGTTGAGCACACCGGTTCCACCCAGCGTCGCGAGAGGGCTCGACCCGCCCATCTGAAAGGCGAAGCCACAGATCCAGTAGCCCAACATGCCGATGGGGTAGACCATGAAGTTCATGGACATCGTGTGGGCGGCGTTCTTGGCCCGGGTGAATCCGGTTTCCACCAGGGCGAACCCGGCCTGCATGAACATGACGAGGAACCCGGTGAGCAGGGTCCACATGATGTTGATCGCGATCTTGTTGTGACCGACAGTGGCCATGACCTCGGGAAGCGTCGGGTTGGCGGCATCCTTGACCGGAACGTCAGCTGCGGTGCCGGTGTTCTCTCCCGTCGGGTCCGGCACGGGTTCGGCGGGCGCCGCCGTGGCGACCGGCGGGGCTTCGGCTGCAGGGGCGGCCGGCGACGCCGCGGCGGCGGGCGACTCCTGAGCATGGGTGATCGACCTCAGGCCCGTGACGCCGAGTGCCAGGACGACTCCGAGACCGAAGCTCAGGAATAGAGACTTCTTCTTTGGACGCATGGCAGTGCGCTCCTTCCTTGTCGCGATCACAGTGCCGCCTCCCCTCGCTCACCGGTGCGGATGCGGACGACTTCATCGAGGGACGTGACGAAGACCTTCCCATCCCCGAACTTCCCGGTCTTGCCGGCTTTCAGAATGACTTCTATGGCCTGTTCCAGAAGCGCGTCCGGAATCGCCACCTCGATCTTCACCTTCGGGAGGAACTCGACCTTGTACTCGCTTCCCCGATAGGTTTCCGTGTGTCCCTTCTGTCGCCCGAAGCCCTTCACCTCGCTCACCGTCATGCCGACCACTCCCACGTCCTGTAGAGCGGTCTTCACGGCGTCGAGCAGGTGAGGACGGATGATGCTTTCGATCTTCTTCATGCCGCCTCCTTCAAGAACGGGTCAAGGTCCCGCCGCCGAGAGCGTCCCGAAGCGCCGCCTCGACCCGCGGCATTTCTTCCGTGGTCAGGGCGCCGCCGCTCCCGGCGGTTACGTAAAACACGTCGAGGGCGTGACTCTTCTCGGTGGCGATCTTCGCCACCGAGATGCTGAGGCCGAGGGCCGCGAGTGTGGCGGCGATCCGGTACACGAGGCCTGGCTCGTCATCGGCCCGCACCTCGACCACCGTGGTGCCGGGCGACGCCGCCTCGAAGCGGATCACCGGCGCCGACGCGGCCCGTCGCTTGCGTCGCGGCATCCGGGTCGTCCAGCGGGCGACGGCGGCCTCCACGTCATGTCGCCCCTCGACCGCTGCGGCCAGGTCGTCTTCGATGGCCGGCCACCGTTCCTCGCGCACCGGCAGGAATCCGCCGGCCTCGCAGAGGCGAAAGGTGTCGAGCACGACTCCGTCGGCGCGCGTGAAAGCGTCGACGCTCAGGATGTTGAGGCCGTGCCCCGTCAACGTGCCGGCGAGACGCGCGAGGAGTCCCGTGGCGTCCCGCGTGCAGACCGTGAGTGCCGTGTGGCGCCCGTCGTGGGGAGGCCGCCAGTCGGCCGCGAAGCTGCGCCGGCTCAGCTCCTGGACGAGACGGAAATGGAGGGCGATGGCCTCGGGCGTCGAGAACCGCAGATAGCGCTCCGGGAAGAGAGCGAGGTGACGCTCGACGTCGCTCCGCAGGAACTCCGAGGAAAGCCCGTCAACGACCTTCTCTTTGAGGTGGGCGCGGCGGTCCCCGTCCCAGGGGGCCGGGCGATCACCCGAGAGATGCGCGCGGGTCTTCGTGTAAAGCTCCCAGAGAAGGGCGCCTTTCCAGTCGTTCCAGATCCCCGGGCCCACGGCGTTGTTGTCGGCGTAGGTGAGGATCAGGAGCATGTTGAGACGGTCGAGTGTCCCGACGGTCTCGGCGAAGCCGTCGATGAGGGTCTCATCGGAGAGGTCCCGGCGCTGAGAAACCTGGGACATGACGAGGTGCTTGTGGATCAGGAAGAGCACGTCGGCCGTCGTCTCGTCGTCGAGTCCCAACCGCTTGGCCATGGATTCCGCGATGCGGCTTCCGCGGGGAACGTGTCCTCCCCCATGACCCTTGCCGATGTCGTGCAAAAGGATTCCGAGGGCGAGGCGCGCGGGGTCCTGAACCTCGTCCAGCACCTTTGCGAAAGGGGCCATGTCGGCGTGGCGGTCGGTCGCGACCCGGTCGAGACCCTCGACCGCCTTCAGCGTGTGCTCGTCGACCGTGTACTTGTGGTAGAAGTCGTGCTGGACGAGGAAGGTCACGCGCTCGAACTCGGGAAGGTAGCGGCCCAGAAAGCCTGTCTCGTGCATCTGCCGAAGCGCCGCGGTCACTCGCCCGGGGCGCCCCAGGATCTCCAAGAAAGCCCGTGAGGCTTCGCGCGACGCACGGAAGCGACGGTCCACGAGACGCAGGTTCTCGTGGATGGCGCCCTTCAGCTCTTCGCCGACCCGCACGCCGTGCTGCTGTGCCACGTCAAAGATCTCCAGCATCCGCAGGGGACTTCCGTGGAAGTCGCTGGCATTCGCGCGGGAGACGAGGCGAAGGTCGCGGATCTCGTAGCGCCCCTTGGGTCCGACCGCCTTGGCCCGCAGAAGGAGCCGGCTCTTCGGGGGGGCCGCGGCTCCCGCGCGGAGGAGGACGCTCTCGCAGAAGCGCCGGAGCTCCTGGGCGCGGCGATAGTAGTCGCGCATGAAGAGCTCGGAGCCGATGAGACCGCGCTTCGCCACATACCCGAGGCCCACGGCGAGCACGGGCTGGAGATCGAGGGACAGAAGATCGGTGCGCCGCCCTGTCACGAAGTGCGCCTCGTTGCGGACTCGAGCGATGAAGTCGTAGGCGCGGCGGGCCATGGCGTGCTCCGACGCGGTCACATGGCCGGCGGCGAGGAGGGGGTCGAGGCCGCGGCACCCCCACCGCGCGTGGCCGACCCACGTGGCGGTGTGAAGGTCGCGCAGGCCCCCTGCGCTCTCCTTGACGTTGGGCTCCTGGATGCAGACGGCGCCGCCGAAGCGAGCCAGTCGTTCCTCGATCTCCTGCCGCATGGCTTCGAGGAAGGCCTGGGTGGCGCGTCGGCTGCTATAGACGGCTCGCTCGAGCTCGGCGAGGAGGCGCTGAAAGAGCGATCCGTTCCCGGCCACGAGTCGAGCCTCGGAGAGCGCCGTGCGCGAGGGGAGATCGTCCTTCGCCATCGTCACGCACTCGGCGACGGACCGGAAGCTGTGGCCCACCGAGAGGCCGATGTCCCACAGGAGAAGGAGCGCCTTCTCCACGAAGCCACGGATCGCGGGGGATAGCCGATCGGGGTGTAGGAAGAGAAGGTCCACGTCGGAGTGGGGCGCCAGCTCCCGGCGCCCGTAGCCGCCCAGGGCGATGACGGCGCAGCCGGAGAGGTCTTCCTTCAGGGAGGGCCCGAGGTCCGAGGCCGCCATTTGGCAGGCGCGGCTCACGACCACGTCGGCCAGATAGCTCCGCCCTTGCGCGATCTCGCGCCCGCCGAGACCGAAGCGATGACGCATCCGCAGTCGCTCGGTCTCGAGCTTCAGGAAGCGCTTGAATGACTCGATGCGCTCCGCTGTGGCGGGGGGCATGTCGGCGAGTCGTTGCTCCGCGTGGTCGCGGATCTTCTCCAGGTCGAGCTGCATGGGCTGGCCCGAGAGATAGCAAGGCGCGTACCGCCGAAGCTCGGAAGGGGCGCCCGCGGTGTCAAGGCAAGGAGGGAGAGCGAGTTAGGGCCGAGGCCAGCCCTCTATCGGGTGCTACGGAAGAACGATGATTCCGACGAGCCTGTCAGCGATGACGGTGCGAAGCGCCAATTATGTCGTTCGGGGTCGACTAGGTTTGGGGTGAGGAAGAGATCTCGCGAGACGCCCTGGTCGACGACCGGAACCGTGAGCAGTCGATGTCGTACTTCCGGATCTTGTAGCCGATGATTCGCTCGGTCGTCTCCAGGATCCGGGCCGCCTGTGCCCGGTTCCCCCGCGCCGTCTTCAGGCTGTCGAGGATGAGGTCCTTCTCGTAGCTCCCGACGGCGGCGTCGAGAGAGACGCGGGGGAGCGTCCCCGAGACCTCGGCGGTCTGGAGCGTCGGCGGGAGATCGTGGGCGTGGATGACCCCTCCCGAGCAGACCAGGACCGCCCGCTCGATGCAGTTCTCCAGCTCTCTCACGTTCCCCGGCCAGTGATAGCTCATGAGCATGTCGATGGCCGGCGTCGAGATGCGCCGCACGCTCTTGTCGGTCGCGGTGGCGTACTTCTCCACGAAATGGTCGGCGAGAAGGAGGATGTCGGGCTTCCGCTCCCGCAGCGGGGGCATGAAGATGCTGAAGACGTTCAGGCGATAGTAGAGGTCTTCCCGAAAGGTCCCCTGCTGCATCGCCGTTTCCAGGTCCTTGTTGGTGGCCGCGATGAGGCGCACGTTGACCTTGATGGCATGCACGCCCCCGAGGCGCTCGAACTCCCGTTCCTGAAGGGCTCGAAGCAGCTTCACCTGGGTCGGTTGCGAGAGCTCCCCGACTTCGTCGAGGAAGAGGGTGCCGCTGTTCGCCAGCTCGAAGCGGCCTTTCTTCTGGGAGCGAGCGTCGGTGAATGCCCCGGGCTCGTAGCCGAAGAGCTCCGACTCGATGAGGCCCTCGGGGAGGGCGCCGCAGCTGACCTTGATGAAGGGCTTGTCGGCCCGCGGGGAGTTGTAGTGGATCGCGTGGGCGACCATCTCCTTGCCCGTGCCCGACTCTCCCCGTATGAGGACCGTCGTCGTGCTGGCCGCCACCTTGGCCACCTGCTCGTAGATCTGGCGCATCTGGCGACTGTTCCCGATGATGTTGCGGAACTCGTAGCGCTCCCTGAGCTCCTGCCGAAGCTGGCTGTTCTCGCTCATGAGGCGCTGTCGCTCGGTCTCCACGAGCTTGTTGACCCTGAGGGCCTGGCCGATCATCGACGCGACGATCCCGAGGAACTTCGTCTCCCGCTCGTAGCTCCGATCCTTCGCGAAGCGAAAGATCACGCCGAGGGTTCCGGCCGTCTTCTCGTCCACGATGACGGGGATGCAGAAGAAGCTCATCTCGTCCTTGCCGGTCTCCTTCCAGACGCCGGTGCGGTTCAGGAAGAGAGGCTCTCGGCTGACCCGCGGCACGACGACGGGGCGTCCGCTCTCCACGACGCGTCCCGTGATCCCTTCCCCGAGCTTGTACTTGGCCTTGCGGGACACCTGCCACGTAATTCCCGTGGCCGCCTCGATGTTGAGCTCGCCGGTCTCCTGGTCGAGAAGCGTGATCGCGCCGCTCACGGTCCCGTGGTGCTCCTCGAGGATCTCGAGGACGCGGGCCAGGGACGTCTTGAGGTTCAGCGTGGACCCGAGGGTCTGGCTGAGGTCGAGAAGGGTCGAGAGCTTGCGAATGTCAGCGTCATCTACCATGACAACTCCGAAGCGGGAACACCTGAAAGTTACAAAAGTGGCGGTCGCAAGTCAAGCCCCGACACAAGCGTGCGAGTCGGATTTTGGGGCGATCAGCGCGAGGGCGAAGGCTGGAGGGACCGCTCTCGCACTTCGTTCACGGCCGCGGCGAGACGGCTGATTCCGTCCTCGATTTCGACGGGACTGAGGGCGCAATACGGCAGACGCAGGAAGCGCTCGCCGCTGCTGTCGGGGAAGAAGGCGCAGCCGTCGGCGAGAAGGAGGCCTCGGCCTTGGGCTGCGGCGCGCACGGCGGCGTTCAGGGCGCCGGGGGGCAGCGTGATCGACAAGAAGAAGCCGCCGTCGGGACGTGTGGTCTCGGCGTCGGGCATATGTTTGCCGAGAGCTGCCAGGCAGGCGTCGAGGCGTGGCGCATAGAGAGCCTTCAGGCGCTCGATCTGTGCCGGCAGGTGCCCGCGGCGGCACCACTCGTAGGCGATGCCATGAGCGAGGTTGCTCGGAGAGATGTACGTGTCTTCGGCGATCTTCGCGAGGCGAGCGATCAGGCCGGCCTCACCCAGCATGAACCCAAGGCGCGGACCAGGACCGATCAGCTTGCTGAACGAGCTCATGTGGAGAGTGCGAGCGGGCGCCAGGGCGAAGAGCGTTGGCTCTTCGGTGCCGCTGTAGCGGAGGGGCCGGTAAGGGGCGTCCTCCACCAGGAGAAGGTCCAGCTCTTCGGCGAGAGCGGCGATGCGGCGACGCTTGGGACCGGAGCACGTGGCGCCGGCGGGGTTCTGGAAATCGGGAATCAAATAGACGAAGCGCGGCTTATGGCGGCGTATCGCCTCTTCCAGGGCCTGGAGGTTCGGGCCGTCGGATTCGAGCCGAACGCCCACGACCTCGGCGCCGTGACGCCGGAGAAGGGTGATGGTGCGGTCGTAGGTCGGCGCTTCGGTCACGACCACGTCGCCGGGGCGCACGAGAGCCAGACAGAGGAACTCGAGAAGCTGGAGCGAGCCGTTTCCCGTGAGGACCTGCTCGGGCTTCACTCCCTGCCAGTCCGCCAACCATTCCCGCAGGAACGGGAGACCCGTCGAGGGCCCGTACTGGAGGAGCGCCGGGCCTTGGTCCCGGAGCACCGCCGCCGCTGCATCGGCAATCTCTTCCGACGGGAACGACTCGGTTGCCGGAACTCCACGGGTGAACAGGATCGGCTTCATGCGCTGCACTCTCCCTCGAGAGCCTCGACGCGGAACTCGTGGTCCTCGCCCAGGTCGACGAAATCCTCTGGCAGAGCGTCCTCGGCTGTCAAGGCCTCGAGATCTCCCAGGAGAGCTTTCACCCGCGGCGGCGCCAGGCGGCGGAAGAAAGCGGCGGCATCCTCGGCCGTCTCCCGCTCCGCGTGATAGAGCGTCACGAGGCGTGAGACGACCTCTGTGATGCGACGCGCCGGCACCTTGGCGGCGATGCGACCAAAATGAGCCACGCCGGCGGCGTCGACACCGCCGCCTAGCATTACGAAGTACTGCGGGACGATCCTGTCACCGAGGCGTTTGACGCTTCCCTGGAACCCCAGGCCAGCGACGTGGTGCTGGCCGCAGCCGTTGGGGCATCCGCTGATCTTGATCGACAAGTCGCCGGCCGCTGCAACGAGGTCCTCGCGCTGCCTCAGGTGCTCACCGATGAGATGGGCGAGGCCACGCGACTGCGTCACGGCGAGCCGGCAGGCCTCAGCTCCCGGGCAACTCGTGACGTCGGCGGCCGTTCCGGCTCCGGGGACCGCGAGGCCCGAGGCGGCGAGGAGTCGATGGAGGTCGCGAACCGAACCGTTCGGAACCCAACGGAGCGCCAGGTCCTGGTCGAGGGTGGTCCGGAGGGTGCCGTCGCCGAAGGACAAGGCGAGGTCGGCGAGGAGCCGGAGCTGCGCTGCCGTGACGTCTCCGAGAGGAAGCGTCACGAGGGCGATCGAGTATCCCTCCTGCCTCTGGGAACGGACGTTCGTAGCCAACCAACGCGCCGCTTCGGACCCGAGGACGCTGAGGGTCG
Source organism: Vicinamibacteria bacterium (assembly GCA_041493035.1). Lineage (GTDB taxonomy): Bacteria > Acidobacteriota > Vicinamibacteria > Fen-336 > Fen-336 > JBGPYB01. The sequence goes on along the minus strand of JBGPYB010000009.1, from coordinate 44,745 downwards.
TGCGTGTTTCCGGAACGAGACCGGGGCCGCGGAGCGTCGCTCGATCGGCGCGGCGCTTGACGTCGATGGACGACGGGGGCGACGGGCGCACCCAGCGCGGAGCCTGCTCTTCGGGGACCGCGTCGGAATCGAACGGAAGCGGAGGCGTCCCTTCCCGCCGCACGTCGTCCCAGGCGCGGTCGAACTCCGCCCGCCAGGCGCCCCAGCCCATCGTCTTGATCAGGAACTTCATCCGGTTGCGCTGCCGATGCTTGTAGTCGCCCAGTCGATGGAAGACGCGCAGGACGGCCTCGGCCACGCCGAGGATCTCGTCGGCGGGGAGGAAGTCGAAGAGAAGGCCGCCGGAGGCGCAGAGAATCGCGGTGCCACCACCGGCAGTGACACGGAACCCCCGGCGGAGGGTCCCGTTCACCTGGACGCGGGCGCGAAAGCCGAGGTCGTTGATGGCGGCCAACGCGTGATCCTCGGAGCACCCCTCGAACGCGATCTTGAACTTGCGAGGCAGGGTCGAGCTCAACGGATGGCGGAGAAGGTAACGCGTGAGTGCGTCGGCATAGGGCGTGACGTCAAAGGGTTCGTCCGCGGCGACTCCGGCGAACGGGCACGCCGTGACGTTGCGCACCGAGTTGCCGCACGCCTCGCGCGTCGTGAGGCCCGCCTCGGCCAGCCGTCGCAGGGCGGGCTCGACGTCGTGGAGCTTCATGAAGTGGAACTGGACGTTCTGGCGTGTGGTCACGTGACCGAAGCCTCGCGAGTAGAGGTCCGCGACGTCGGCGAGGGCGCGGAGCTGGGGCGGGTCGAGAATTCCCTGCGGGATCTTGACCCGGAGCATCTGCGCATCCCCTGCTTGACGCTGTCCGTAGGTCCCGCGCACGAGGCGGAACGCGCGCCACTGGTCGGGGGTCAGCTCGCCGCGTTCGTAGCGCTCCAGTGTCGTGACGAACTCCTCGATGTCGGCGACCTTCGCGAAAGAGGGTCGCGCGCGATCGGAGTGCGGGGAATCTTCGAGGGCGGGCATGGTTCTCCTAACGCGCTTCGCTCGCGCGATGCGCAACCGTCTCGGGGCGAAGGCTCGAGCCGATGGCGGCGCCGATTTCGACGACCGGGCCAATGACGATCGTTCCGGGGCTCCCCGCTTCGGAAAGGGCCGCATCCCCAAGCTCGCTAAGAACGCCGGTCCATGCGTCGGATTCCGGTGTGGAGGCGCCGAGCAGAATCGCGGCGGGCGTGTCGGGCGCCCAACCGCGCTGGAGCAGGCGGGAGGCGATGGCCCCGCGCGTGGCAACACCCATCAGGATGACCACGGTGAGCGCGTTCGGCGCGAGGGAGTCGAGAGCCGGGGCCCAGGCCGAGGGGGCGTGGCCGGACACGACGGCGAAGCCCGAAGCCACTCCCCGGTGGGTCACGGGGATCCCCGCCAGGGCGGCGGCCGCGACCGCGGACGTGATCCCCGGGACCACTTCGAAAGGCACTCGCGCCGCCACGAGAGCGAGGGCCTCCTCACCACCGCGGCCGAAGACGAAGGGATCGCCTCCCTTGAGGCGGACCACCTTCTTGCCGAGGCGAGCGCCGCGAATCATGAGACGGTGGATCGTCTCCTGGGACATCGAGGGACGGGACGCCCGCTTCCCCACACAGAAACGCTGCGCTCGCGTGGCGAGGGCCACGGCCACGGGCGAGACCAGGGCGTCGTAAAGGACGAGGTCTGCTTCGTGCAGACGCCGCACTGCCCGGAGCGTCAGCAGATCCGGGTCTCCGGGCCCGGCACCCACGAGGGAGACGAACCCGCTCACGGGACGGCCTCGGCGGTCGGCGCATCGCCGGTCGCCGCAACCTTACCGGCGTAGAGATCGTTCAAGGCGCGCAACAGGAGAGGCCGGCGCTCCGGAAAGGGGACGCTCTCCGCACGCTGGCTCCGCGAGAGGGCGCGAGCCTCACGAACCCATTCTTCGATCTCATCGGGGACGATGGTCTCGAGGCCCTCTCTGACGAGACCGGCCAGCGCGGGCGCCTCGCCGTCGGTCGAGACGGCGATGGTCAAGCTGCCGCGGCGGAGCACGCCCCCGGTGAAGGCGCTCGCGCTCTCAGGATCGTCCACGGCGTTCACGAAGACACGGCGCGCCTCCCCAGCGGCTCGCACGTCTTTGTTGACGTCCGAGGGAGCGGCGGCCACGGCGAGCCAAGCGCCATCGAGGTCCGACGGCGAGAAAGGGCGGGCCAGGATCGTCACGGTGAGGGACCGGATGTGCGGGTGGATCTCGGGCGCCACGACCGTGATGTCCGCGCCGGTCGTCACCAGGGCGTCGAGCTTCGATGCAGCGACGGGGCCTCCTCCCACCACGACCACCTTTCGGTGGCGGAGCTTGAGGAAGAGCGGAAAAAGCGACGCCCCGGCGCTCACGACGCCTGCCGAACAAGGAGAGGCTCGCCCGCGAGGCCCCGCTCCTCCAGCGCATCCAGGATTCGCGCGAGGCTCTCCTCGACGCTCTCGCGGTCACTCCGGACGATCACGTCGGGGTTCTCTGGCGCTTCGTACGGATCCGACACTCCTGTGAAGTGATCGATCTCCCCGGCGATGGCCTTCTTGTAAAGCCCCTTGACGTCGCGGGCGACGAGAGCCTCGAGGTCCGCCTGGACGAAGACCTCGAGGAAGGGCGTCCCCTCCCGCTCCGCGGCCTCGCGAACCTCGGCCCGGGTCGCCGCATAGGGGGAGATGGCGGCGGTGGCTACCGCCGCTCCGTTCCGCGCCAGGAGCCGGGCGACGAACCCGATGCGCCGGACGTTGGTGTCGCGGTCCTCACGCGAGAAGCCAAGCCCCTTCGAGAGGTGGGTCCGAACCTCGTCGCCGTCGAGGATCTCGAGAGGACGCTCTCCCGAGAGCTTCCGGCGCAGCGCCTCGGCCAGAGTGCTCTTGCCCGCACCGGAGAGTCCGGTGAACCAGACGATGAAGCCGCCGTTCTCCACGCGTGGCGCCCGCGGCGCGAGGGCCGCCCCGTCGTAATGCTCCCGCAGGATCTCGGCGATCTCGGGTCGAGTGAACTCCTCCGGGAGACGCCCTCCGGCGCGCAGAATCTCGCGCACCCGGGTTCCCGAAAGATCGAGGCGCGTGGCAGCGTCGTGGGGGCATGTTCGTGGCGAGGCGAGCGCGTCGCAAGGCCGGCAATAGAACGTGGGCTCGAACTTCAGCGGCGTGACACCCAGCTCCTGAAAAGTGAAGCGGTCGAAGATCTCCTGGGCTTCGTACGGCCCGTAGAACTTTCCGACGCCCGCGTGGTCGCGCCCCACGATCAGGCTGGAGATGCCGTAGTTCTTGCGCACGAGGGCGTGGAAGAGAGCCTCCCTGGGCCCCGCGTAGCGCATCGCCGCCGGGAACGCCGCGAGGAGCGTGCGCCGCTTCGGGTAGTACTTCTCGACGAGGACTTCATAGGCGCGGAAGCGGACCGCGGCGGGCACGTCGTCGTTCTTGGTCTCGCCGACGAGCGGGTGGATGACGAGGCCGTCGGCGAATTCAAGGGCCAGCTTCGTGAGGTGCTCATGGGCCCGATGGATCGGGTTCCTCGTCTGAAATCCGGCGACTCGCGTCCAGCCCCGCGACAGGATCTCATCGCGGAGTTGCCGCGGCGTCAGGCGGTGCTCGGCGAAGGGGAGATCGTCGGGGAGCGGAAGAACGAGGACCGGTCCGCCCACGAGGTTCCGCGGTCGGGACAGCAAGTACGCGACGCCGGGGTGCGACGGATCCTCGGTGGCGTAGACGAGGCGCGATTCCTCGAGAGGTTCCCGCTGGAAGATCTCGCGCACCTGGACGACACCCCAAAGGCGACCCTTGGAGTCGAAGAGGGCGGCCTCGCCTCCAGGTGCGAGCTGCCCGCGTACCTCGTCGTCGACGGCGAGGGTGAGGGGAAGGGGCCATACGGTGCCGTCGGCGAGGCGCAGGCTCTCGACCACGCTGCGGTAGTCCGCGGCGCCCAGGTAGCCCGTCAGCGGGCTCGCGGCACCCGTCGCGAGAAGCTCGAGATCGGCGAGCTCACGGGCGTCGAGGACGAGGGCCGGAAGATGCCCGGCGCGATCCCGGAGCGCGTCGGCCTCCGCAGGGGTCGCGATGCGGTCCACGAGGGAGCCGCCGTGGGGGGAAACGAGGTTGTCGATGGTCATGATCCTCCGTTGCGGCTCGCCTCGAGCCGGAAATGTGCAGGGCGGGCATGGAGCCCGCATTCGGTCTTGATGCGCCCACGCCAGCGTCCGGCTCGTGGGTCCTCCCCCGGAAGGACGCGGCTCGTGCAGGGCACGCAGCCGATGCTGGGATAACCCTGGTGGTGGAGCGGGTTGACGGGGACGTCGTGCTCGCGGACGTGGGCGGTGACGTCGGCGCTCGTCCACGCCACCAACGGGTTCACCTTGACGAGGCCGTAGCGCGCGTCGCGCTCGACGACGGCGGTGTTCGCCCGGTCGGGCGTCTGGTCGCGCCTTATCGCCGTGATCCAGGCGTCGAAGCCGGAGAGGGCGGCGCGGAGCGGCTCCACCTTGCGCAGCGCGCAGCAGTGGTCGGGGTCGCGCTCCCAGAGCCGGTGACCGTGGGAGAGCGCCTGCTCCTCGACCGTCTCCTCGGGGCGGACCGCGCGGATCTCGATGCCGTACCGGGCCTCGAGACGCTTCCAGAGGGCGTAGGTCTCGGGAAAGAGGAGCCCCGTATCGAGGGTGAAGAGGTCGATCGGGAGGCGCTGCCGCGCGATCAGGTCGATGATCACGCATCCCTCGGCGCCGAAGCCCGTGGCGAAGGTGATGCGAGGCGCGAAGCGCCCGGCGGCCCAGGCGAGCACCTCCGCCGCGGAGCGCCCCTCCTGTTGCAGGGCTCCCGTCTGCTCCGCCGTCTCGACGCCACTCAACTCACGGCCCTCCCACGCTCACACTCGTAAGGCCCGCAGAAAAAGCAAAAGGCCCGGTGGCTTTCGCCTCCCGGGCCCTTCAACCTGCGGTTTCTATGAGTGCGTCAGCGCATCATGACCAGAACCCTGCAAGATGATGGACCTCGGGAGCAACCCGGGTCTGACAACAACAACACATCATCCGCAAGCCGTTCACACCTCGGTTATACGGGACGCTCCGAGAACTGTCAACGACAAACCCGTCAAACTGTGTCATGGCACCGAATCCACTATACTCGCCGGCCATGGCGAGGCTTACATTTCTGGGCGCGGCGCGGACGGTCACGGGGTCGGAGTACCTCCTGGACGCGGCGGGCACGCGGATCCTGGTCGACTGCGGGATGTTCCAGGGGGACAAGACGTTGCGCCTCCGGAACTGGGCCGAACCGCCTTTCGATCCGGCGGCCATCAAGGCGATGGTCCTGACCCACACGCACCTGGACCACATCGGCCGCGTGCCGCGGCTCGTCAAGCAGGGCTTCCGCGGGCGGATCGTCTGCACGCCCGCAACGCGCGAGCTGGCGGAGATCCTCCTGAAGGACGCCGCTCATCTTCAGTTGGAGGACGCGGAATACCTGAACCGGAAGGGGCTGACGAAGCACGAGCCCGCGCTGCCTCTCTTCGACGACGTTGACGTGGACGCGAGCCTCAAGCTCTTCGAGACGCTGCCTCTTGGCACTCCTTGCACGCTGGCGGACGGCGTCTCCTTTTCGTTCCGGGACGCGGGTCACCTCCTGGGCGCCGCCTCAGCCGACGTCCACATCCGCGAAGGAGCCCGAGAGTTTCGCCTGCTGATGAGCGGCGACGTGGGGCGTTTCGACGCCGTCCTCACCAAGGACCCGGAGCTGGCCCCCGACGCCGACTACCTCGTGGTGGAGAGCACCTACGGCAACCGCACCCACGCGGCGGTTCCGATCCTGGACCAGCTCGAGGGTGTCTTGAAACGGACGTTCGCCCGAGGCGGCGTGCTCCTGATTCCGGCGTTCGCCGTGGGGCGGGCTCAGCAAATGATCTACCTGATGGACGAGCTGGTCACGAGCGGCCGGCTGCGTCCCTTCCCGATCCACGTCGACAGCCCCATGGCCGTGGACGCGACGCGGATCTACAGCCAGTTCCCCGAGGCCCACCGCGTCAGCCTCGGGGGCTTCGGCGGCCGGAGCCTGCTCTACGGGAAATGGGTCCACCTCCACCGCACGAGGGCGGAGTCAGAGGCCCTCAACAGCATGAAGGGTCCCGCGGTGATCATCTCCTCGAGCGGAATGCTGACGGGAGGACGTATCCTCCACCACTGCCGCGTGCGCCTTCCTCACGCCGAGAACACCCTGCTCATCACCGGCTACCAAGCGGTCGGCACGCTGGGGCGCGCCCTCCTAGACCACGCCCGCGTGGTGCGAATTCACAAGGGCGAGGTTCCGGTCCTCGCCGAGGTCACCGACCTCAAGGGCATGTCCGGGCACGCCGACGCCGGGGAGTTGCTGCGCTGGCTCTCGGCGGTGAAGACCCCGCCGAAGAAAATCTTCATCACCCACGGCGAGGATGAGGCGGCTCAGGCCCTGGCCGGCCTCATCGGACGAGAGCGGGGCTTCGCGACCCACGTGCCGAGCCTCGGGGAGTCCGCGAACCTCTGATTCGTCGTCTCACTGGGTTACGCATCGAGGGAGGGCCATTCGCGACTTCCCGGTGTTGGCAATGACACACTAGACGGCTGGTATCCCATACGATACAGTGCATCGCATGGGATACAACGGTCTTCGCGCGCAGGTACGGGCAGCCCGCCGCCGTAAGGCCTTGAGCCAGGCGGCGCTCGCCGCGCGCAGCGGCGTAGGCCGGGTCACCATCGCCCGATTCGAAGCCGGCTCCGCCCAGGACGTGCGAGCGGGCACGATCGGGCGCATGTGCGAGGCCCTCGGGCTCGAAATGACAGCGGTGCCCGTCGGGGGCGAGCCTGCGCTCGAGACGCTGCTCGCGCGCGAACGAGATCGCGCGCGTCGGCTGGAGCGCCGGCTGGGCCACGCGGTGCTCGCTGCGCAGTTGCTCGCCGCACGCAGGCCGCAGGCGCGCGCGCTCGTCGCCAGAGCTTGCGCGGTGGTCGACCGCTGGGAACGCGACCGGCTGTGCAGCCGTCACTACGTCTCGCGCTGGCGGGTCATGCTCGACGGACCGGTGGAACGCGTGGCGCAGTCTCTACTGGATCCGGGCAAGTGGGCCGACGCCCTGTTCCAGAACACGCCCTGGGCGTTCACGCTGCAAGGTCCCGCGGCGTGAGGCGCGAGGATCTGAGACGCCTGTTCGCACGTGCGCGGGAGCTGTGCGGCGAGGCGGAATACGTCGTGTTCGGAAGCCTGGCCGTGCTGGGCTACATGGGCGAGGTGCCGTCACGCATGGCGGCGTCGCTCGACGTGAACGCGTTCTCGAAGAGCGACCCTGCCCGCGTCTTCGATCTCGCCACGGCGCTCGGGCAAGGCAGTCCCTTCGAATCTGAGCACGGCTACTACCTGGACCCGATCTCGCCCCGTGTGGCCACGTTGCCGGCCGGTTGGGAGGACCGCCTGACGCGTGTCGCGCTCGAGCCGCGGCTCGGAGCGTGGTTCCTGGAGCCGAACGATGCGGCCGTTTCGAAGTACGCGCGGATGGAACCGCGCGACCGCGAGTGGATTCGACCCGGTCTGCGAGCGGGCGTGCTCTCCCTGGCGATCCTGGACGCGCGTTTCGCCCAGACCACTTTCCTCGACGCGCACGAGTCCGGCCGCGCGCGCAAGGCGCTCGAGGAGGATCGCCGCTGGCTGCGTGCGAGAACGCGCCGCCGGTGACGGGTGACGGGTGAGACTAGGACCTGGCTTCGCGGGAAGGCATTTGTTATCAAATTCGAGTATAATAGGGCATGCTCACCGCGCGAACCGCCCTGCTATTGGCCCTGCGACAAGGCCCCGGCTACGGGAGGGAGTTCGTCCGCCGCATCCGCGACGCGTCAGGCGGGCACGCTCAGCTCGCCGAGGGTTCGATCTACCCGGCGCTCCGGCACCTCGAAGGCGCGCGGCTCGTGCGCAGTTGGAAGGTGGTCCCGGGCCGGCGGCCAGGGGGCCGGTCGAGAACGTACTACGAGCTGACACTACGGGGTCTGCGGACAGCCAACGCTAACGCCAGGGGCCTCCAAGCACTGGTCGGCGCGGGCCAGCGCCTTTCCCCTTCGACGCAGGAAATCGAGCGCATGGGACGACGCCTCGAGCTCGGGGCCGAGCTCAGCGAGACGGCGCTACTGCTTTCCCTGCGGCCGTCTCGGCGTGCCCGGCGGAGCGCCGCTTGAATCCCCGGCACACATCTTTCCTGCGCGTGGCGCGACGGGTAGCGGACGCGCTGGGAAAGCAGGACTGCCTCCTCGCGGGCGGCCTCGCAGTGATGGCGCATGGCTTCGTCCGGGCCACCCGAGACGTCGACCTGTTGACTCGCCTGAGCCTCTCGGAGGCCCAGGCACGGCTCTCGAAAGGCCGCCTGCCAACCCGCCTTCACCGGGGCGATGTCCTGGCGGGAGGATTCTCCTGCCTCAAGGGCGAGTGCGACGGCCTGCCGTTCGACGTCCTGCCGGAGCTGGTTCCGATTCACTGGGACTTGGCCCCTCTCGTCGAGACACCTTCCGCCGGGGGGCTCCGCGTCGTATCGCTGGAGGATCTGATCGCACTGAAGCTCAAGGCTCAGGGAGCGAAGGACCTGATGGATGCCGCGATGCTCGTGCTCTTGCACCCCGAGTTGAAAGCGCAGGCGCGCGAGTTGGCGACCGCATACGGAGGGTTGGACCGATTCGAGACGTGGCTCAACGACCCACGGATCCGGGCCCAGGCGGGCGAGGAGGCCGAGCTGGAGCGACGGCGGGAAGTGAGGAAGCCCACGAAGAGGAGAGGAACCGGCCAGTCGCGTCGCACGGGCGGATTGACCGTGAGCCGCAAGCTCCCGCCCCCCAGAACGTCACGTCCGGGAAGGTCGAACTAGGATGCCCGCCGTCGTCTGCGACATCGATGGTGTGATTCTTCGCGACAACCGGCCGCTGCCGGGAGCCGTCGACTTCACCCAAAGCCTCTTGAAGGCTGAGAGCCCTTTCCTTTTCCTCACCAACTTCCCTTCCCAAACCCCAGCCGATCTTCGTAACCGCTTCCTTGAGGCGGGGCTCGACGTCCCGGCGGTCCACTTCTACACCTCCGCGATGGCCACGATCGAGTTCCTTCGTGATCAAGCTGGGGAGGCGCGCAGGGTCTACGTGATCGGCGAAGGGGCGCTCGTTCACGCTCTCTACGACGCGGGCTTCGTCCTGAGCGAGACCGATGCCGACTTCGTCGTGCTGGGCGAAACGCAGTCGTATCACTTCGACATGATCCAGCGGGCCGCCCAACTCATCCGTGCGGGAGCGCGCTTCATCGCGACGAACCCCGACGTAGCGGGGCCATCGGGGCGGCCCTCCTGCGGCGCCCTCGCGGCGCCCATCGAGCGCATCACGGGCAAGGCTCCTTTCTACGTGGGGAAGCCCAACGCCGTCATGATGCGGGCGGCGCTCCGCCACATGAATGCCCACTCGGAGGAAGCCTGGATGATCGGGGACAACATGGAAACCGACATCATCGCCGGCATCCAGACGGGAATGCGGACGGTACTCGTGCTGTCAGGCGTCAGCCAAGCTGCCGACCTGCCGCGTTACGCCTATCGCCCCCACCACGTCGTCGCCGGCGTTTCCGACGTCTTGCCCCTGATCCTACGCGAAGAAGGGAAGAAATCGACGTCGTTTTAGAAGACCGATGAAGCGACAGCGTTCCCAAAGATAGATCCCGTGGCGGAGAAGTTCGTCAGTTCGCCGTCGTAAGGATCACGCGCGCCGAATTCCTAACGGCGAAGGCCCACGGGAATGCACGCCCCAGGCCGTGGGGGTTGGTGTTTCCGGGTTTTCGTCCGTGTCCATCACGCATGTTGGCTGGGAGGCATACAGCCGGCACTGAGCCTGTGAGGGTTACGCCTTCCGCTGCGCTGTAGGACTCCCGCGGACTCAGGGGACATCCGCAACTGTCTCTCCCTCGTCGCCGACGGGGAGGCTGGCCCCTCTGCCGGCCTTTCGGCCTGCACAGAGCGATAGCAGGTCCGTCTTAGGCAGCTTCTCGCGCTTCGCCGGCATCTCGGCCAAACGCTCTTCGAGAACCGGCAGCACCTTCTCGATGCCCACCAGGACTGAGTCTGGGAAGTAGCTGTGAGCGTGAAATCCCTCCCCGTCGCCCCGGCCAGCGGGGTACTTGCCGGAGAAAATGAAGTCGGAGAGCTGCGCCAGCAGCTCTTCGTCCAGCCCGTTGGTTTCAGCGTCCACGGCCAGCTTCCTGAGGTCGTGCGTGGCGAACTCCTCCTTCAGCCGGCCGTTCTCCTTGATCGGGTCCTTGCCCAAGCCCACGATGATCGCCTTCAAGAGATTCTCTATCGCGAAGGCATACAGCAGGATCAGCGTCCGCGAACTTGTGTGGCGCTGACGCAGAGCGGCATAGGGCGCGAGACGCCCGCTGCGACCAAACCCCAGGTGGGGCTTAGCGTAGTAGTCCTTTTTCAGGAGGTTCGCGCCGCAGATCAAGTCTCTGGCCGCAGCCTGCCAGTGCGCAGGCGTGTTCATCAGCCGCCAGAATTGGTCTCTGTCGTCCATCCGGGAGGAAGTATAGCGCCGCATTGTCCGGGCGCGCCCCGAGTCCCAGGCGAGTCCCGGAAGCCTCGAGCTCAGCGGAAGTCCTCGTTTCCCACCCGCGCTATCTGTGGTGAGAGCTGGGAACTGCCACCGCAGCCGTTCCTTCTCTGTGCCTCGGTGTCTCTGTGGTTCGCTTCCGTCGCTCGTTGGGCCAGTACGGACAGAGGCGCTTCAGGATCTGGATCTGGCCGGCGTGGTAGAGGTCGTGGGCCGCGATGCCGCGCACCAGGAAACCAATGGTGGCGCGCCCAGGGGGCGTCTGTTTCTGCAGATCGGCGGCCTTCAGCCCAGCGATCACGCCGCGCATTTGACGATGCTCGCTGGCCAAGAGTGCCAAGTCGGCTTTCCAGGCGGCCGCGGTCGTGGCCTCGGGCCGACGGAACCAGTTGCTGCCAGCGAGGGCGAATGACCCGCGCTTCTCTCCGGTGATGCGTCGGCGGACGGCGTACTTCCAGTAAGCCGCGTGCACCGTCAGCTCCCAGATGTTGTGACGTCCGGGCGCCGGTCTCCAGGCGGCCACGCGGGGCGACAGGCCGCGGAGAGACCCCCGCAGGTTGGTTCCGTGCCAGGAACGTGCGTCGTAGGCTTCGTCGATCTGGAGCAGCGCGTTCTCGAGGGCGACGTCGATAGGCCTGGGGCTGGTCCTCATGGGACTACACCTTGGTGGCGATCGCCTCGGCGATCTCGGTGGTGCCGGCGCTTCCCCCAAGGTCCCGCGAGACCTTCTTCCCTTCGCGCAGGACCTCCTGGACGGCCCAGCGGACCCGGTCTCCCGCAGCGCCCTCCCCGATGTGATCGAGCATCATGGCGGACGACTGGATCAGAGCCATGGGGTTCGCGAGGTTCTTTCCCGCGATGTCCGGAGCGCTCCCGTGGACGGCTTCGAAGATCGCGATGTCCTCGCCGATGTTGGCACCGGGGGCGAGGCCCAAGCCGCCGATGAAGCCGGCGCAGAGGTCCGAGACGATGTCGCCGTAGAGGTTCTCGAGAAGGAGGACGTCAAAGCGGGTGGGATCGAGGACGAGCTGCATGCACAGGTTGTCCACGATGATCTCGTCGTACGTGATTTCGGGGTACTGCTTGCCGACCATGCGGCAGCAGTCGAGGAAGAGGCCGTCGGACAGCTTCATGATGTTGGCCTTGTGGACGGCTGAGATCCGCTTCCGTCCGTGGGCGCGGGCGTAGTCGAAGGCGAAGAGAGCGATCCTCGTGGAAGCGCGCTCCGTGATGATCTTGATGGACTCCACGACACCGGGGACCACGACGTGCTCGAGGCCGCTATAGAGGTCCTCTGTGTTCTCGCGGACGACCACGAGATCGACGTCGGAATAGCGGCTCTTGATCCCCGGGAGGCTGTGGACCGGCCGCAGGTTCGCGTAGAGATCCAGCTTCTTGCGGAGCTCGACGTTCACGGAGCGATGGCCGCCCGCCACGGGAGTCTCTGTGGGCCCCTTGAGGGCGAGCTTGTTGCGGCGCACCGAGTCGAGCACCCGCGGCGGTAGCGGCGTCCCGTACTCGCCGATCGCGCCCAGGCCTGCGGCTTCCGTTTCCCACTCGAAAGCGATGCCCGTGGCCGAGAGGACGCGAACGGCCGCCGCCACGACCTCGGGGCCGATGCCATCGCCGGGAATGAGGGTGACGCTGTAGCTCATGCGACGGTGCTCTCCTTCAGGAGGCGCAGGACTTCTTCGGGGCCCTTGGCGCGCTTCAGGATGTCGGCTTCCTCGGGGCGAACCTTGCCGCGTGCGACGAGCGTACCGCTGATCCACGCCAGGAGACCATCCCAGTAATCGTCGTCGCCGACAAGGATGACCGGGAAGGGTTTCACCTTCTTGGTCTGTACGAGGGTGACGGCTTCGAACAGCTCGTCCAAGGTGCCGAAGCCGCCGGGCATGATGACGAAGGCCTGGGAGTACTTGACGAACATGACCTTCCGGACGAAGAAGTAGCGGAACGAGACCGACGTCGTCAGGTAGGGGTTGGGCTTCGGCTCGAAAGGAAGCTCGATGGCGAGGCCGACCGACTCCCCCCCGGCTTCGAGGGCCCCCTTGTTGGCGGCCTCCATGTCCCCCGGGCCGCCACCGGTGATGACGGCGTGCCCCGCCGCCGCGAGGGCCCGGCCCATCTCGAGGGCGTCCTCGTAGTCGCGGCTCCCGGGCATGCTGCGGGCGGAGCCGAAGATCGTGACCCCCCGTTCGACGTGGGAGAGCTCTTCGAAGCCGTCCACGAACTCCCCCATGATGCGGAAGATCCGCCAGGTGTCCTTGGCCGTCATCTCCAGCATGGCGTCTCGCGTTTCGGGCAAGCCTCTCTCCTTCAACAGGTTCCGCCATGATAGCGCGAGGCGTGGTGAGAACGTGAGAGAGATGGAACCTCCTGCCGGGGTGGTGCGTTACCCATGCGGAGGCCGATACGATGGCGCCTGCGAGAATCAGGATCAGCCTGCTGGCGGCGATGCTCAGCGCCGGGTGGTTTGGGGACATCCACCATGTGAGCGATCCGCGGCCCGCTTCGGACGGCGAGCAGGTGCTGATCTGGCTCCGGTAGGGGGTGGATTCGTGGTCCAATCGCGGGAACGTGGAGCCCTCGGACGCCGAACTGCTGGTGCGGCTGGCCGGCGGGGATCGCGACGCCCTGGCCCCGCTCATGGAGCGCCACGAGCGGCGGCTCTATCGCATTGCCCTCGCCTACGTCAGGAACCCCGATGACGCCCTGGACGTCGTGCAGGAAACCTTCGTGAGGGCTTACCAGAACGCCGCCCGCTGGGACGGGACCGCCGAGGTGGGACGTTGGCTCACCCGGATCGGCGTCAACCAGGCGATCGATCGCTATCGGCGCGACAAGCGACGCCGCATGACTCACGAACCCCTCGAGGAGGGGGACCACGACGAGCGCGCGGCCGATGACGGACCCTCGCCGGAGCGGCGCGTGGCGGCAACGGAGACGGGGGCGCGGATCGGCGCAGCGCTGGCCGCATTGCCCGAGAAACAGCGGTCCATCTTCGTGCTCCGCCACTACCAGGACATGGCCCTCGAGGAGATCGCCGAGACGCTGGGGTTGCCCCTGGGGACGGTCAAGAGCGGTCTGCACCGCGCGATCCTGGGGCTCCGGCAGCGCCTGGAGGGCCTACAGCCATGAAGCTCTTTCACGAGCGCTGGCGTATAGCCGTGAGCCTGTTGGCGGCCGGAGCCCTCGACAACTCCGACCGTGACGCCACGTTCGCCCATATCGAGGCGTGCGAGGCGTGCCGGCGCGAGCATGCCGAGAGCGTCACGCTCCTGGAGGCGTTCGCACGCGACCCGGTGCATGGGGCGGAGCCGGAAATTCCGACGACGTTCCTGGTGAGCCGCGTCCAGGCACGCCTTGACGCCGTGGTCCCATCATCGTTGTGGAGATGGCGGTGGACCGCCGCGGCCCTGGTCCTTGCGGCTTCACTCGCCGTCGTGGTGCCAGCGGTCGTCTCGCGCTTCGTCCCCGCGGCGCCGACGACGGTCCCTGTGGCGATGGGCGAAGATTCGCTGCGGCGCCTCGAGCGAAACATGGCTCGCGCGCAGGCGGCCCGCTACCTGGACCAGGCGCAGGACGTCCTGGTCACGATGGCCGCCGCGCCCCGCGACTGCGATCACGACAAGGCCCGTGTCGACGTGGGCGCCGAGGTGCTTCGCAGTCGCGAGCTGCTGACCCGGCGGGCGCTCCTGGTGGAGATGGATCAGGACGGGCTGGCAAGCGCGCGGCCCGTCCTCGAGGACGTGGAGCACGTTCTGCGAGAGGTGGCGTCCCTGCGATCCTGCGTGAGGGCGGGGGACGTGGAGCGGGTGCGACGCGACTTGGAGCAGCGCCGCCTCTTGATGAAGATCCGCCTGATGTCGCGGGAGCTGGAGGGATGAAGCTCCTCTGCCGGCTGTTGCTCGCGTGGCTCGTGGTAGCCCCTGTCTTCGCGGAAGACAGCGAGCGCCTGAGGAACGCCAAGACCCTCGTGTTCGACAGGAAGTACAGCGAGGCGCGGGACGCGTGGCAGGGGATCCTCGCCACGGGAACAGCGGCGGAAGCTGAGACGGCGGCCTATTGGATCGCCCGGTGCAGCGAGAACCTCAAGGATGATGCCCGCGCGCTGAAGGAATACGGCGACTACCTGGGGCGGCGCCCGGCGGATCGGGCGCTGGCGGAAGAAGCCCAGACGAGCCGTATCGGGCTGGCCGCGCGCCTCGTAAAGGGCGGCCGGCGGGAGCATCTCCCCATCCTGAGGAACGCTCTCAGTGACGGGAGCAAGACGGTACGCTACTACGCCGCCTTCCAGCTCGCCGGTCTCGGTGCCGACGTCGCCGCGCCTGCCGTGCCGGTCCTGAAGACGATCCTCCGCGACGAGAAGGATCCTGACCTGGTGGACCGCGCAAAGCTTCTGCTGCTTCGTATCGACCCGGCGGCGCTCGGTCCGGAGCCCGCGACCCGAGGGGACACTGGTTCCGGTCGGAAGGATCCGTCGAAGGAAGCCACGTGGGTCCGGGTGCGCATCACCAAGTCGGACGGGAAGCCCGAGGTGTCGATCAACCTCCCTGTGGCATTGGCCGAGCTGATCTTCAAGAGCCTTCCCGATGAGGCGCGGCGGGAGCTGAAGCTCAAGGGATACGACTCCGACAATTTCTGGGGACGCCTGAAGAAGCTGGGCCCGACGGAGATCATCAACATCCAAGGAGAGAACGGGGAGCGAATCGAGATCTGGCTCGAGTGAAGGAGGAGAGATGAGACGACAAGCGGGCTGGCTGATGGGCGGGGCGCTGGCGCTCGCCGTGGCGACTGGATGGGCAGCGGACGACGATCTGTCAATCGTCAAGAAGGCCGTCACGGCCGACGCCGGTGGGGGCGGGGCGAGCGACGCCAAGGCAACCCCACGGTCCCCTCGCAAGGGCCCCGAACCCCAGTGGCTCCGGATCCGGATCGTCGACAAGGGGCAGAAGAAGGCGAAGGTCTCCATCAATCTCCCCCTGGGGCTCGTGAAAGCCATCGGGGACGAAGCGCCCCTCGATTGGCATTGCCCGCGCGGCGAAGGACCCAAGAAAGAAGGGCGCTGCTCCTTACGCCTGTCGGAGATCCTCAAGGCACTGGAGTCCGGACAGGATTTCGTCCAAATCGAGGACGAGGATTCGAGCGTCCGCGTCTACGTCGAGTGAAAGGCGAGCTTGGGCCTGAGCCCACGCCTTTCCGGAGGCTAACCGGTGGGCGCCGCGTAGTAGCCCAGGCGGTGGCGAACCTGGAGGCTCTCGCGGTCTGGAACACGGACCACGATGCGCCGCCACTTCCCGTCCCTGCGCTTGTTGGCGGAGACGTAGCCGAGGCTGTACTGGGTCCGCAGCTCCTCGGCGATGCGGTCGTAGACGGCGTCCAGCTCCGACAGGGAGTTGGGAAAATGGACTTGGCCGCCCGTCTCGTTTGCGAGCGCCGTGAGGACGTGGGCCGCCTGGCTGAAGGCGAGACGCTCCCGATCGGTGGGGCGGTTGTTGCGGATGCTGATGGAGTAGATGTTGATCTCGCTCTTCTTCGCGAGGTCCAGGACCTGGTCGTCGTTCACGAGGGATGCTGTGTCCTCGCCGTCGGTCAAGAGGACCACAGCCCGGCGGCGTAGCTCACCGACCTTCTTCAGCTTTTCGAGATCCTTGAGGGCGATGTAGAGGGCGTTGTACATCGCCGTCGGCCCGGACGCTCGCGTCCGCCGGATGGCGGCCTCGAGGCCCGTTTGGTCGGCCGTGAAGTCCTGAAGAACCGTGGCGCGGTCGTTGAACTGGACGATCTGGGCTTGATCCTGGAGCCGCAGCGTCTTGGCGAACCGAATAGCCGCCGCCTGGGCGACCGGGAGCTTCTCGTCCATCGATGCCGAGACGTCGATCATGAGGGAGAGCGAGATGGGAAGGTTCTCGTGGGTGAAGAGAGAAAGATCCTGGCGCACGCCGTCCTCGTAGACGGCGAAGTCCTTTTCGACGAGGTCGGTCACGTAACGGTTCTGCGCGTCAGTGATCGATACGTTCAGGTTGATGACCTCGATCCCGGTCTCGAACGTGGGGGTCTTCTGATTCTGGGCGAGGAGGAGAGGGGCTGCGCTCGCCGCGAGGGCAAGGGTGGCGAGGAATCTTCTCATGGCCTCAAGAATTGGGAACCGATGCCCCGACGCGGACCTTGGCGCCGGGGCGAGCGACCTGGACCTCGACCTTCCGGTTCTTGATCTCCGGCAACGTCGCGTAGCTCACGCGATAGCGGCGGAGCTCCGCGCCCAACCTCTCCAGCGCTTGCGGGACACCCATGGCCGAGAGAGGCGTTTCCAGGAGACCGCCGGTCTTCCTCGTGAGGTTGTCAAGGGCGTAACCGTAGTCCGCCCGCGCTTCGACGTCGGCGGCGCCCTCCTCGTACTGGACCGCCAGGAACAGGTCCGCGTTCCTCCGGGCTTCCTCGACGACTCGCACGCGGTCACGGTTGCTGAAGCTCGTTGTCATCCCCGTGACGACGACGACGGCCGATCGGCTTCCTTCCTGTTTCTTCAGGTCGCCGGTCGCTTCGACGAGGGCATCGAGGAGGGTGTTGCCCCCCGTCGTGGGGCTGCGCTTCAAGGCCTGGACAGCGGCCCCTGCGTCCCCGGTCAGGTCCGTCAGCTTCGTCGGACGGTCTCCGGTGGTCCAGACCGTGAAGCGGGCCCCCTCGGGAAGACGCGCGAGGAGCGCTCCGACGGCGTCGACTACATGCAGACGGTAGGACGATCCCACCTCCTGACTGTTGTCGACCAAGACGGCCACCACGAGCGGTGTGGTGTCAACTTCGACCTTCGTCACCTCGCGCGCCACGCCGTTCTCGAGGACGGCAACGTCGTCCTTCACGAGACCCGAGACCAGCGCTCCTTTGCCGTCGACCACCGAGACGTTGACCGAACGGATCTCAGCGCCCAGGGCCGGGGGACCCTGAACGAGAAGTGCTGCGGCCAGCGTCATCAGGATCATGGCGTCTCGGTAGGGCCAGCGCTCGTTGCGCCGTCGTCTGCGCGCCCCTAAGATCCACCGTATCGGTTCCGTGGCGCCGCGTCAACGCGCCGTCTCCAAGGGGGGACCTCTGGTCGACGTCACGGTCATCACGGTCAGCGACTCCGCCACGGGCGGGACGCGGGAAGACATTTCGGGCCCCGAGGCCTGCCGGCTTCTCCGAGAGGCAGGCCTGGAGGTCACGGGGCCATTCGTCGTGGCCGACGAGCGTCAGACGATCGCGGAAAGGATCCGCTCGGCGGCAACGTCCTCCCGCATCGTCATCACGACTGGAGGAACCGGTCTGGCGCCTCGAGACGTGACCCCCGAAGCGACACGCGACGTCCTCGAGCGCGAAGCCCCCGGGATCGCGGAGCTTCTGAGGGCCCGCGGTTTGCCGCGGACCCCGACCGCTGCCCTCTCGCGCGGCGTCGCCGGTACCGTCGGGAACTGCCTCGTGGTGAATCTGCCCGGCAGCCCGAAAGGCGTCCGCGAGGGCCTTGAAGCGCTCCTGCCGCTCCTCCCTCACGCCATCGAGCTTCTCGCCGGCAGGACGGCCCACAGTTGACGGTATCGAGGGTGTTGGATAAGATCCGCCGCGTTCCACTACAGAGGAAGGATCTGGCAACTCCCTCATGAGCCAGTACCTCTATCTCATTCCTCTCTTTCCGCTTCTCGGGTTTCTGTTCAATTTCACCGTAGGTGTGCGAGTGCTCTCGAGGGCGTCCTCCCATCACGGGAGCAGCCCTGGCGAGGAGCACGCGGCGGCGGCGCCTCTCGTCGGGTGGGTCGCCTGCGGCGCAGTGGCGCTGTCGTTCTTCACCGCCGTGGCAGCTGTCCTCGAAGCTCACGGGACGAGCGAAGGAACGATCGTCCAGACGCTCTGGACCTGGTTGGCGGGCGGGGCGGCCGAGACGCTGGTCCACGGAGCCGCAGGAACGACACTCCTTCACGTCGACTGGGCCTACCAGGTAGACCCCCTCTCCTCGGTGATGGTCCTCGTCGTCACCTTCGTCGGCCTTCTGATCCATGTCTACTCGACCGGGTACATGGCCCACGATGCGGGCTATGCGCGCTTCATGTCGTACATGAACCTTTTCATGTTCGCGATGCTCACCCTGGTCCTGGGGGCCAACTACCTGGTCCTGTTCGTGGGGTGGGAAGGCGTCGGCCTCTGCTCGTACCTGCTGATCGGCTTCTGGTTCGAGAAGGACAGCGCGGCCGATGCCGGCAAGAAGGCCTTCATCGTGAACCGGATCGGCGACGCGGGGTTCCTCGTCGGGACGTTCCTGATCTTCGTGACCTTCGGCACCTTCGATTTCCGCCACGTCATGGAAGCGGCGGCCACGATGCCGGTGGAGACGGCCTGGGGAGGCACCCTCACGGCCATAGGCCTTTGCCTCTTCGTGGGCGCCTGCGGTAAGAGCGCACAGGTTCCGCTCCACGTCTGGCTCCCTGACGCCATGGAAGGCCCGACGCCCGTGAGCGCCCTCATCCACGCCGCGACGATGGTGACGGCGGGCGTCTACATGGTGGCTCGCTCGTCGGCCATCTTCTCCCGGGCGCCCCACGCGATGTTCGTCGTGGCGATCGTCGGCGCCTTCACCGCGATCTTCGCGGCGTCGATCGGCCTCGTCCAGAACGACATCAAGCGCGTCCTGGCCTACTCCACCGTCAGCCAGCTCGGCTACATGTTCCTGGCCTGCGGCGTCGGCGCGTTCGCGGCCGGTATCTTCCACCTGATGACCCACGCGTTCTTCAAGGCGCTCCTCTTCCTGGGCTCCGGCTCCGTCATCCACGGCATGTCGGGGGAGCAGGACATGCGCAAGATGGGCGGCCTGAAATCGAAGATGCCGGTCACCCATCTCGTGATGCTCGTAGGCTGCATCGCGATCTCCGGGATCCCCTTCCTGGCGGGCTTCTTCTCGAAGGACGAAATACTCTGGTCGGCGTTCAAGATCGGCGGCTACGGCCGGATCGTCTGGACCGTCGGCTTCGTGGCCGCTGCCATGACGGCTTTCTACATGTTCCGCCTCTACCACATGACGTTCAGCGGCGCCTTCCGAGGAGGCCACGAGGCCGAGCATCACGTTCACGAATCACCGGCATCGATGACGGTGCCGCTGCGGATACTGGCTTTGGGCTCGGTCTTCGCCGGCTTCCTGGGTTGGCCGGCCGCGCTCGGTTTCGGCCGAATCCCGAACTTCTGGGAGGGCTTCCTCGAGCCGGCCTTCGAGCCGGCCCACGCGGCCCTGCGTGAGGTCTTCGCCGCGCCACCGCCGGAGCACGCGATGGAATACGTGCTGATGGCGGCGAGTGTCGGGATTGCGGTGCTGGGTATTCTCCTTGCCAGGCGCTTCTACCAGCAGCGGCCCGAGATCGCCGACCGTCTCGCGGTGACTTTCGCCGGCGCTCATCGCGTCCTCACGAACAAGTATTACGTCGATGAGCTGTATGGCGCCGTCTTCGTCCGGGGCCTGGCTCTCGGCGGGGGGCAATCCTTCTATGCCGTGGATCGATTCGTGATCGACGGCGGCGACGGTCGAGTGCGGGCCGGCGGCGGTGTCAACGGCATCGCGTGGCTCGTTCGCGACATCGTCGCCAGCTTTTCGAGCTTCTGGGACCGTTTCGTCGTGGACGGCCTCGTGAACCTCATGGCGTTCCTTTTCGACAACCTGAGCTATGTCTTCCGGGCCGTCCAGAACGGCCGCGTGCAGCACTACGCCCTGGCGATGATCATCGGCTTCTTCGTGTTGATCGTCGTCGGGGGGCGCTTCGGGCTGGGCCTCTACTAGGAGCGCATTGATGGATTTCCTGCGGGCGCATCTCCTCTCGATCATCACGTACACACCCCTCGTGGGGGCCGCGATCCTGTTGTTTCCGCCGTTCAAGAAGAACGACGACGCGGTCCGGTGGTTCGCGAACGCGGTGGCTTTCCTTGGCTTCCTGGTGAGCCTGCCGCTCTGGTTCTGGTTCGACCGATCCCACCCGACGCCGTTCCAGTTCGAAGAGACCGGCTCCTGGATCCCTTCGATCGGCGTTTCCTATCACTTCGGCGTGGATGGGATCAGCACGCTCCTGATCCTGCTGACGACGCTCCTGGGCTCCATCGCGATCCTCTCGAGCTGGACGGCCATTACCGACCGCGTGCGGCAGTACTACATCTTCCTGCTCCTCCTGCAGACGGGGATGCTCGGGGTCTTCTGCGCCTTGGACATGTTCCTCTTCTACGTCTTCTGGGAAGTGATGCTCGTCCCGATGTACTTCCTCATCGGGATCTGGGGCGGGGCGCGTCGACTGTACGCGGCCATCAAGTTCTTCTTGTACACGCTAGTCGGCTCCGTCGTGATGCTCCTGGGGATCCTGGCTCTCTACTTCCACTCGAAGACGAGCGCGGTGCTTCTCGACCTCAAACCCGTGATCGCCCAGACCGGGACGTTCGACGTGACCGACTGGTACCGGATGGGG
Source organism: Vicinamibacteria bacterium (assembly GCA_041493035.1). Classification (GTDB taxonomy): domain Bacteria; phylum Acidobacteriota; class Vicinamibacteria; order Fen-336; family Fen-336; genus JBGPYB01. Next base: position 23,656 of record JBGPYB010000009.1, on the reverse strand, counting down.
ATCCCCGCCGACCTGCAGTACTGGGTCTTCCTGGCCTTCTTCCTGGGCTTCGCCATCAAGGTGCCGATGTTCCCGTTCCACACATGGCTCCCCGACGCCCACGTCGAGGCTCCGACGGCTGGCTCGGTGATCCTGGCCGGCGTGCTGCTGAAGATGGGAACCTACGGCTTCCTCCGCTTTTCGCTGCCTCTCCTGCCCGACGCGACGCGGAACGCAGTCCCTTGGATGGTCACTTTGTCGATCATCGGGATCGTCTACGCCGGCTTCGTAACGCTCGTGCAGAAAGACATGAAAAAGCTCATCGCATACTCGTCGGTCTCCCACCTGGGCTTCTGCATGCTGGGGATGTTCGCCCTGAACCCCCTGGGGCTCGAGGGAAGCGTCCTCCAGATGGTCAACCACGGCCTCTCGACGGGGGGGCTCTTTCTCATCGTGGGACTCCTCTACGAGCGGCGCCACACCAAGGAGATCGCCCAGTTCGGGGGCTTGGCTCGCGTGATGCCGATCTACGCCACCTTCACCCTCATCATGTTCCTGGCCTCGATGGGTTTGCCGTTGCTGAACGGCTTTGTCGGCGAGGCCATGATTCTCCTCGGGGTCTTCTCCGCGAACAGGGTGTGGGCGTTCTGGGCCGTCTCGGGGGTCGTCCTGGGCGCGGCCTATCTGCTGTGGCTCTACCAGCGCGTCTTCTGGGGGAAGATCACACACGAGGAGAATGAGCATCTCGTGGACCTGAACGCCCGCGAGATCGCGACACTGGTCCCGCTCGTGGCTCTCTGCTTCTGGATCGGCATCTACCCGAAACCGGTGCTCGACTTCCTCCATGTGCCGCTGGCGCGCGTCGCCGACATCGTGCAGCCCGGCAAGTTCGTCGTGGGGCCGGTACACGCGGCTTCCGTAGCCACGCCGCCCGAGACGCCGGCCACCCGTCTGGAGGAGCCGCGCGTGGTTCCCGAGCCCGCTCGCTGAGGGCCGTCAGCCCGCTCGTCTGTCGCGGTAAGTAATTGATTTAGCTGGAATTGTAGTCGATCTGCGTTGGGGTAGTGTCTTCCCGCTTCGGCACAGGGTAGAATGCGAGGGTCGTCAAAGGAGGCTGGTGAGCCGCCGTGTTCCCCCCTGTCGTGGACGTTCTGCTGAAGCAAGGCGCGATTCTCACGGCCTATCTCCGCTCCGCTCACATGGGGTCGGTGTTGCTCCTCGCCGCCGCGCTACTCCTGCCTTTTGCACAGGCGGGGCAGTTTCTGGCCGCCGTGACTCGGTCGGTGCGCACTTCCGGGGGCGTCGTGGCGGAGCGCCCGAGCTCCGTCCTGCTCCCAGCCACCGATGATCACTCCGGGACTCAGAACGCGAACCCGTCCGATTCGTTCGCTTCGACGCTCTTCGGCCTCCCCGCTCGGCTAGCCTCTTCGGGAGCGCGCCCGGAGCGGATCGTCGAAGCCTTGGTGCCGGAAGAGGCTCCCTCAGCCCTCGTCCGTCGGGATCTCGAGCGCGGACCTCCGTTCTTCCTCTAAGTAACCGCACTCCCTCTCAAGGGGAGGGGTTGTCCCCGTCGCTGGGATGCCCGGGGGTCCGCGGTCAGTAATGCAGGGCCCCCGCACCATGGAGGAATTGGAGATGAGGGTCGTACTGGCCGACGTCAAGGCTCAAGAAGGATTCGTACACAAGGACACCGTCGTGGGCGGATACGGAGCGAGGATGCGCCCGTTCTCCACCGTGACCCGCTGGGCCTGCGCGATCAAGAAACGCCTCAACGACGTCCCCAGCGTCACAATGGCCACCCTCGCGGCGATTCTGGACCGCGCCGGCCACGAGGTCCGCTGGACACGCGGAGAGATGGTGGAAGGCGACGTCGCCATCGTTCTTTCGTCTCTCGTCGACTACAAGAACGAGACCCGGTTCGCCGACGCGCTGCGGGCGAAGGGCATGAAGGTCGGCTTCGTTGGGCTGGCCGCCTCGAAAATGCCCTTCCTCTTCCAGGACCACGCCGACTTCCTCGTCTACGGCGAGCCCGAAGAGGCCGTCATGAGGATGGCAGCGGGGGAAGCCCTTTCGGGCTTCTGCCAAAGCCACGAGATCGCCGACCTTGCCGAGATTCCTTTCCCCCGCTGGGACCTCGTGGGAGTGACAGGAGAGCGGCGGGCCTCGGCGGGGGTCTTTACCCGCCCGATCGGGGGCTTCCCGGTCCTCGCCAGCCGGAGCTGCCCGGAATTCTGCACGTACTGCCCTCATAGGATCCTGACGAAGTACCGCGGACGGTCGGTGGACAGCATCGCCGACGAGCTCGAATACCTCTGCAAGAGCTACGAACGCCCGTTCATCATCTTCCGCGATCCTCTCTTCAGCCAGGAGCGCGACCGCGTGATGGCTCTCTGCGACGAGATCCTGTCCCGGGGCCTTGACCTACGCTTCGAGTGCGAGACCCGCCTCGATCGCCTCGACGACGAGCTACTGACGAAGCTCAAGGCCGCGGGCCTCCAGGCCATCGAATTCGGCGTCGAGTCGATGTCTCCCGACGTCCTCAAGACGGTCGGACGCCGGCCGATTCCCGAGGAACACCAGCGGTCGATCATCAAGACCTGCGATCGCCTCGGCATCCGCACCGTAGGCTTTTACGTGCTGGGTTTCAACACCGACACGTGGGACTCGATCGCGGCGACCATCGAGTACTCGATCTCCCTGGGCTCGACGTTGGCGCAGTTCAAGATGCTCACGCCCTATCCCGGAACGCCTCTCTGGAAGCACATGGAGGCCCAGGTCTTCGAGAAGGATTGGGAGCGCTTCGACGGCTTCTCGGTCACCTTCCAGCATCCGACACTCTCGCCGCGTGAGCTTCAGTTCCTTCTGGCCGCGGCCTACGCTCGGTTCTATCTCCGTCCGTCGTTCTTCGCGAACCTCTGGCGCTTCGAGAAGCAGTGGGTCAGGGGCGTCGTCTCCCAGATGGACCTCCGCGTGGCCGAGATGCACTCGTGGCGCGAGGTCAACGTCATGTCGAGGGCCGTGGAGTGCTGAAGGCCATCTCGAGGTACGGGGCGCGTTTCGTCCCCGGCTTCGAGGAGATCGTGGAGTCGAGGCGGCGGGGGGGGCAGCTCGTAGAGGGCCCCGAGATCGCCGCCTTCGAGGACGCACTCGCCCGGCGCCAAGGTGGCGGTCGCGCCGTGGCGACCTCCTACGGGCGGATGGCCGCCTACTACATCTTCAAAGCCCTCGATCTCCCCGGGGGCTCCGAGGTCGTCTTTCCCGCTCTGACGTTCTGGGTCGTCCCGGAGATGGCCCGCGTCGCTGGCCTGAAGCCGGTCTTCGCCGATGTCGACCCCGTGACCTTCAACCTGGAGCCTTCGGCACTCGAGCGTGCCATCACCCCGCGTACGCGAGCCGTCGTGCCGACCCACATCTACGGCCTCCCGTGTGACATGGACGAGATCCTCGCCATAGCGCGACGCCACGGCCTCAAGGTCGTCGAGGATTGCGCCCATACCCTGGGCGCGTCGTATCACGGGCAACCCGTCGGGACTTTCGGTGACGCGGCCCTCTTCAGCTTCCAGGTTCTAAAGCCCCTGAACACCTTCGGGGGAGGCGCCGCCTTCACGCGCGACGCGGCCCTCGGGGAGCGGATCGCCACCCTGGTGGCGGCCGAGCCGCGTCCTTCCGAGGAGCGGGTGCTCAAGCGGATCCGCCTCGGGAAGGTGGAACGCTTCCTGATGCAGCCGGCGTCGTTCAGCATGACCGTTTTCCCGATCCTGTGGGCCGGCTCGTTGTTCAAGGCGCGTCCCGACGTCTACCTCTGGGAGAAGGTCCGCCCACTCGATCCGGCGCCTCCGGGATACCACGAGCGCTACAGCAACGTGCAAGCCGCCATCGGCCTCGCAGGACTCGATCTCCTCGACTCTTGGACGGAGACCACGAGGGCTCACGCCCGCTTCATGAACGCTGCCCTGGGAGGCATCCCGGGGGTCTCGGTTCCGCCGGACCCAAAGGACCGCGTTCACGTCTACTACCAGTACTGCATCTACCCGCCCGATCGTGACGCCCTCGTCGCCGGATGCCTGCGGCGGGGCCTCGATATCGAATACCACCACATGGACATCTGCTCAGACCTGCCTCTTCTCGGCGACACGCGAATCGAGGCCCGCGGGGCCCATCGGACGGCCGACGCGGTGCAGCTCCCCATCCACGCCGGCCTCGACGATGCGACGCTCGCGGTCGTGGCGCGACGCGTTCGACGAGTGATCGAAGGCGGCGGGCGGCCCGCCGCCGCGCCCTCACCGGGGCTCAGCCCATGAACCTGGCGGAGTGGACGGGGCTCGCGGCGTACCTTGCTGTCTTCGTGGCGACGGTCGTCGAGGGAGAGGTCGTCTTCGTCGGCGCGACCGTCTTGGTCCACATGGGGCGGCTGGACGCGGGCGGCGTTTTCGCCGCGGCGGCCCTCGGCGGCTCCATCGGCGATCAGCTCTACTTCTACGCGCTTCGCGGTCGCTTCCGCCGCTTTCTCGACCGCTTCCCCAAATGGACCGACCGTCGCGACCGGATCATCGCCCGCGTCCACCAGAATGCCTCCGGCATGATCCTGGCGTGTCGGTTCCTCCCGGGGCTTCGCGTGGCCATCCCGGCCGCCTGCGCCTGCGCCAACGTGTCCCCGGTGCGCTTCTCCACCCTGTCGTTGCTCAGCAGCCTCGGTTGGGCAGCGGCCGTGATGGCGCTCGTCACGTGGATCGGGCCCGCTTCCTTCGCGCAGCTCGGCGTGAAGGCCTGGTGGACGCCTGTCATACCCGCCGTCCTGGTCCTGGCCTTTAGCTGGTGGCTGGGGCGCCCACCCAAGAGCGACGACGAGACGCGCCAGGCCAGTCGCGCGTAGCCGCCGGAGGCGCGTTGCGCCGGTAAAGCGGGGTATGGTAGTCTCCGCGGTCGGCGTGGCCCGGAAAGCCCTGAAAGTGGCACAGGAAGACAAGGATCGGGCGGGAGACTGGTCCCGCGCCTTGAGGGAAGCCGGACCGTATCTCTCGATAGGTACGAGCCTTGCGGCCACGGTCCTGGCGGGTTTAGGGGCCGGCTATTGGGCCGATCGGACCTTGGGGACGGAGCCGGTTTTCTTCCTGATCGGAAGCGGGTTGGGATTGTTTGCGGCGCTCTATCAGTTCTTCCAAACGGTGAATCGGAAGCCGTGAGCCTAGTCAGATATTCCATGATCGTCGCGGCAATGGCCGTGGGGTCTTTCGCTGCCCTCTGGCCCTCTCTGGGAAGCCGGGCCGACGGCACACGTGGCGCCGTGGCGCTCGGGACCGCACTCGCTGCGCTGAATGCCGTGGCGGCCTACGCTCTGGTCGTCTGGTCCTCGGGGCGCTCGAATGTGGCGTTCTTCCGGGCCGTCCTCGGGGGAACCCTCGGACGAATGGCCTTCCTGCTCGGCATCGTCGTCACAGCCGTCATCGGACTGGCGATTCCTCGGCTGCCCCTGGTGCTCGCGCTGCTGTCGTACTACGTGGCCTTCCTGGTCCTGGAACTGGCAGTGGTGCACCGACGTCCGGCCGAGGCCACTCGATGACGGTTGGGGCGCTGGCGATTCTCGCGGCTCAGGCCGAAGAGGCCGCGGAGCATGCCGCTGCCGGACACACGGCCGAGGCGGCGGGACACGCCGAGGGAACCCACGACGTCGCCGCGATCTTGATGCACCACGTGCTCGATGGCCCGTTCTTCGGCCTGCCGTCCAAGCACCTGGTGTTCTTCGTTCTCGCCGCCCTCCTCGTGATCATCCTGACCCGGATGGCTCTGGCCAGCTACCGAAAGGGCATGCCCTCGGGAATTGGCTCGCTGGTGGAGCTCTTCGTGGTCTTCATACGGGACGACATCGCCGAGAAGAACATCGGCCACGGCGACGGGCGTAAGTTCACGCCGCTCCTCTGCAGCTTCTTCTTCTTCATCCTCGTTGCCGCCCTCATGGGCCTGCTTCCCTTCTCGTCCACCTCGACCGGGAACATCGCCGTGACCATGGCGCTGGCCACGATCTCGTTCGGGGCGCAGCAGTGGGCGGGGATCTCGAAATACGGTGTCGTCCACCATTTCACGGGCATCGTGCCTCCAGGACTGCCGCCGTGGCTCCTCCCCATCATGATCCCCGTCGAGATCCTGTCGATGTTCACGAAGCCTTTCGCCCTCATGGTTCGCCTCTTCGCAAACATGCTGGCGGGACACATGGTGATCACGGCTCTCCTCCTGCTGATCCCCCTCATGGCGGCCATCAGCACGGCCTTCGGGATCCTGATCATCCCGGTGTCGGTGGGTTTGTCGCTCTTCATCATGCTCCTCGAGCTGCTCGTGGCGTTGATCCAGGCCTACATCTTCACGCTTCTCACGTCGATCTTCATCGGGATGTACGCGCATCCCGCTCACTAGGAGAAAGGAACACCATGCCGACTGACCCAAAGGCTCTTGCGTATTTCGCCGCTGGCATCGGAGCCGGCCTGACGATCATGGGCGGCGCCGCCGGCATCGGCCGCCTCGCGGCTTCCGCCATGGAGGGAATCGCCCGTCAACCCAACGCCGCCGGCGACATCCGCGGCGCGATGATCGTGGCCGCGGGCCTCATCGAGGGCGTGACGTTCTTCTCGCTCATCGTCACGATCCTGCTGGCGATCAAGTAGAGCGATGTCTCTCTCGCCGCTCTCCGGAGCCCTCCTCGCCTCCGGAGGGCTCACCGACATCGACACGACCCTCTTCTACTCGACCCTCGTCCTCTTCGCGATCTTCGCCTTCATCCTGGCGAAGTTCGCGTGGAAGCCGCTCCTTCAGATCATCGAAGAACGCGAGAAGGGCGTCCGGGATGCCGTGGACGGCGCGCAAAGGGCCAACGCCGAGGCCCAGGCGCTTCTCGAGAAGCACAAGGAGCTGGTCCGTGAGGCCGGTCGGGAGCGAGAGGAGATCCTGAAGACGGCTCTCCAGGAGGCCGACTCTCTGAAGACGGACCTGCAAGCCAGAGCCCGCGCCGAGAGCGAGCAGATGATCGCCCGGGCGAAGGAGCAGGTGGACCGCGAGAAGGTCGCCGCGATCCAGGAGCTGCGCTCCCAGGTGGCCGATCTGGCTATCGAGGCGGCGTCGAAGATCGTGACGTCTTCGCTCACGGCCGAGGCCCAAAGGAAGCTCGTGAACGACTTCATCGCGTCCGTCCCGAAGATCCAGTAGCCGTGGTCATCTCGGAGGTCACGAAGGTCTTCGAGAAGCTCCCCAAGATGTTCCAGAAGGGGAGCGTGAAGGTCGACCGGACGTTCTACTTTTCTCTCGGGGACGACGAGAAGTGGACGGTCCTTCTCACAAGGGACACGTGCACGGTCAAGGCAGGCCAGGCCGATGACGCAGATTGCTTTTTCAAGGCCTCCTCAGAGATGTTCCTCGACGTGTGGAGCGGGAAGCACACGCCGTCGATCGCCGACTTCATGACCGGCACGATCAAGAGCAACAACCCGATTCTCCTGAAGGAATTCGTCGCGGCGTTTAGGAAGTGAGCTCCGCTCGCAGCCGGTTCCTTACGGCCCGCAGCCACCTCGGAGGGATCGCGGACCGAGGCCCCTATTGGGGTTCCTTGGGCTCGGGAATGCTGATGTCGACGTTCGTCACGGGACCGAAGCTGGAGAGCGGCCGGTCGAAGTCGGCCGACTTCCCCACCACCAGGAGGGCGAGGGCCTCCCGCCGCACGTATTTCGCGGCGACGCGGGCCATGTCGCCGCCGGTCACCTTCTCGACCCCAGCGCGGTAGCGCTCCAGGAAGTCCGCCGGATAGCCGTAGAACTCGTAGAGCATCTTCTCCCCCAGGACCTTGTCCCGGGAGTCGAACTCGAAGATGAACGAGTTCAGGATCGAATCCTTGGCCTTGCGCAGCTCTTCGTCGGTGGCGGGCGTCTTCTGGAGTGCGTCGATCTCCTCGTAGAGCGCGTCGATGGCCGCTGCGGTGCTCTCACTCTTGGTGGCCATTCCGACCTGGAAGAGGCCAGGCGCGTCAAACCCCATCCCCACGCCGCCCCCCACGGAATAGGCGAGGCCTTTCTTCGATCGGATGTTGGAGACGAGCCGCGACGAGAACCCCTCGCCGAAGACCTCGTTCATCACCTCGAGAGCGTAGTAGTCCGGGTTGTTGCGGGTCGTCCCGAGGTGTGCAATCCGGATGTTGCTCTGGTTCACGTCGTCCTTGGCCACGAAATAGACGCCCGGCTTGGGGTCCTTGAACTCGACCTTGGCCTTCTCGGCGGCCGGGCCCCTTGGCCAGGCGCCGAAAGCTCGACCGAGACGCGCCTCCATTGCCTTCGAGTCGAAGTCGCCCGAGATACCCAGGATGATGTTGTTCGGATAGACGAAGCGCTTGTGCCACGCGAGGAGATCCTCGCGCGTCACCGCGGCGATCGTGGCGTATTCCGGGGTTCGAGCATGCGGCGAGTCGAGCCCGTAAACGAGCTTCCGCACCTCTCGCGAGGCAATACCCCCGGGGTTGTCGTTGCGACGGGCAATTCCTGAGCTCAGGGAATCCTTGGCCAGGAGAAGCTTGTCCTCGCGGAACTCCGGCTCCTTGAGGAGCTCGACGAAAGCCTGAAAGACCTCGTCCAAATTCCCCTTGAGACAGTCGAAGGAGACCAACGTCGAGTCGAGGGCACCGGAGGTCTCGACGCTCGCCGCGCGGGCTTCGAGAAAATCGTCGAGGACGTCCCCGGTGCGGGCCCTGGTGCCACCGGTCCGCCAGGCCTGGCCGTAGAGGCTGACGAGCCCTGTCTTGGACGCAGGCTCCTCCCGGGAGCCCCCCCGGATGCGGGCGAAGCCGTGAACGAGGGGAAGCTCGCTATCGGGCTGGAGGAGCACCACCAAGCCGTTCCCAAGCACGAAGCGCTGGGGCTGATGCGGGGCGAACGGCCGGAGCGGGGGTTTGGGGACTTGTTTCCAATCCGTCGCCTGGCTCCAGGCCGCGGGGATCGGAAGGAGGGCAGCGAGAGCGACGCCTGCAACGACCGCAGGACGCGGGCGCATCAATTCCCCCCCTTGGGCGGAGCGCCCGCCATCTGGGTCGATTGGATCATCGCCACGGTGCGGTTCGACTCCACGAAGGTCTTCGCGGCCACGCGACGTACGTCTTCTTTCGTCACCTTCTCGATGCGCTCCACCTGGCGGAAGAGCTCTCGCCAGTCGCCGTAGCGGGTCTCGAAGAGGGCCAGCTCCTGGGCCAGGCCTTCGTTGCTGTCGAGGCTGCGGATGAGATCGGCCTTGGCGCGGGTCTTCACCATCTGTAGCTCTTCCGCTGTCACGTCCTCGCTTTTGAGGCGCTCGACTTCGACCCGAATCCCGTCCCGCAAGTCCTCGGGGGTGTGACCCGGCGTGGGACGGGCATACAGGACGAAGAGGTTCGGGTACTTGTCCCCGGGAAAGCCCCCGAAGCCGCCGGCACCTGCCGCGATCCTCTTGTCTCTGACGAGCCCTCGGTAGAGGCGCGACGTGCGACCGGCCGAGAGCAGGTCGCTGATGACGTCGTAGACGGCGTCGTCCGGGTCCAGAAAGCTTCCTTTGTGATAGCCCTCGATGTAGAAGGGTTGAGCGGCATCGTGGATCACGACCTGTCTTTCGGCCCTTTGAGGAGGCTCCTCGGTGCGAAGAGGCCCTGCCGCAGGGCGCGACGGGAGGCGGCCCAGATACCTGTCGGCCACCGCGATCGCATCCGGGGCGGAGAGATCCCCCACAAGCGCGACCACCATGTTGGCCGGCACGTAGTAGTGGTCGAAGAAATCCTTGGCGTCGGTGGCGGAGAACGAGCGGAGATCCGAAGGCCATCCGATGGTGGGTTGGCCGTAAGCGTGGGCCGTGAAGGCCGCAGCCTGGAACTGCTCGATCGTCCGACCCACCGGATTGCTGTCCACCCGCATCCGGCGCTCCTCCATGACGACGTCGCGTTCCTTGTAGAACTCGCGCATCACCGGCTTCAGGAAGCGTTCCGATTCGAGGTAGGCCCAGAGCTCGAGGCGGTTGACCGGGAGCGAGTAGTGGTAGCGCGTAGCCTCGTTGTCCGTGGAGGCATTGAGCCCGACACCCCCTTCGCGTTCGATGATCTCGTCGAAGGCGTTGCGCACGACGTAGCGGTCTGCCTCGTCGATGGCGTCTTTCCACGCCTTCTCGAGATCGGCGACCTTCTTTTCGTCGCGGCCCACGGGCCGACGGCGTTCGGCGTCATAGGCCGCGTAGGCGACCTCGACCTTCTCCAAGGCGACCTTCTCGGCGGCGTAGTCAGTGGTGCCGATGGTATCGGTCCCCTTGAAGGCCATGTGCTCGAACATGTGGGCGAGGCCCGCCGTTCCCGGCACTTCACGGTCGCTGCCGACGTCGACGTGGGTCACGAAGGAGAACACGGGCGCCTCTCGGCGTTCGCAGACGAGGACCCTGAGGCCGTTCGGGAGCACCTTGCGGGTGACCCTCTTTTCGAACGACGCCAGGTCCTGGGAGGACGCCGCGAAGGGCGTCGCCAAGGAAATGGCCAGCGCCGCTGCGAGCCGCGCTTGGAGTGAGTTCATGTCGTCGCCTCCCGGTTCAACGGCTTGGACCAGCGGCAAGGCCCGTGCCGGTCAGGATACTCCAAGTGCGCTGAGAGCAACCTCGGCTCCCCAGAAGAACGCCACCCCAAGGAAGACCACGAGCGCCATTGCGATTCCGCGCTCTTCGTTCACTTCCGGGATGAGGTCGCTGGCGGCGACGTAGAGGGTCACCCCCGTGGAAATCGGCAAGGCGTAGGCGACGGCGCCGGAGAAGCGGTTCATGCCCAGAACCCCGGCCAGGGTCGACGCTGCGAGGATCAAGGAGGCCATGAACGCGCCTTTCGTCCCCCGCCCCGAAGCGAGGGCTATCGAGGCGACGGTCACGCCTTCCGGAAGCTTGTGGAGAAAAACCGCGCAGAAGACCAGCAGCCCAAAAGGCACCGACACGAGGAATCCCGAAGCGATGGAGACGCCGTCGAAGAACGTGTGGGTGGCGAGACCGACGAGGGCGGAGAACCCGACGGCCGGGTTCACCATGAGCTCCTTATGGACCTCTTCGCCGAAGTGGAAGTGGGGAGCGATCGTGTGCTCGAAGAAGTGGACCAGGAAGTAGCCGCCGAGTATCAGCAGCGGCGCCTTCGGCGAGAGTGCCAACGACTCGGGCATCATCCGCAGGAAGGTCGCCGCCAACATGAACCCCGCGCCCAAGGCAATGAAGTACTTGAGGGCGATGTCGTTCCAATGACGCCGCGAGATGATCACGAGGCCGCCGACCACGTTGGCCGCCGCGGCCACGGTGCCGAAGAGAAGGCTGAGCCCGAGGGGGGAAAGGGAGGTCATCGAGGGAGGGCGAGGGTAACATCGTCGCCCCGGCCGGTTCAAGGCGCCCGCGCGCCTGTTGTGAATTGGCGCAGGCGGTGGATAATCTGTAACTTACGTGGACACACGATTCGGGGTATTGTGTGCGATGAGCCTCCTCGGGATCACTCTTGGCGGCGTGGCAAGGGGACAGGACGCCCACCCGACTCCGGACGAGCCTGGGGCGGAAGCTGAACCTGTGGCCCAATCGCCGACCGAGGCACAGAATGCCTCCGAGAACGTGGGTCCCACGCCCGGGGCACCGACGGTCGGCCTGGGACGGGCCGTGGCCGTGGCCCTCGAGCACAATTTTTCTCTTCAGTCGGCCAGCGACAGCGTGGTGTCCGCCCGCTTCCGCGAGGGCGCTGCGCGGGCCCAGTTTATTCCGAAGGTGAGCCCCCGTTACCAGGGTGGCCCGGACCAGTCGACCTTTGGCCTCGACGCGCTGCAGCGCCTGCCCTGGAGCGGCGGCACCGTGACGGCCGGGACCAGCCTCACGTCCCTGAGCCTCGACGGGGCCCCCGCGGTCAAGTCCTCGGATGTGCGCGTCGTTCTCACGCAGCCCCTGCTGCGTGGCGCGGGCCCGAACGCGGCGTATTTCGACCTCCGGAACAGCCGCCGCGCCCGGGAAGGGCAGGAACGCACCTACGAGCTGGCGCGCCAGCGCCTCGCCGTGGACGTGACCACTACGTTCTTCCAGGTGGTGAGGCAACGGGAGCTGTTGCGCGTGTCGCGTCAGAGTCTGAAGCGGAGCGACAGTCTTCGCGAGGCTTCGGAGGCGCGGATGAAGGTCGGGCTCGCCAGCAAGCTCGACGTCTTTCGCGCGGAGCTGCAATCGTCCCAGACCCAGGAGGCGCTGGTGCAGTCCCAGGCGGCGCTGGAGACGGCTCTCGAGCAGTTCCGGCTCCTTCTCGGCCTCGACCCGGCCGATCCGGTTGAGCCGGAGACGGCCGTGCTTCCCGACTCGGTGGATCTCGACCTCGAGCCTATCGGCGTCCTTGTGACCCGAGCCGTCGAGAATCGCATCGAACTCCAGGAAGCTCGGGACCAGGTTCGGGACGGCGAGCGCGCCGCCGCTCTCGCCAAGCAAAACCTTTTGCCGCAGCTCGATCTCAACGTGGGTTTCACGCAGACCGGCCTCGGCCCGACCTACTCCGACAGCCTGAAGGCCGGCGCCGGGCGCGTCAACGTCTACCTCAGTACGTCCTATCCGCTCGAGCGCTCGAACGACAAGTCGACTGCCGCCATCGCCGAGCTGGACCTGATGGCCCGACGTCGCACGCTGGTCCAGCGCGAGTTGGACGTCGCGGCGGACGTACGGGGAGCCGTGCGTACCTTGGAGCGCATCCGGAAGAGCGTCGACCTCCAACGCAAGGCCGTTGCCTTCGCCGAGCAGCAGGTGCGCCTTGCCACGCTCCGGTACCAACGGGGGCTCGCCTCGAACTTCGACGTCGTGGACGCCGAAGGGAGCCTCCTCTCGTCCCGAACGGCGCTCGTAGGGTTGCTCACGGACTTCCAGGTGGCCCGGGTGCAACTCTTGCGGGCGGGGGGAACCCTGAACGTAGACAAGGAGTTCGCGCCGTGAGTACCGCAACTCTCGTGGGCGAGCGGATGGGCCGTCTTTTCGCCCGCGGCCGGGAGCGCCTCTCCGGCGCGGTGCAAAGGGGTTGGGGCGCCGTCTGGCCCTGGTTGCGCCCGAGTGCTTGGACGCCGGAGTCCCGCGGGGCTCTCATCGCTGTAGCGCGACACCACCCGAGGCGCGCGGCAGCCATCGCTGCCGGGCTCCTGATGCTGCTCGGAGCCGTCTATTTCCGCTCAAGCGGCGCCGCAGCCGGCGTGCCGACCGTCGTCGTCACCGAGGGGCCTTTCCGCGTGTCGGTGGTCGAGACGGGGACTCTCCAGGCGCTCCGCTCGATCACCTATTCGTCTCAGATCCAGAGCAATCAGGCAAAGATCGTGGCGCTGGCCCCCGAGGGACGGCTCGTCCAAAAAGGGGATCTACTGATCCTCTTCGACTCGGCCCCCTTCGAGGAGGAGATCCGGCGGAGCCAGGCGCTCCTCTCCCAGGCTCAGGCGGACCTACAGAAGGCGAGCCAGGATTTCAAGCTGCAGGGAATCCAGAACCAGGAAGAGTTGGCGATCGCCCGGCAGAAGGTCGAGCGGAGCGAGCTCGAGTTGAAAGACGTGCAGAGCGGCAAGGGCCGACTCAAGGAGGAGGAAGCCGCGGCCGCTGTCACGAACGCGGAGCGGGAGCTTCGGAAGGCCGAGAGCAGCGCCGAAGACCTGCGTCCGCTTCTGGCCGAGGGCTTCATCACGAAACAGGAGCTCGACAGAGCTGAGCAGACGGTCGGACACGCTCGAGAGGAACTGGCTCTGGCTGAGCGACGAAGAGACGCGCTCCTGGATTTCGGTCGGCCCCTCGAGTTGTCACAAGCACGGGCCGAAGCTGTCCTGACTCGTGAGGGCCACAAGCAACTGGAATCCGCCGCCAGCTATCGCCTCGAGCAGAAGAAGGCCGCGATCGCCGGCGCGGAGAGCCGGATCGAGGAGGCGGGAAGCAAGCTCGCTCTCGCCAAGCAGCAACTTGCCCGTACCGAGGTTCGGGCCGACGTCCCGGGAATCGTCGTGTACAAGGACGTCTTCTTCGGGTCGGAGCAGCGTAAACCCCAGGTGGGAGACCAAGTCTGGGCCAACCAGCCTCTCCTCATCCTCCCCGATATCTCGAAGATGGTGGTCGAAACCAAGGTGCGCGAGACGGACATCCACAAGATCGAGAAGAACCAGCGGGTCTCGGTCCATGTCGAGGCCTACCCCGAGCTGAAACTCACGGGCACCGTCACTCTGGTGGGGACGCTGGCCCAGGAGGAGAAGGAGCGCCGCGGCACAAAATTCTTCGGGGTCACGATCCTCGTCAACGAATCGGAGCCGCGCCTTCGTCCAGGAATGACCTCCCGGATCGAGATCCAGGTCGAGGAGCGGCGAAGCGCCCTGTCCATCCCCCTCGATGCGGTATTCGAGCGCGAGGGACGTACGCTGACCTACGTAGCCTCGGGGCGACGCATCCGGGCTCGGGATGTGTCCCTCGGCCCGTCCAACCAGGACTTCGTCGTCGTCGAGCGCGGCCTGCAGAAAGGGGAGCGCGTCTGCCTGCGCGATCCCGGTGCGGCGCCCTCGGACTTCGGCGCTTTGACGATCCCTTAGGAGGGGAACGAGCTGGAAACCCGTCTTGTTTCGTGTTCGAGCTGCGGAGGCGATCTCGACGCCGCGACGGGGCGCTGCCCCCGATGCAGTCCGGGGTCTGCGCCGGATGGGGAGGCCGATCGGCTCTTCGGGCTCTTGCTCTTCGAGGCCGAGGAGTCCCTGGCTCGCGGCGCGGCCGAGAAGTCTCTGGTTCTTGCGTCGAAGGCCGTCAAGGAGCGTCCCGACAGCCTGACGGCCCGGTCGCTACTCGAGCGGGCTCGCGGAGAGATGCTGCAGGGCCGCCGACGGGAGAAGCTCGAGGCTCGCGTGGGAGAGGCCCGCGGGCTGGTCGAAGGCGGGAACTGGCTGGCGGCCGAGAAGATCGTCACCTCGGCTCTCAAGTTCATCCCGGACCACCCGGTCGCCCTCGAGCTGTTCGGAAGGATCCGCGACCTCAAGCTTCGCCCAGGAACCGCGGAGGCCGAGGCGGAGGGTGAATTGCTGCGGCTGGCGCGGGCTCAGGCCCAGAAAGCAGCGGAAGCAGCCCGGGCGGCCCTCGCCGCCGGCTGGAACCGGCAGGCCTTTCTCCACGTACGCCGTGGCCTCAGACAGGTGCCGGACAACCCTGATCTCCTGGCGCTCCTCCACGAGACTCAGGGCTCTCTCGAGCAGCTCGGCGCCGAGAGGGCCAGGCGGCGCGCCCTCGTGTCGCAGATTCGCGCCGGTCTGGACCTGCTTCAGACGGGAGACGAGGCGGGGAGCCTTCGGATCCTCCGTGCGGTGCTCGCCGAAGATCCTGACAATGCACGCGCTCAGGCGGCTATCCAGGAAGTGCGGAGGGCGCGGCTCGAAGGGGCAAGAATCCCCGCCGCGCCTCCCCCGCCGGTTGCGGCGCCACAAGTGCCGACACCGCGACCGCTCGTTCCGCGATCCACCCCTCAGAGACCAGCGGCGACGCCGGCGGCCGGACCGTCACGAATCCCGGTGGAGATCCTCCTCCCAAGGACGAGGCGGCGCGCGACCCCCGTGGGCGTCATCCTGCTGGGTGCCGTGGCCCTGCTCGGCGTGCTCGCCGTTGTTTTCGGCCGATCGGGGCACGCTCCGCCCCAGGCACCCTCGACGCCGCCTCCCGCCTCGGCGCCCTCGAGCCTGGCCGAGGCTCCCCCGACGACACTGCCGGGGCCCCTCTCGGCTCTTGACCCGGGCCTCAAAACCGCGGTGGAGTCGACGTTGGCGGACTACGCCAGCGCCTTGGAGCAGGCCGACCCGTTGCTCCTCGCCGCGGCCCGTCCCGACCTCTCGCAAAAGGAGCGCGACGCTCGCCGCGCCCCGTTTGTGGGAGCGCTGAACGCGGCGGCGGATCTCCGCGTCATCGAAGCGTCCGTCCAGGGGAACGAGGCCAGCGTCACGATCCTCTCGACCGACATCATCGTCGTCAAGGGTCGCGAAGGTTCCACAGGTCCCACGGAGGAGACCCTCCGGTTCGTTCGCCGCGGCGGCAGGTGGTCGTTGCGGGAGCGGCGGGCGGGAAGACCCTGACCGTGGTCGTCGACCTGCGTGGTGTCGGCAAGACGTACGTGCGCGGGTCGCGGGAGGTGACAGCTCTCGAGGGCCTCACGCTGGCGGTCGACGAGGGCGAGGCTGTTGCGATCATGGGACCTTCCGGCTCAGGCAAGTCGACACTCTTGTCTCTGCTCGGCTGCCTGGACCGGCCGACGCGGGGCGAGTATCGCCTCGACGGGATCCTGGTCTCCACCCTGGACGATGATGCGCTCTCGCGCATCCGCAACCTCAGGATCGGCTTCGTCTTTCAGGCGTTTCACTTGATCCCGCAGTTGACCGTGGCGGAGAACGTCGAGACGCCCCTGTTCTACGCCGGCGTCAGCGAGGCCGAGGGGCGTCGTCGTGCACTCCTGGCGCTGGACCGGGTCGGCCTCTCCCATCGAGCATCCCATCGCCCCGCCGAGTTGTCGGGGGGGGAGGCGCAACGCGCGGCCGTGGCTCGGGCGCTCGTCACAGAGCCGCGGTTGCTGCTCGCCGACGAGCCCACCGGGAACCTCGATTCCGTCACCGGGGAGGAGGTGGCAAGCCTTCTGGAGAGCGTCCACAGGGAAGGCCGCACTGTCGTCCTGGTAACGCACAACGAGGCTCTCGCGCGGCGGGCGGGCAGGGTTGTCCGGCTCCGGGACGGACGGATCGACGACGCTCGGGAGTCACGGACCTAGCGTGTCGCCTCGCCCCCTGGTCCGCCTCGCTGGACGCAGCCTTCTCGTCCACAAGCTCCGCTCGGCGCTCTCGATCCTGGGCGTCGTCTTCGGCGTCGCAGCCGTCGTGGCCATGTCTTCCGTGGGCGAAGGGGCCAGACGCGAAGCCATCGAGCAGGTCGGCGCCCTCGGGATCGACAGCATCACGGTGAGGGCGCGGCCGGGGTCAGCGGGACCCGGCCTGTCCTTGCGCGATGCGGAGGCGCTGGCCGCCGTGGTCCCTCACCTGCTGAGCGTGGCCGCCCTCCGGGAGGCTGCCCTCGTTGCCCGAGCGTCGGAGAGGCAAATGGACGTCGCGGCCGTGGGAACAGTTCCCTCGTATGAACGGGCGGCGCGGGTGAGAAGGGCCAGGGGACGCTTTCTCACAGACCTTGACGTCAAGGAACGCAAGCGCGTCGCGATCCTGGGCGCCTCCGTCGCGCGAGCCCTCTTCCCCCTGAGCGAGCCCTGCGGCGAACGGCTTCTGCTCGGAGGCGACTGGTACGAAGTCGTGGGCGTCCTGGAAGGGCGGGCCGGCGGTCGAGGGAGGGGTGGTCCCATCCGGACGCGGGACATCAATCGGGCCGTGCTCGTTCCCCTGCCCACGCTGGACCGGGGCGGCGACTCTCAGCCCGACGGCGTCGACGAAGTCGTACTTCGCCTCGGAGAATCCGAGAGCGTGGTCGAGGCCGCGGAGGTGGCCAAGCGGGTCGTGGGGCGTACGAGCGGGGCCGCCGTGGACGTCATCGTCCCCCGGGAGATCCTCCGCCAGAAAGAAAGGACTCAGCGCATCTTCAACGTGGTGACGGGGGCCATCGCCGCGATCAGTCTTCTCGTGGGGGGGATCGGCATCATGAACATCATGCTGGCGACCGTGGCGGAGCGCACCCGGGAGGTTGGCGTCCGGCGCGCGCTCGGGGCGACGCGACGCGACATCGCCGCCCAGTTCCTCGTGGAATCCTCCCTCTTGACGGCCACGGGCGGCATCCTCGGGATGGTAGCAGGCCTCGGTGGGTCCACGTTGATCCAAGGGCTCGCGGGATGGCCGACGGCGCTCTCGCCCTGGATGCTCCTGCTGGCGTTGGTCACGGCCCTGGGCGTCGGGATCGGCTTCGGCTTCTACCCCGCGTGGCAGGCGGCGCATCTGGAGCCCATGGAGGCTCTCCGCCACGACTGAGACCGCTACCCCTGGTAGCTGCGGGCGGCGTCCTCGGCGGCCTTGATTTGGTCGGGGTTCGGATTCACGAGCGGTCGGCGGGAACAGAGGAAGCCCAGAGCCTCGCGGCTCTCCGACTCACGATAGGGCCCGGCGAGAAGGTAGGCCAGAACGAGGGTGGACGACCGCCCAACGCCGGCCATGCAATGGACGAAAACGGGGAGGCGCGCCCGCTCGCACTGGCGGAGGAACGAGATACCCATCTGCAGATGGGCCGGGCTCGGCGCATCATGATCGACGGTTGGTAGCCACAGGAAGGCCTCGAAGGTCCAGGGGTCGGCCCCTTCCTGTTTCATGTCGACGCAAGCCCGGACGCCCTCAGCCCTCAGCCGGCGGTAGTCGTCGATCGAGGCGATGCGGGATCCCAGGTAGACGACATCGGTGATCTTGTCGAAGCTGACCCGGTCAGGCGACAGGATCACGGAAGCGCTCGCAGAGGTCCACCATCGTCTTCACGCCGAATCCGATGGCGCCGGCCTCGTAGTATTTCCAGTCCTTGTCGCGAAACATCGGCCCCGCGATGTCCAGGTGAGCCCACGCGGCCTTCTCGGGGACGAATTCCCTGAGGAACAACCCCGCCGTGATGGCTCCCGCCACGCCCCCCGCGGCGATGTTGTTGAGGTCAGCGAACGGCGTCTTCAGGGTGTCCCGGTATTCTTCGACCAGGGGGAGCTCCCAGAAGGCTTCGCCATGATTCTCCCCCGAACGAATGACCCGCCGAACGAGGTCTGGGTCGGTGCCGAGGACACCGGCGACGCTCGGACCCAGAGCCCGGACCACGGCGCCGGTGAGGGTGGCGATGTCGACGATGTGGGTGGCTCCCTCTTCGCCCGCACGGGCAAGGCCGTCGGTCAGGACGAGGCGCCCTTCCGCGTCCGTATTGTCGACCATGATCGACTTGCCGTTCTTGGCGGTGAAGATGTCTCCGGGACGCTGGGCGTTGGCGTCGGGCATGTTCTCGGCGCAGCAGAGGATCCCCACCACCTTGACGTCGGGGCGGAGCCGGCCCAGGGCCCGCAGGGTGCAGAGCACCGCCGCGGCGCCGGCCATGTCTCCCTTCATCTCCCACATGTGATCGCCCGGCTTGAGGCTGATCCCCCCGGAATCGAAGGTGATCCCTTTCCCGACGAGAGCGATCGTCTCCTTCGAGGCTGTGCGGGGGATGTGGCGCAGAATCGCCATGCGCGGGGGGTGGACGCTCCCCTGGCCGACCCGGAGGAGGCCGTTGTAGTCGCGGGCTTTCAGGCCGGAGGGATCGAGGATCTCGACCTCGAGATCCAATTCCTTCGCGATCTCCGAGGCCTGGTTCGCGAGGAACTCAGGGGTCGCAACCGACCCGGGCTCGTTGATCAGATCTCGGGCCCTGTTGACGTTCTCCGAGACCCAGGCATACCGCGCCTTCCGGGCTTCGGCGTCGGCCTGGTGATCGGGATGCGCGACGATCACGACCTGGGCTTCTCGAGCCAGGAACTCGTCCCGTTCCTGCTTGTACCGGTCGAAGGTATACGCCCCGAGGACGGCCCCCTCTACAGCCTTACCGACGAGGGCCGCGGCATCGGGACCGTTGAGCACGAACCCGATGCGGGTGTAGCGGTAGTCGCGGCCGAGGCGCAGCCCGCGAGCCATGAAGGTCTTGATGTTTTCCCAGAGGTTCCAGCTCTTGAGGGTGGGGCTCCAGAGAACCAGAAGGCCTCTCGCCGGGGCACCGTCCTCGAGAGTCACAAAGTAGTCGCGTTTCTGGGTCTTTGCCAGGTACCCCTCGGTCGCCTTGGCGATGTGGGCCGAGACGCTCTTGTCGTCGATGACATGGAGCGTCTTCTCGGGGTCGAGCACCACGACGAGCAGATCGACAGGGCTCTGGGAAACCGGAGAAAAAGACAGCTTGATGTTCATGAGCGGAGGCCGATTATACTGCACCCATGGCCTCCGGCAAGGTCGCGGTCTTCGGGGTTCCGAGCGCGGCAGGTGGCGTCGCGCCGGGGATGGAACGTGGGGCCTTCGCCCTGCGCGAGGCCGGCCTCCTCGAGGCGCTGCGGAGAGATGCGACCGTCGTCCATCTCTCGGACCTTTCGCTCTTCCCATTCCGCGACGATCCGGAGCACCCTCGCTGTCGCAACGTTGCGGTCGCCGCGTGCGCCGCTCGCGCGACGGCCGACGAGATGACCCGAGCCATGGCCGAGGGCTTTGCCCTCGTGATCGGAGGCGACTGTTCGATGGTGGTGGGAACGGTGGGGGGTGCGCGCACGGCGCTCGGCTCGCCCGTCGGCCTCGTGTTCATCGACGCCAACGCCGATCTCAATACACCCGAGACCAGCCCGTCGGGGCGCCTCGCTGGGATGGCCTTGGCGATGGCCATCGGGCTCGGCCCGGAAGAGATGACCGCGGCCGGCGGCATTCAGCCCGCCGTGGACCCCGACCATGTCGCCCTCGTTGGGTTCCGCGCGCTGGACCCGGGAGAGCGCCCTCGCCTGGGTAACCTGGGTCTTGCCTTGCCCGCCACCGCAGCACGGGCGCTGGGGATGCGCGCGACGGCCGCTCTCGCACTCGACGCGATCAACAACGACGCCGGCCCCATCGTCGTCCACTTCGACGTGGATGCGATCGACCCCGAGGCCATGCCGGCCAAGTCTGCGATGACGCCGGGAGAAGGCTTCACGTGGCAGCAAGCCTCGGACCTCCTGACGGCGCTCCTCGCGTCGCCTCGAGTCGTCGCTCTGGAGGTGACGGAGTTCGTCCCCGACCGCGATCCGGACGGCGCGTGCGCGCGACGTCTGGTGAAATTGCTGGCGCGGGCCATCGCCCCGAAAGGGCGCCGAAGACTCTAGCCCGGCGCGCTGCGTCTCCGCCCGCGCCGCACGACGAGGGCAAGGGCGGCCGCGATCAAGGCCAGCGCCGCGAGGATGGCCGTCGCGAACAGGGCGACGGTCGAGCCAAGGATGCTGCGGGAGTCGAGCGTCGCGGCTATTTGGAGAGGGCGCCCGTCCAGAGCCTGGCCGACTCCTTGCCTCCAGCCCAGGATGTTCCCCCGCTCGACGCCCAGCGGCGCGTTCGTGTGCGCGTGGATGCGGCTCGGGAGGTGGAACCGCACCGCCATCAGGCCGTCTCGTCGAAGGTCACCAGGAGGCGTCTTCGCCGGCGGCGACCAGGTCCCGTCGAGGAGGAGCCGGTCCCCCTCCGGTTTCAGGGCGAGGCGGAGATCCGGAAAGGCGGGCGTGCCCCCGAGCCGGTTCACGTCGGTGAAATCAGCGGCGACGAACATGTAACGCTGTCCGTTTCGTGTCGTGAGAGTGACCCGTCGCACGCGCAGGCCGGAGCTCTCGAAGAGAGAGCGAGCCGCCGCGCGGATCGAATCGTCGCGCGCGTCCGGGCGAACGCCGAGCCCCTTGAACGCGCTCCACAGTTCCGGGCGGCCGGTCACGTTCACCGATCCGGAGCCGTCCACCTTCAGCCAGAACTCGTGTTCGTATTCGTACGCGACGCATCCCCGCAGGGAGGCCGCGAGGAGGACGACCGTCGCGAGGCGCGAGAGCACGGGACGGGCATTCTAGCGCGCGGTAGAATCCCCCGCTATGGCTCGCGACCCTACGGTCTATCTCATCGACGGCAGCGCGCAGTTTCACCGCGCGTACTTCGCAATCCGGGGACTGACCACGAGCCGCGGCCTCCCGACGAACGCCACTTACGGCTTCACCACCATGCTCCGCAAGCTGTACGAGGACGAGAAGCCGGAATGGATCGGCATCAGCTTCGACTTGCCGGGCCCGACGTTTCGCCATGAGGAATTTGCCGACTACAAAGCTCATCGCCCGAAGATGGACGACGAGCTGGCCGTTCAGCTTCCGTACGTGCGCCGCGTCTGTGAGGTGTTCCGTCTTCCGATGATCGATGCCCCGGGGTTCGAAGCCGACGACGTTCTGGCGACACTGGCCTGCCAGGGCGTCCTCGCGGGAATGCGCGTTGTGGTGGTCTCCGCCGATAAGGACCTCCTCCAGCTCGTGTCCGACGACGTCTTTGTCTTGAACCCCGGCCGGGAAGGATCCGGCACGACCCTTTACGACCGAAAGAAGGTCGAGGAGAAGTTCGGCGTTCCTCCCGATCGCGTCGTGGACGTCATGGCCCTCGCGGGCGACGCCGTGGACAACGTCCCGGGCGTAGCGGGAATCGGCGACAAGGGCGCCAGGGATCTGATCCGGGAGTTCGGCTCCCTGGAAGGGGTTCTCGCGAACACGGCGCGGATCAAGCGGGCCGCGTACCGTCAAGGGCTGACGGAACATCGAGACGAGGCCCTCCTGTCCAAACGCCTCGTGACGCTCCGAACCGACGTCCCTGTCGTTCTCGATCTCGACCTTCTGAGACGGCGGGATCCTGACCGTTCGGCGGCTCACGCGCTCTTCACCGAGCTCGAGTTTCTGAATCTCGTGAAGGAGTACGCGCCGTCAGCGATCACAACCACTCTCCATCGTGACGTCGCGACCTCCGAGGATGCGGTTCGGAGGGTGATCGCGGAGGCGCGGGAGGCGGGGCAACTGGCGCTCGCGGTGGTAGCCGAAGGACGGGAGC
This sequence comes from Vicinamibacteria bacterium, assembly GCA_041493035.1. GTDB lineage: Bacteria > Acidobacteriota > Vicinamibacteria > Fen-336 > Fen-336 > JBGPYB01. The sequence continues at coordinate 1,109 of JBGPYB010000009.1, read as the reverse complement.
CGATGCGAGCGCGGCTGGTCGGGATCGCTTTGGCGACCGCTCCGGGGAAGGCCACCTACGTCCCTTTGAGCCATTCGGTCATCGAGGCGCCCGACGCCCTGCCGCCGGGCCAATCCCTCGAGCTTCTGGGCCCCCTTCTCGAAGACCCAGGCGTGACAAAAGTCGCCCTCGACGGCAAGCGGGCTCGCGTCTTGCTGAGCCGCGAAGGCATCCGTCTGGCTGGCCTGGGCTTCGATGTGCTGATCGCGGCCTACCTCGTGAATCCTGGGCGTCGAAGCTACGACCTCGCCGATCTCTCCTTCGAATACCTCGGGGAGCGACGGGAGGCTCGGAACGGCGCGGGGCAGGGCGACGCATCGTTCGAAGGGGCCGCCCGATCCGGGTGCGAAGAGGCGGAGATCGTTCTGCGCCTCGCGGGACCGATGGCGGAGCGCCTCGCGTCGGAGGGGCTGGAGAGCGTCTTCCGCACCATGGAGCTTCCCCTGATCGGCGTGCTCGCGGAAATGGAAGAGACCGGCGTCCTCGTGGACCGTTCGCTCCTGGCAGAGATGAGCCAGGAGATGGAGGGCCAGATCGCCGTGTTGACCCGCGAGATCCATGCTCTGGCCCGCGGTGAGTTCAACGTGAACTCTCCGGTCCAGCTTCGGGAGGTTCTCTTCGAGCGGTTGGGCCTTCGGGCAGGGCGAAAGACGGCCAAAACGCGGGCGGCGTCTACCGCCGAGGAGGTCCTGGAGGATCTCGCCGTCGAACATCCCCTCCCACGAAAGATCCTCGATTACCGCTCCGTCCAGAAGCTCAAGTCGACGTACGTGGACGCCCTGCCCGCGCTGATCCATCCTGAGACGGGCCGCATCCACGCGTCTTTTCACCAGACGGTCGCGGCGACGGGGCGGATCTCGTCGTCCGATCCCAACCTTCAGAACATCCCCATTCGCACGGCCGAAGGGCGACGCATTCGACAGGCCTTCGTCGCCGAGGCCGGCCACGTGCTGCTCTCCGCGGACTACAGCCAGATCGAGCTCCGGATCCTGGCCCATGTGTCGGGCGACGTGCACCTGCGCGAAGCATTCGAGCGCCACGCCGACATCCACCGCGAAACTGCCGCCCGG
>JBGPYB010000258.1:0-4269 GCA_041493035.1 Vicinamibacteria bacterium | reverse complement strand
TCTTCGACCGGAGCCAGCGCGTGGCCCAGAACGGCACGTTCAACTCCAACCCGGTGTCCGCCGCCGCCGCCATCGCCACGCTCGAGCTGGTGGCCGATGGCTCGCTGCACGCCCGCGCCACCAAGGCGGGCGACGAGCTACGCTCCGGGCTGTCGGAGGCGATGAAGCGCGCCGGCGTCCCCGGCACCTGCTTCGGCGAAGCCTCGATCTTCCACGTCTCGTTCGAGGGCAAGCCCGGCCTGGCCGGCTTCGACCGCCCCCGCCGCGGCGACCTCTACCACCTGCTGCGCTGCGCGCTCCTGAATAACGGCGTCGACTGCGCCAGCCACCACGGCTGGATCTCCGCCGTCCACACCGACGCCGACATCGAGCGGAGTATTGCGGCCTACGAAAAAGCCTTCCGCGACATGGCCGCCGACAACGCCTTCAAGGGCTTCTAACCCTCTCCCCTCTGGGGAGAGGGCAGGGTGAGGGGAGAGCAGTGGACGACACCCAGCGCCGCGCGAAGCTCCAGGAGCTCTACGACCTGGCCCAGGGCTCGGAAGAGTTCGACGGCGGCATAACCTGGGAGCCGGACACGGAAGCGCTCGTGGTCGGCAACTGGGCCTTCTTTGCCATCGACGAGATCGGCGACCTGGCCCTGTCGTTTCACCTCGACTCCCATCCCATCGCCGTCGCCCGGCTAACCCGCTTCCTGGTCCAGCACGACGTCCCCTTCGTCCTGCACGAAGCCTTCACGGTGGACGACGACGACCACATCGTCTTCGAATCCGACAGCGGCGCCGACTTCGAAGACAACAAGACGCAGTAGTTACCCTCTTCTCTCAGGGGAGAGGGCACGGTGAGGGGCGGTTTCGACGTAGTTTCCAAGGGGTTCCGTAGACTCTCCTGGCAGGTTCTGCTATCCTCGAAAACTCGTGGTGGGCTGGTAGCTCAGTTGGTAGAGCACAGGACTGAAAATCCTGGTGTCGGCGGTTCAATCCCGTCCCAGCCCACCATTCTTTTCTCGTCCGCCGTCAACGACTTAGCGTGCGCGACACGGCCCCGTCTCTCCCGCTGTGCACGGCTGACTCGGACGGTACTCGAACTGACGCGCTTCGTGCTTGTCGCCCGGGTCAGCGGGATGATCGGGGGGACGGGCGCCTGGGTTTCGTGGAGCGTTTGCAGCTTTGCGGCGCCTTCCTTCAGCATCGCCTCGTCCACGATGGCGTAGCGCCGGTAGATGCTCTCCGTCTTGTGCCCGACCATCTTCATGGCTGTGGAACGGGGTACGCCCGCCCGCTCGAGGTTCCGGACCGCCGTCCGGCGGAAGTCATGGGGAATGCGGCCCGATAGGCCAGCGCTCTCGCAGGCAGTCAGCCAGGCGCGGCGGAAGGACTTGATCGGCCGACCTGCACGATGGAACAGCCACGGGATGATGGCGTGTGTAGCCTTCTCGACTGCCAGGGTTCGCTCGCGCTGACGTTCCAGCACGACGCGTAGGATGGGCGTGATCGGAAACTGGCGGCCCTCCAAGTTCTTGGTTTCGCCCGGCTCCAAGCGCAGCCACCCGCTCTGAAGGTCGACGTGCGCCCACTTGCGCATCAGTATTTCCGACTTCACACGCCAGCCGGTGACGTAGGCGACCGCGAACACGGCCTTCAGGTCGGCGGGCAGCCTTGCCAAGACCGCGTCGAAATCGGCGCGCTCGAAGAAGCCTGTGCGGGCATTGTGTTCCTGGAGCATGTCGATGAAGGGGCGTCGGAGAACCTTGCCCGCTCGCTCACCGAGGCGGAACATCCGCTTGAGCGCGGCGAGTTCGCGGTTGATGGTGGCATTCGCCGCCTGCTGCTCCTGCCGGTACCGGACATAGGCGAGGACCCGATCCGTCGAGATCGCCTGTGCGCGCCATCCGGCGAAGAACCCCTTGAGGTGGTCGATGGCGTCTTCGACCCGATCAATGGACTTTCGGGCATTGGCCCGGTACTCATCCATCAAGAGCGCGACGAGGGCGTCGAAGCGCGTCTGGTCGGCATCGGGCACGTAGGTACCCTGGCGGATCTGTGCTTTCCAGTGCTCCAGCTGTTTGCTCGCGACCGCTCGTGAGGTGCTGCGGGAGGATCGCTTGAGGGGTTTGCCGCCCACCCAGAGCTTCATCATCCACGTCCGACACATCCTGAGCTGGCCGGTCTTCTGATCACGGTATCGCTCCCGGAAGAGGGAACCCGAGCCACGCTCCCTCATCGGGCGCGTCTCCGCAGACCCGGGAGGGTCTCGGATCTCCACGACAATCGGCGCATTCTGACGCCCCTTTCGACCGCTGCTCCTGGAGGGGGAAGCATAGTGACAACCTGGCGTGCCGTCAAACGGGTCTGCTGTCAAAGAATCGAGCGAGGCGACGCTCGTTGAACCGAACGATCTTTCGGGACAGGCGCCGGACTCCCGGGACCTCGTCGGCATGCTCGAGGAGCCACCGCTTCGTGACACCGAACCGAGCCGCGGCGGCCTCCGGCGTCAGCAGCTGGTCGACTTCGACGTCGCCTCGTTGGTGCGGCGTTCTCGTTTCGGTCATGGTCGCGAGCAAGACCGCGTCCACGTCAGCGGCCAGATGATGGATCTGACGGCGGAGATCCACGATGACGGTCCACGGCAGTCCGACGAGGACACGGGGCTCCCGCTGGACGTCGACCAACGAGGGTACAACCCCCGGCTCGGTGGAGCGGTGTGAAGACTGGTGAGACTGACGCATGCGGGTTCCCACCGCTAGCAAGCCCGGTTGTCTACGCGATCCCGAGCAGGGTTCCCAACCGGAGGTGGACCCGCTGCGGTCGTGGTGGCCTGAGCCGGCGGATTCGTCGCAGACGCCGCGGGAGACGGTGGGGTGCTGATCCGGTTGAGGAGGCCAACAGCGACCGTCAGGAGTGGAGCCTTGAGGTCGGCCATCCGAGCTCGAATCTCTGGACTGAGGGCAGCGGAGACCGCTGCGCCGCCGATCGCCCCGGTTGCGCCCACGGCCAGGAGCTTCGCCGTCGCGGACAGCGTCTCGGGGGCCTGCTGGACATACCACGCGGCCAGGAACTCTTCGGCGCGCAGGCTGATCTGGGCCCAATCCTCGTCGCCACGGAGGTCTCGATGGAGCACCGCTCGGAATTCGTCCCGGAGCGTGGCGTGAACGTGACACCGCTTGAGGCTGCCGACCGGTCCGACAACGCGCCGGCCGAGCGCGTCGATCCGCCGCCGCAGCCGTGAGAGCCCGAATTCGGTCAACGCGACCTTCATCTCGCGTCGCTCGGCCTCTTCTTGCGCGACCTGCCCTTGACGCGTTGCCCGCTGGACCAGACTCTTGACGAGCGGCTCCCAGTCAGCCGCGGTTGAGGCGGGGCCGAAGTGCCCGAGTGCACGTTCCACATCTGATCCCAGCCGGAGTCGGACCTCCGCCGGGGTGTCGCTGGGCAGCTGTCGTTGGGCTCGCGCCAGCACCTGGCCGAGCCAGGCATGACGGATCTGGGTCTCGTGGTTGGGGACCGACGTATCGCGCAACACTGGCCTGGCTGTGTGCGGGGGGATGGCGTTCGATTCTTCTCGGAGCCGGAGGAGGGCGGATCCCCTGAAGCGTCGATGACGACCCGGCGTCCGGGTGCTGTCGACCTTGCCGTGCCGCTCGAGATCCCGCAGCGTCGACGCGCTCACGCCGAGGTGACGTGCCGCGGAGGTGGTCGAATAGGTGCGGTCGGGATCAATCCGGCTCTCTTCCGGCATGCTGGATGTCGCCTCCACCTGGGGCCCCACCGGGGCCATGGCATCAAGATCGGGTTGCCCGCTACCTGCGCCCTGCGCTAGCGTGCGTCCCATTACACCAGAAGGACGCGAGGAGGCCCAGCGTGGACCAGGGTATGGAGCGACCGAATCGTGGGACAAATCGCGCTGGATCAGATCGCGAACTGTCCCGCCGGATCGTCGACTACTATCGCGACGACGCCGAGCGGGGCGGAATGGCGGCAGATCTCTACGACGAACGAATGCGCCTGGTGCTCCCGCAGCTCGAGGATCTGTCACGACGGGGCGTCGAGTCCGCGTTCGTGCTGCATGCCTTGATCTGCACCTGGCTAGGGCGTCTGGAGCCCAACTGGAAGACTTGGCCCCGCCAGCCGCTGGCTGACCCTGGGAGGCGCCGTACCGTACTGCGAGCAGTTCGAGCCCTTCAGCATCTGGGCAGGGAGACCATCGACGAACTATTTGGGCGCGATCAGGAGAGCCGGGGGGCTCGGTTCTACGCTGACCTCGGGATTC
>JBGPYB010000251.1:0-4700 GCA_041493035.1 Vicinamibacteria bacterium | reverse complement strand
GCGTGGAGGTGATCGGGGCCACCATGACGGTGTGGAGCAGCGGGATCACCTCCTGTCGGCTCAGGACCAGGACCGGTCGGACCTTGTCGGGCGACTTGAAGCGGTAGCGCCAGATGTCCCCGCGGCTCAGTTCTCGGGCCATGCGCCCTCGGACTCCCAGCCGGAGAAATCAGCCCCGAGGCCGGCACTCCCGCCATAGGCCTTGCGATACGCCTCGGCGATGCGCCGCGCGCTGGAGCGCCGAAGGTACTCACCTGCGGCACGCCGCAGGACGGCCGAGCGACCATCGAGGCGGACCTCGCGATCACGGTCCAGGCGACGGAGCAGCCCCTCGTCCATCATCACCTGTATAGGTTTCATGTGGAGATGTTATCACCATGCGCCGCGCTCACACCCAAGCCAGCGGGGATCGGCGTCGGACCCTCTTCGATCGCCGCTCTAGGGCCAGAGCGCTTCGATGACGAGATAGGTCACGGCGGACATCGCGGCCGCGAGGGGAATCGTCAGGACCCAGGCCCACACGATGCGGCCGGCCACGCCCCATTTCACTGCCGACAGGCGTCGCGTGGCGCCCACGCCCACGATCGCGCCGGTGATGGTGTGGGTCGTGGAGACCGGAATCCCCGAGAAGGTCGCGCCCAGCAGCGTGAGGGCTCCGGAGGTTTCGGCGCAGAAGCCGCCGAAGGGTTGCAGCTTCGTGATCTTGCTTCCCATGGTCTTCACGATCCGCCAACCCCCGAACATGGTCCCAAAGGCGATGGCGGCGTGGCTGAGGAGAATCACCCAGAGGGGCACCTCGAACTTCTGGAGGTGCCCCGAAGCGACCAGGAGTCCCGTGATGATCCCCATCGTCTTCTGAGCGTCGTTGCCGCCGTGGCCCAGGCTGTAGAAGGCCGCCGAGAGGAGCTGAAGCCGGCGGAAGAGCTGGTCGATGCGGAACGGGTGCCAGCGGCGGAAGATCCAGCTCACGGAGACCATCAGCCCGAAGCCCAGGACCGCGCCGATGACCGGCGCCAGGACGATGAACTGGAGCGTGCGCACCCATCCTGCCGCGAGAATGGCCGCCGGCCCCGCCTTCGCCACCGCTGCACCCGCGTAGCCGCCGATGAGGGCGTGGGACGAGGAGACCGGAATCCCGTAGTACCACGTGATGAGGTTCCAGGCGATCGCGCCGAGGAGTCCCGCGAGCACGACCTCCGGAGTCACGACCGCCAGGTCGATCATCCCTTTGCCGAGGGTCTTGGCCACGTGGGTCCCGAGGACGAACGCCGCCACGAAGTTGAAGAAGGCCGCCCAGAGGACGGCCTTCTGCGGGGAAAGGACCCGCGTCGACACCACCGTGGCGATGGAGTTCGCGGCGTCGTGGAATCCGTTCAGGAAGTCGAAGACGAGGGCGATGACGATGATGAAGACGAGAAGACTCAGGTCGTGGGACAAGGGAGGTCGCCTTTCAGGCGTTCTTGATGACCACGTTCCCGAGGGTGTGTGTGAAGTTCTTGCACTCGTCGCAGGCGGCTTCGAGGCCGTCGTAGACCTCTTTCCACTTCATGATCTCGACGGGGTTGCGGGCGTCGGCCTTGAAGAGGTCGGCGATCACGGTGTTGTAGAGGGCGTCCCCCTGGTTCTCGAGCTCCGAGATGCGCACGACGCGGTCGCGGATCTCCTTCTCCTGGGAGAGGTCCCAGATGAGCCCCGTGAGTCGGTCGATCTCCCCCACCATCGCCACGATGATCCCGGCGAACTGACGCAGTCCCTCGGGAGCATCGGGCAGCTCGAAGAGGATGAGGTACTGCGCCACTCCTTCGAGGTAGTCGAGAATATCGTCGAGGTTCGAGGCCAGGGACCGGATGTCTTCACGGTCGAGTGGCGTGATGAAGGTCGAGTTGAGGGCCTCGAAGATCTGTCGCGTGATCTGGTCGCCGTCGTGTTCGATGGCCTTCAGTTGGACCACCTTGACCCGCCGGTCTTCGAGGTTGGCGCTGTTGGCGATCTCGGCGAAGAGGCGGGCGGCTCGGGTGAGGTTCTGTGTGTCCTTCGCGAGGAGCTCGTGGAAGCGCTCCTCCTTGGGCATCAACCACTTGATGATGGTGTCGATCTTCATGGCCCCGCCCCCTCGTGACCCTGGAGTGACTCTTATGTGACTTGTATGTGATGGGGCGAGATAGTAGCACGGTCCCCGGGAGACCGCTGGTCATGCTCAGGGGTGGGCCCTATGGAGGGGCACAGACACCGTGAACCGGGTTCCTTTGCCGGCGTCGCTCGTCACCGTTACGGCCGCACCCATCCCCTCGGCGAGGTGCTTGACGATCGCAAGGCCGAGGCCGGTCCCACCCAGCTCGCGGCTGCGGGCCTTGTCGACACGGTAGAAGCGTTCGAAGATCCGCGGCAGGTGCTCGGCCGCGATGCCGGGGCCGTCGTCCCGCACCTCGATGAGCGCTCCTCCGTGAGGCGCGGGCATCGTCCGGATCTCGACATGCCCCCCCGCGGGCGTGTACTTGATGGCGTTGTCCACGAGGTTCTCGACGATGCGCCGGAGGCGGTCGGCATCCGTCGTCACCGGCGGCGCCCCCGAATCGCTCTTCGACAAGGCGATTCCCTTGCGTCCGGCCTGGGCTCCGAACGAAGCGGCCACGTCCTCGGCGATTTCCGTGGGAGGGACCTCCTCCCAAAGCGGTGGGCGCTCTCCCGACTCGAGGCGCGACAGCTCCAGGAGATCCTCGACCAGCGCCGCCATACGGTCGGCGGAAGTGCGGATCTTGCCGAGGAAGCGGGCCGCCGTATCGGGCTCGGAAACGGCCCCGTCTTCCAGGGCCTCCACGAAGCCGCGGATCGATGTCAGCGGCGTGCGCAGCTCGTGGGAGGCGTTGGCCACGAAGTCGCGGCGGATGCGTTCCAGCCGCCGCCGTGCGGTGACGTCGTGGAAGGTCAGGACGGCGCCGTGAGCCGTTCCCTCGGCGCCGGGGAAGGGGACGGCCGTCAGAGAGAAGGCGCGCTTCAGGTGCAGTAGCTCCACCTCGATCGCCTTTCTCTCGCCAGCCCTCAGCACCTCTTGCAGGATGTCGCCGACCTCGCGCTGGCGAATCACCTCGACATGGTGGCGTCCGATCGGATCCTGGAGATCGAGATTGCGACGCAGTGCGTTGTTCGCCAGCAAGACGATGCCGCGATGGTCCACGGCGAGGACGCCATCGTCCATGGCGGAGAGAATGGCTTCCGTACGGGCCCGATCGCGGGCGTTCTCGGTCAGCCGCTCCTGGAGTTGGTCGGCGGAAATGTTGAGGATGCGGGCCAGCTCGCCCAGCTCGTCCTGCCGCCGGACCCTGATCCTTGCGCCAAAATTCCCCACGCCGAACTGACGGGCCGTCTCCATGATGTCGGCCAGCGGCCCCGCCAGAGACGAGGACAGGAGCAGCGAGAGGACCGCAGTGACGCCGAAGGCCAGGGCGAGAGCGATCCCGACCGTCCAGCGCAAGTCGGCGACCTGCTCCTCGATCCCGGCCACGGAAAACGCCACCCGCGAGACGCCCAGCACCCGCCCCTGGTGGCGCACCGCCACTGCCGCGTAGAGGAGATCCTGGCCGACGGTTGCGCTGTGGCGGAGCGCGCCGCCGGTGCCCGAGGCGAGCGCCTCCATCACCTCCGGGCGGTCGGAGTGGTTCTCCTCGGCCGCGAGGGCGGCGCCCGAGTTTGCTGAATCCGCGACGACACGCCCGTCGGGGAGGATCACGGTCACGCGAGCCCGAACGTCCCGCGCCGCGTCGTCCACGATGGCGTCCAGCTCCTCCGACGTGGCCCCGCGAGCCAAAGGGTCTTCGACGACCCGAGCCATGAGGCGCGCCTCGGCCAACAGCTGGCCACGGGTGTGCTCGAGAGCGTTCGTCCGGAGACGCGGACCGACGAGGAGCAGCACTGCCAGGAGCGCCACGGCCGAAGCCGTCACGGCCGTCACGGCGATCCGGCCCCGCAGGCCGAGGGGCGCCCTCACGCGTCTCCCTCCTTCGCAAGGCGATAGCCGAGGGACTTCACGGTGACGATGGATGGGGCAAGAGCAGGGATCTTCTCGCGCAAGCGGCGGACGTGAACGTCCACCGTCCGCGTCCCCTCGGCGTAGGAGTACCCCCAGACGCTTTCGAGGAGCGCCTGTCGCGTCAAGACCCGACCTCCCGACTCGACGAGGGCCACCAGGAGCGCGAACTCCTTTGCGGTGAGGCGGACGGCCTCGCCGTCCCACGAAACCGTGTGGCGTGCGCGGTCCACCGTCAACCTCTCGAACGTCAAGGGCGTCTCGCTCTCGTCCTTCCGCTCGATCCGTCGGAAGAGGGCCCTCACCCGCGCGACCAGCTCCTTCGGGCTGAAGGGCTTCACCACGTAATCGTCGGCCCCCATCTCCAGACCCACGATCCGGTCCGCTTCGTCGCCCTTGGCCGTGAGCATCACCAGCGGCACATCGCGGGTCCGCTTGTCTCGTCGCACCTCGGTGCAGAGGGCGAGGCCATCCATCCCGGGGAGTTGCAGATCGAGGACCAGGAGTTGGTAGACCTCGGTGCGGATACGGTCCAGGGCCGCGCGGCCATCGCCGGCGGTGTCCACGGACCAGCCGTCGCCCGACAGGTAGTGCACGAGTAGCTCCACGATGTCCGGATCATCCTCCACGACAAGGGCGCGGCGATTCACGCCGTAAGGATAGCGTGACCGTTGGC
>JBGPYB010000261.1:0-4097 GCA_041493035.1 Vicinamibacteria bacterium | reverse complement strand
CCCGCCGTGGAGCGGCCCGTAGAGGGCGGCCACCGCGCCGGCCGCGGCGGAGTAGGGGTCGACGCCCGAGGAGGCGATGCCGCGCATCGCCGAGGTCGAGCAGTTCTGCTCGTGGTCGGCGTGGAGGATGAAGAGCACGTCCAGAGCCCGCTCGAGGACCGGGTTACCTGGTACTTCAGCTCCGTCGCCTTGAACATCATCTGGAGGAAGTTGCCGGCGTAGGAGAGGTCGTTGTCGGGATACGCGTAGGGCATCCCGACGGAGTGGCGGTAGGCGAAGGCCGCCAGCGTGGGGATCTTGCCGATGAGCCTGACGATCTGTCTCCGACGGTTGGCAGGATCGTGGATCTCCTTGGCCTCGGGGTAGAACGTCGACAGCGCCCCGATGGTCGCCACGAGCATTCCCATGGGGTGGGCGTCGTAGCGGAAGCCGGTCATGAACTCCTTCACGTTCTCGTGGACCATCGTGTGGTGGGTGACGTCTCGCACCCACTCCTGGTACTGGCCCTCTGTCGGAAGCTCGCCGTTCACGACGAGGTAGGCCGTCTCGAGGTAGCTGCTCGTCTCGGCGAGCAACTCGATGGGATAGCCCCGATACAGCAGGATGCCTCGGTCGCCGTCGATGAACGTGATGCGGCTGCGGCAGGCTGCGGTGTTCATGAAGCCCGGGTCGTAGCTCAGCAGGCCAAAGTCGTCCGGCGCTGTCTTGACCTGGCGTAGGTCCACGGCGTGGATGGCCCCGTCCTCGATGGGCACTTCGTAGGTCTTCCCCGTGCGGTTATCCCGGATCGTCAGCGAGTCGCTGCTCATGGACGGCTCCTTTCCGAGCGGCGTGTATCGGTCCCGCGAGGCGGAACGTCGTGACAAGTTCGATCGTGCATTTCAAACCCTAGCGTCCAAAGTCGGCGAGTATCGGCTTCACGAGGCGAGCGAAGTCGGCGAAGTCCATGCGGATCGCCTCGGTGTGCGTGCCCGCGTTGAAGACGATGGACGGATCCTGTGCGAGGCGATGGTCCACGTACACCGGCAGGCCGTAGAGGTTCCCGAAGGGCGGCATCGCACCTAGCTCGCACCCGGGGAAAAGCGGCGCGATCTCGAGTTCGCTTGCCACGGAGACTGCGCCCGCACCGACCACGGAGCGGAAGCGGTCGAGGTCCACGTGGCAAGGTGCGGGGACGACCGCCATCACGTGCTTCCGGTCAGCTTCCAGGATCGTCGTCTTCGCGAACTCCCAGCCGTGGATGTGCATCCTCGCGGCCAATTCCTGGGAGGTGTAGGCCGGAGAGTGCGTCAGGACGAGGTACTTGACGCCCCTCTCATTGAGGAACGCCTTGAGCGTTTCAGCGGACATGGCGGTTCTTGCGGACGCACAACGGCACAGGTGTGCTGGAGGTTGCGAATCTCCGCTGTCCGGGGGGAGGAACCGGCCTTGGGCGTCTCGTCGACTGGTACAACACTCATTTCATCCCCCGCCGGCTGCCCAACCCTGGGGGAGGCCTGTGAGACGACGCGGTCGTAGCCTGTCTGACTACGTAAGCACGCGGGATGCCAGGTGAGGCGGTCCATCCACGTCATGCAGTTAGGTCGAGTGACCCTTCGAGAGCCGCGAAAAACACTCGCCTGCGCACCGTCCCCTGCAATCCATGCGCGACGCAAATCCGCGATTCAGCGCATCGTCGGCCTTGAATTGACAGCACTTGAGTCATTGAAGCTCCGATACGCTCGCGAGGCTGAGAACGCTCGAAGTCCCGCATGGAGGTACCTGCTACGACGCGCTGAGCGGCCGCCGCTTCGACAGCGTGTGCCAGCTCTTCGCCTTCGACGAGCCGCGCATCGAGCGCGACCTCCGGGCATTCGGAGGCAGTCCTACACACCTTCGGGTCTCCCGTGGCGCGCCAGTTCAGACGCTGGCTCACAATGTCTATTCTGGTCGTGCGTGGCTATCCCGCCAACTCCTCCCGCACTTTCAACCGCCGGATGACGCCGTTCATCGTGAGCAGGCCCACGAGGTGGTCTCCGTGCATGACGAGGAGACGCGGGGTCCCTGCTTGCGCCATGGCTGCGATTGCCGTGGGAAGCGGGGTGTCTGGCTCGGTGACCAGGGCATCCGTCAAGGGGCGCATCGCGCGTTGAACGGACGTCGTCTCCCGCTCCTCAGGTGAAAGGCGCAGCACATCCTTCAGGCAGAGAAGGCCGACGACGGCATCACCCCGCATCACGGGATAGCTGCCGTAGCCTGTTCGCCCGAAGAACTCCCGGGCCGCTTCGGCTACGGAGCCGCTCCCGGGTATCGTCGCCACTGCTTCCACCATCGCGTCGCGCACCGTGACTCCTCGGAGCCCCTCATCGAAGCGCACCCGCTGGTAGCTGGCGACCGATGCATCCTTGATGAACCAGCCGATCAGGATGAACCAGACACCGCCGAGCGAGTCCCCTCTCAGCAGGCTGGACACTCCGACGAACATCAGGAAGAAGGCGAAGAAGGTCCCCGCTCCGCTGGCGATCTGAGTAGCGCGCGCCTTGCCCATGGATCCCCAGAGCGCGCCGCGCAACAACCGTCCTCCGTCCATCGGGAAGGCGGGAACCAGGTTGAAGAGCGCGAGGATCAGATTGATCATGGCGAGGTACTTCGCCACCGCCGCGCCCGAAGGGCCCACGAACGGCAGCATCTCGCACACATAGAAGAGACCCGCGAGACCCAGGCTCACCAAGGGCCCGGCGGCAGCCATCCAGAATTCGACCTTTCCGTCCTTGGGGTCTTTCTCGAGCTGTGCGACACCTCCGAAGATGAAGAGGGTGATCGACCGGGTGCGCAGGCCGTGGCGAAGTGCGACCGCGGCGTGCCCCAACTCGTGGAGGAGGATCGAGACGAAGAAGAGGAGCGACGCCACGAGGCCCTTCGCCCAGTTGGAGGACGCAGGGAGGTCGGGATACTCCGCCGGGAAGTAACCTGTGGAAAGGGTCCAGACGATCAATCCGAAGATGATCAGCCAACTGAAGTGGAGGTAGATGGGGATCCCGATCACCCGTGCGATCTGGATGTGGTCGGTGCGACCGCTCACGCTCATGCCGACCTTCTCCATTCCCTCACGAGACTGGGGTTCTCGAGACGACGTCGCGCGCGGCCCGACCCCCGCCGACGGTGGCGGACCTCTGATCCGTAGCTAGTCACTATACGAGCAATCCTCGGGCGTACTCGCGGAACGCATACACGTCGGCGAAGTTGCTCACGAGTCCGAGGGAGACCCGGACGGCCCCGGCCTCGTGGGGGTCGATGCAGCGCCGCAGGTCGTCGTAGGTCATGCGCGAATCGCCGGCGGTGAAGCAGTGCTCGATCTCCGGGCGCGTCAGGCCGAGCGCGACCTCGCCCGCACCGGGGTTGCAGAAGCAGCCGGTACGGAGGGAGATTCTCCGCTCCGCGGCCGACCGCTCCACGAGGGGGTGATCGATGACGCGGCCGGCAGCGTCGTAGAGGTTCATCGCCAGTGTGGCGCCGCGAGCCACGGTCGTTCCGGGCCCGTAGAGCCGCACGAGCGGGCGCCCATTGCCATGGCGAAGGGCCAGAAGCTCCTCGATCAGCCAGCCCGAGAGCAGCCGCACGCGTTCGTGGACCCGCTCGACGCTGATCGACTGGAGCAGCTCCAGCCCCAGCTCCACCGCAGGTATGTTGGTGAAGTCGGGTGTCCCGTCCTCGAAAGCCGTGGCTCCGGGCGCAAGGACGAACCGATCGGCCTGGACCGACGCGATGTTGATGGTCCCGCCGGCGAACCAGGGGCGGTGGAGCTTGGCCAGCGCTTCCTTGCGAGCGATGAGGGCTCCGACGCCCGTGGGGTAGCCGAACATCTTGTAGAACGAGAGGGTCACGAAGTCGGGGTGCCAGCGGCCGAGGTCGAGGCGGTTGGTGGGAACGAAGGCCGCGGCGTCGAGCAGGACGTCCCACCCCTTCGCCTGCGCCTTCGCGATCCACTCGAGCGGATGCTGAACCCCCGAGAAGTTCGATTGCGCGGGGTAGGCGAAGAGGTTGTGGCCGCCCTTGGCCGCGCCTTCGAGGCAACGGTCGAGGACCTGCTCGTCGACCCGCAGCTCGGGGGGGAGCAT
>JBGPYB010000042.1:0-30791 GCA_041493035.1 Vicinamibacteria bacterium | reverse complement strand
CTGGGCTTGAAGGACAACTTCGAGTTCGAGGGGTACGAGGTCGTCACGGCCTCCGACGGAGCCTCGGGCCTGGAGCGGGCGAGAAGCTTGAAACCCGACCTCCTGATCCTGGACATCATGCTCCCGAAGCTCTCGGTACTCGAGGTTTGCAAGACGCTGCGGAGCGAAGGCTTCGAGACGCCGATCATCATGCTCACCGCCCGCGGGCAGGAGATCGACAAGGTTGTCGGCCTCGAGCTGGGCGCGGACGACTACGTCACGAAGCCCTTCTCGATCCGCGAGGTCCTGGCCCGGGTCCGCGCCATCCTGCGCCGCACCGACGGGACTCGGAAGCGTCTCGCGCGCTATCGCTTCGCCGACGTGGAGCTGGACTTCGAGACCTACGCCGCCACAAAGGGGGGCGCGCCCCTCGATCTCTCGCCTCGCGAGTTCGATCTGCTCCGATACCTCATCGAGCGCAAAGGGGAGACCGTGACGCGAGACCGGCTCCTGGAAGACGTTTGGGGCTACGAGAGCTATCCCTCGACCCGAACAGTGGACACCCACATCGCGAAGCTCCGCGCCAAGATCGGCGATAGCGGCTCCGAGCCCAAGTTCATCCTCACGATCCACGGCGCAGGCTACAAGTTCGTGGATCCGTCGTGAGCTCCGGTGCGGCCCTCGGGCGCTCGCAACCCGCCGTCAGCGCCGCGACGCTGGCTCGCGCGCTCGTCGTCGGGGACCATCCCGGGCTCGACCCGGAGTCGCTTCGACCGGCCCTGGACCTGGGTCGCGGAACGATCGAGGACGCTCTCGCCGCACTCCGGAGCAACGCCGTGGACGTCATTCTCCTGGACGGCCTTCTTCCGGCCCCTGCACTCTCGCAGGTCCTGGAGCTGGCCGAAGACCCCGTCGAGATGGACCGTCCCCTGGTCGTCGTCCTCACCCACGAGGGGCGGCGGACCAACGTCGAATCCCATCTCGTCGATCACGCCGACGATTTCGTCAACGGCTTCCGCGGCAGCGACGTGCTCCTCGCCCGGGTCCGCCGGGCTCTCAGGACCCGGACGGGCCTCCTGGATCTCGCCCGAAAGAACGCCGAGCTCGCGACGCTGTATGGCCGCCTCGAGGGACTGGCGGGACGCATGGCCGAGGAGCTGCGTCTGGCAGCGCACCTCCAGCGCAGCCTCCTGCCGCCCGCGCTGCAGCACCCGCGTCTCGAGGTCGCTCGCGAGTTCCTTCCCTTCCGCGAGATCGGCGGGGACTACTACGACCTCATCCCTCTCGGACCGGACCGCATCGCCTTCGCAATCGGCGACGTCATGGGGAAGGGCGTGCCCGCGGCCCTTCTGGCGGCGAACCTGAAGGCCTGTCTCCGCGCTCAGCTTCAGGCGGCGGAGATCTCGCCGGCTGGGCTCGTAGCCCGCGTCAACCGCCTCTTCTGGGAGGTCACGCCCAAGGGCCTCTTCGCGAGCCTCGTCTTCGGCCTCTTCGACTTTTCCGAGGAGACGCTCCACTACGTCAACGCGGGCCACGACTATCCCTTCCTCCTGGCGGCCGACGGCGGCGTCAAGGACCTCGTCGAAGGTGGAACCGTCCTGGGACTCGTCGAGGACTCGATCTACGAGCAGGGGCAAATCCGTCTCGGGCGCGGAGACTCCGTGGTCTTCTACAGCGACGGGGTGACCGATCGTACGAACGCTTTGGGCGAAGCCTACGGCTCAGCGCGCCTCAAGGAGGCGTCGATGCGAAGCCGCGCCGACGGGGCCCGGATTGCCTTGTATTCGCTTCTCGGAGAGGTCCAGGGGTGGGCCGACGGAGTCGCTCCTGAAGACGACATGACGCTGGTCGTGGCCAAGGTGCTCTAAGTCCTTCACAGCTTGATCCTTAGGTCCGCGGCTGGTAGATTCATATTTTGAGTCCATGGAGTACGCCTGCAAGGTCGGAACGCCAGCGGGGGAAGTCGTCGAGCGGACCTTCGTGGCTGTCGACGAGGGAGCGCTCCGGGCTGACCTGGAGCAGCAGGGGCTCTATCTCTTCGCGATAAGGCGTGGCTTGCGCCTCCGCGACCTGGGCCTGCGCCCGCGGCGGCTCAAGATCTCTGTGCTTCTCGTCTTCGGTCAGGAGCTGGCCGCCCTCCTCAAGGCGGGCTTGCCCCTTTACCAGTCCCTGGACATCATGCTCGAGCGACAGCGTGACCCGGCGTTCCGTGCCTCTCTCTCCGCGGTCCGGGAGAAGGTGAGAGCCGGTGTCGCTCTCTCCGATGCCTTCAAGGCCGAAGGCGATCTCTACCCCGCCATGTTTGCGGCGAGCCTCGTGGCGGGGGAGCGCAGCGGCAGCCTCGAGACGGTCCTTCGGCGCTTCGTCCAGTACCTGCGGCTCAACCAATCCCTGAAGCGTAAGGCGATCACCGCCGCGATCTACCCGATCGCGATCCTCACCCTCATGCTGGGCATGGCGTCGGTGATGATTCTCTTCGTCATCCCGAGATTCCAATCCTTTTACGAGGGCCTGAACGCCCAACTGCCGCTGGTCACGAGGGTCATGCTGGCGGTAGCCGCCTTTGCCGAGGCGAATCTCGTCCTGATCCTCGTGGCCCTCGCCGTGGCGATCGTGGCTTTCCTCGTCTGGCGGCGCCGGGAGGGGAGCGGGGTGGTCATCGATCGGTTGCTGCTCAAGCTTCCCTTCGCGGGGGGCCTGATGCGGATGTACTCCACGAGTCAACTCGCCCGCACCCTTTCCACGCTTCTGGCCGGGGGCCTCCCCCTCCTCAACGCCCTGGAGGTGGCCGCAGCCTCGATCGGGAATAGGGCGATGGCCGCCGCCGTATCTTCGGCGACGCCGCAGGTCCGGGAAGGGAAGAGCCTCACGACCGCCCTCGAGTCCACGGGAATGCTGGAGAACCTCCCTCTCGAGATGGTCAAGGTGGGAGAGCAAACGGGGGCGCTGGCGGACATGCTGAGCACCATCGCGGAGTTCTACGACGAGGAGATCGAGACACACTTGCAGGCAGCCTTGGCTCTGGTCGAGCCCATCATCCTGGTGGTGATGGCGGTGCTCGTTGCCGGCATGCTTCTGGCGTTCTACCTCCCGCTCTTTCAGGCCATTTCGGCCGTGCAGCGAGCCTACTGATGGCCACGATCAAGGACCCGGCCCTCGGTCTCCTTCCTGCCGACGAGGAGGCCGCCGCGAAGGACCTCGCCGCCCGTTACAGGCTGGAATTCGTGGACGTCGCCTCCTACGCGCCCGACCCGGAGCTTCTCCAGTCGGTCCCCGTGGAGCTGATGTTCCGGTACAACTTCCTGCCGTTCCGCCGCGATGCTGGCCGGCTCGTCCTCGTCATGGCGGATCCCACGGACATCCCCGTCGTGGACGAGCTGTCGCTCCTCCTTCAGACGCCGGTTCAGCCCGCAGTCGGCACGCCGTCGGCGATCCAGGAGGCCTTGAAGCGTGGCCAGGGGACGCAGCGGGTGCTGGAGGAAGCCTCGGAGTCCTTCAAGATCCAGGTTCTTCGCGACGACGACAACGGCGAAGAGGTCCTCTCGATCGACAAGATCCAGGCGGACCAGTCGCCCATCATCCGCCTCGTCGACTCGGCCATCTTCGATGCCTTGAACCGCCGCGCGTCGGACATCCACATCGAGACCCGCGACACCGAGGTGGTGATCAAGTACCGGATCGACGGTGTGCTCCAGCTCGCCATGAAGCCCATCGCCAAGGAGCACCACGGCACCATCATCAGCCGCATCAAGGTCATGGCCGAGCTGGACATCGCCGAGAAGAGGATTCCCCAGGACGGCCGCTTCCGGGTGAAGATCCGCGGCCGCTCCATCGACTTCCGCGTCTCCGTGATGCCGTCGATCCATGGCGAGGACGTGGTCATCCGCATCCTGGACAAGGAAAGCCTCTCGAAGCAGTTCGCCTCACTGCGCCTCGACGTCCTCGGCTTCGACGAGAAGGAGCTGACCCACTTCCGACGGTTCATTCGGGAACCCTACGGGATGGTTCTGGTGACAGGGCCCACAGGGTCGGGCAAGACCACGACGCTTTACGCGGCGCTCTCGGAGATCAAGACTGAAGAAGACAAGATCATCACCATCGAGGATCCGGTCGAGTATCAACTCCGCGGGATCACCCAGATCCCCGTCAACGAGAAGAAGGGGCTGACCTTCGCCAGGGGCCTCCGATCGATCCTCCGCCATGACCCCGACAAGATCATGGTCGGGGAGATCCGCGACTCCGAGACCGCCGATATCGCCATCCAGTCGGCCCTGACGGGGCACCTGGTCTTCACCACGGTCCACGCCAACAACGTCATCGACGTCCTCGGGCGCTTCCTCAACATGAAGATCGAGCCGTACAACTTCGTATCGGCTCTGAACTGCGTCCAGGCTCAGCGCCTCGTGCGCACGGTCTGCGCCCACTGCAAGCATGAAGTCCGGGCATCCCGCGAGCTCCTGGTGGAGTCCGGCCTCGACCCGAAGGCGTACGCCGACGTCCCGTTCTACGAAGGAGCGGGCTGCCTCGAGTGCGGCGGCACCGGCTTCAAGGGACGGACGGCCATCTGCGAGCTTCTCGACGTCACCGACACCATCCGCGAGCTGATCCTGGCGCGGCGGTCCAGCGCCGACATCAAGCGTGCCGCCCGCGAGGAAGGAATGGTCTTCCTTCGCGACTCGGCCGTCTCCAAGGCTCTGAGCGGACGGACGACGCTCCAGGAAATCAACAAGGTCACGTTCGTGGAGGTGGTATGACGGCGGTCTCGTGGAGAGCCCGAAGCGCCGACTGGCTCCACCGCCGCTTCGTGGCGCCGCCCGCGCCTCTTGCCGCCGTCGAGGTACGCGCGCGAGCACTCGGCGCCGTGCGTCTCGTGGCCCAGGGAACCGGGCGAGCGCTGGGTGGCGCCGCTTCGGTCGAGTTGCCGGAGGGGACGCTGAAGCTTTCGATTTCGGAGCCCAACATCGCCAACCCCGAGGCCTTTCGCCAGGGGCTCAGGTCCGTCGTCGAGAAGGCGGGGATCCTGGGCGCGGGGCGGGTGGCGCTCGTGCTGCCGGATCCCGTGGCACGGGTCGCTCTGCTGCCAGCGGCCGACGTCCGCGGCCGCGGTGCGGAGGCCGAGGAGATGCTCCGGTTCCGGCTGCGGAAGGCCGTCCCCTTTGAAATCCGCAACGCGCGACTGGCGTCCCAGTCCATCCACGTCCCAGGGCGGGAGCCTCAGGTTCTCGTGGCGGCGATTCTGGCCAGCGTTCTGGAGGAGTACGAAGGGGCCTGCCGCGCCTTGGGTCTTGAGCCTGGCCTCGTCGAGTTGGCGGGCCTCGCGATTCTGGATTCTGTCGAGGAGAGCCGGCGCTCCGCGGACCGCCTGGTGGTCAATTGGGATGACGGCTACGTCTCGATCATCCTCTCGCAGGGGGGCGCACCGGTCCTCATCCGAACCCTCACGGGGGCCGACGCGGGAAGCCCTGCCAACGTGGTGCGCGAGGCGTCCCAGACGGCGCTCTACTATCGGGAGCGTCTCGGAGGGGCCGGCTTCGCCGAGGCTATCGTTCGATCGACCGTGATACCCGTGACGGAGGCCGCGCTGCTTCTCGAGGAACCGCTCGGGCTGCGTCCCGAGGCCCTCGACCCGTGGGGAACCCTGGTCGGCGGTGACCGGTCGGCGGCGCAGATCCTGGCCGGGGCCGCAGCGGCCGTCGCGCGGAAGGCAGCCTGATGCGGCCCTTGAACCTCGCTACACGCCCCTTCCGCAACGAAGCTCTTCCTTCGTTGGCGTTCTGGGCCGCGGTCCTTCTTCTCGTGGCCCTGACCGGGAAGCAGGCCCTGGTGATCCGCGCCCTTCTTCCCGACAAGACCTCGGCCCTCCACGAAGAGGTCAAGGCGCTGGACTCAGAAGCGGCGCGGCTTCGGGCTGAGGCGGTCGGCCTCCGAGGACCGGCGCCCGATGTCGCTCTCCTGACGCGCTGGTCGCAGCTCAAGGACCTCGTGGACCAGCGGACTTTCTCGTGGACGCGGCTCATGGTGCGGCTCGAGAAGGTGATCCCGGAGGGCGTCCGGATCTCGGCCATCACACCCACGGTTCGTCAGGGCGACGTCCGCCTTGACCTGAGCGCGCAGGCGCAATCGACCGAGGCGGGCCTGGAGATGCTGAAGCGCTTGCAGCAGCGCCCGGAGTTCAAGGGCGCCATCCCTGTGAGCGTCGGGGAGTCCGGTGCTGAAGGGGCGAGCGTCAAGGAGTTCAAGTACGCGATGCTCTACGACCCGTCGTCGGCTCCGGCTGAGGAAGCTCCCGCTCCAAAGGACGAAGCGGCGGCCGACGCCTCGGGTGGCGAAGGCGAGGATGCGAAGCCATGACCCGACGTGTGAAGTGGCTCCTGGCGCTCTTCGGGCTGAACGCCGCGGTCTTTCTGACGTTCACCCTTCCTCGCACCCTACAGGAGCGGAGCCTGGCGTCCCGTGCCGAAACGCTGCGGGCGGAGGTGGAGAGGGAACGTCGCGTGGTCGCGTCGGCTAGAGAGCGGGTCGACATTCTCCGCGCGAATGGCCAGGATACCGACCGCTTTTATCGCGACGTCGTGAAGGGCGCCAAAGAGGATCTGCTGCCCACGCTCCAATACATCGAGAAGACCGCCGAGGAGTTGGGGCTGACTGCGACGAGTCGCAACTACAGCGACCAGGAGGTCAAGGGACTGGGTCTCGTTCGGTTCTCGATCACCATGCCGATGTCGGGTCCCTACAAACAGATCGTCGCGCTCCTCGACCGGCTGGAGCGCTCGGCCCGGTTCCTCGTCGTCGACCAGATCCAGCTTCGGGTTCGGACCGACGTCGGCGGCGCGGACTTGACCTTCGTCCTTTCGGCCTATTTCAAGGCGGAGCCGGGGAGCCATGGCCACTCGTAGGGATGGCGGCTTTACGTATCTCGAGATGATCGCGACGGCCACGATCCTGCTGATCCTCGGCTCGGCGATCATGCCCTTGGCTCGCGTCACGTGGAAAAGACAACGGGAGATCGAACTCCGAAGAACCCTTCGCGAGATCCGGTATGCCATCGACAAGTACAAACAGGCGGTTGACGCGGGGCAGATCGGAGGGACCGACGTCAAGCTCGGGAGCGAGGGCTATCCCCCCGACCTCGACACGCTTGTGAAGGGCGTCAACCAGGTGGGTCGGGTCGACCACAAGCTGAAGTTCCTGCGTCGGATTCCCGTGGATCCGCTGACGCGGTCGGCGGAGTGGGGGATGCGGTGCTACCAGGACGATGCCGACAGTGGATCCTGGTGCGGCCAGAACATTTGGGACGTCTATACAAAGAGCGAGGGGAAGGGCCTCGACGGCATACCCTACAAGCAATGGTGAGCGGCAAGAAGGCGCGAGGGTTCACCCTCATCGAGTTGATCACCGTGGTGGCGATCCTCGGCATCCTCGTCGGGATCGCGCTGCCGAACTACCGTGCCGCGATCATTCAGGCGAAGGAATCGGTCCTGAAGGAGAACCTCTTCCGCTTCCGGGACCTGATCGATCAATACCAGGCCGACAAGGGGAAGTACCCCGCGTCTCTCGAGGGTCTCATGACCGACGGGTATCTGCGCTCGATACCCAAGGACCCGCTCACGGGTGGCAAGGACTGGACGGAGGTCCCCGCGGACCCCGACCCGGACAATCCCGGCGAGCCGCCGGGCGTCTTCGACGTTCACAGCGCTTCGGAGGGGACGGGCCTCGACGGCACGCCGTACAAGGAATGGTGAGCCTCAAGGATCGACGTGCGCCCCTGGGAGCGGCTGCGGTGGCGGTGCTGCTTGGGCTGGCGTGGGCCTGGCTCCGGCCGGCCCCCGCGGTTGTCGGAGCCCCGGCAACCGGAGAGCGCACTCAGGCGAAGGGGGGGCAGATTCCCCGGATCGACCTCGCTCGCATCGACCGGAAGCCGACCCCTTCCGGGGCCGGGGAGACCGACGTCTTCCAGTTTGGGGCGCCTTCGACGAAGATCGTCATGAGGGCCACGGCGCCGCCCCTCGTGATGAACCCCTCCATGGTCGCGAGCGGACCGGACGTGGCGGCGGCGCCAACGCCGGTTCCGGTGATGAACGTCAAGTACATCGGCACCCTCGCCGACAAGAAGGGGCTCAAGGTGGCCGTTTTGATGACCGATCGAAAGGAAGTCTTGACGGGCAAGGCGGGGGACCTCGTGGCCAACCGGCTCAGGATCGTGAGCATCGGCCTCGAATCGGTGGATATTCAAGACATAGGCTCCGACCACATTCGGCGGATTCCTCTCAGGGCCAACTGAATGCTGCTTTCCTCGAGACGGACCGGGGTCGCTGCCGCCGTCGCCCTGACGCTGATCTCAGCCGGGTGCGCCGGAGGCAACGCCTTCCGCAGCGGGAAGAGCGAGGCGAAAAAGGGGAACTGGGATCTTGCTGTCGCCCGCCTGACTCTGGCCCTCGACAAGGATCCCGGCAACATCGAATACAAGCTCGCGCTCCAGAGCGCCCGCGTCGAGGCGAGCCGCGTCCACTACAAAGAGGCGCGCAAGCAATTGGCCGCCGAGAATCTGGACAAGGCCATCGAGGAACTGGAGATCGCGTACAAGTTCGACCCGAGCAACAAGTCGGCAGGGGATGATCTGAAGCTGACGCGGGAGAAGGTCCAGAAGCGGGAAGAAGAGAGGCAGGGGCGCTCGGAGCTGGAGATGATGAAGGCCCGGGCTCAGGCGGCTCGCGTGCCGACAGCGGTGCTCTCTCCCCGGAGTCCCGTGCCGATCACGCTGAAGTTCGCCGAGCAGAGCCTGAAAAAGATTCTCGACAGCCTGGGAAAGCTGGCGGGAATCAACATCGTGTACGACGCCGACTACCGGGACAAGCCGTGGTCCCTGGACGTTTCCAACGTGACCTTCCAGGAGGCGCTGGACCAGATCACGATGGTGAACCGCTTCTTCTACAAGGTCCTCGACCAGAACACCGTCATCATCATCCCTGAGTCGCCCCAGAAGAGGCGGAGCTACGACGACCTCCTCGTGCGGACCTTCTACCTCGAAAACGCCGACGTCAACGAGACCCTGACGATCATCAAGACCGTCGCGGGGATCACGAAGGCCGTGGGGAACCCGACCCTCGGCGCCATCACCCTGGTGGGGACCGCCGACAAGATCGCCCTGGCGGCCAAGATCGTCGAGGCCAACGACAAGGCCAAGGGGGAAGTGATCGTGGAGGTGCAGATCCTCGAGGTCAACCGCTCGGTCATCAAGAAGTACGGCCTCGAGTTGTCGAACTACTCGGCGGCGGCGACCTTCTCGCCGACGGGGGCGGCGGGAGAGCTGAGCGGGGGCTTCACCAACGTCAGGGCCAATGTCCTCTCGTCCCTCAACGTGGCGGACTTTGTCCTGAGCGTGCCGTCCACGGTGACGGCCAACTTTCTCCAGACCGACTCCGGCGTGAAGATCCTGGCGTCGCCCCGCCTGCGTGCCGCCGAAGGCAAGAAGACCTCCCTCAAGGTCGGCACCGAGGTCCCCATCCCGATCACCCAGTTCACAGCGACCCAGGCAGGGAGTTCGAGCTTCGCCCCGGCGACCTCGTTCCAGTACCGCAACGTCGGCGTCACCCTCGAGCTGACGCCAAAGGTGAATGCCGCGGGGGATGTCACCCTCGAGATGTCGGCGGAGTTCAGCACCCTGGGGGACGACCGTAACGTCGGCACCGGGCAGAACCCCATCACCGTCCCCACGTTCCTGACCCGGAACGTTACCGGGATCCTGCGGATCCGGGATGGCGAAACGAGTCTCCTCGGGGGGTTGATCCAGGGGGCGACGCGCGACAGCCTGAAGGGCGTCCTGGGCCTCCAGAGCATCCCCTTGCTCAACAAGATCTTCACGTCGCGGCTGAAGCAGAAGGAGGAGAGCGAAGTGCTCATCTCGATCACGCCACACGTGGTGCGCGCCCCCAAGGTTCGCGAGCGGGATCTCGCCCCGCTCTACATCGGGACGGAGGATGCCGTGAAAGTGGCGTCGGTCCACGCGCTCTTCGGTGAGCCCGATCCGCCGGCTCCGTCGGCCGCGCCCATCGCCGGTGTCACCGGGGCGCCGGGAGCGCCCGCCAAGCCCGCTGTCACGATGCCGTCGCCGCCTCCGCCCTCTCCCGCCCCAGCGGCGGCGGCGCCAACGCCGCCAGCCTCGGGGCCCGCGCCCGCAGCCGTCGTCGACGCGCGTCGCGTTCGTGCGATCTGTAGCCCGCCCGAGGTGCGGCTGAAGGTCGGGGAGGTCGGCAGCCTGGCGATCGTCGGCTTGGGCGCCGTGGGGCTCACGACCGCCGAACTGTCGGTCCGCTACGACCCCGCTCTCCTGGAAGCCCTCGACGTGAGCCCCGGCTCGCTCCTGACCTTGGACGGCGTCAGCGTCCAGGCCGAACGGAACCTGGAATCGGGACGCGTGCGCGCCAAGTTCACGCGTGCGACGCCCGCCACGGGCTCCGGCGCCCTGGTCACGATACAGTTCAAGTCCCTGTCGGCCGGCTCCGGGGCGCTCACCGTGGAGTCGCTGGCACTCACGACACCCGCCGGGGAAGAGCGTCCCGATTCCCCCGCCTGCCGCGTCGAGGTCGCACCATGAAGAAGATGATCAGGGATCTCGTGTTACTCCTGCTGGCCGTCGCCCACGTGACGTGCAACCAATCCATCCTGACGGCACCCCCGGGATCGACGGTGAGCGTCTTCGCAAACCCCACTTTCATCGCCGCCAATGGGGACGTGTCGGTGATCTCGGCGCTGGTCATCGAGCCGGCGGGGACCGTCGTTCCCGACGGGACGGTCGTCCAGTTCTTCACGACCCTGGGCAAGATCCAGAACGAGGGGAAGACCAACGATGGCGTCGCCCGTGTGAACCTCATCTCCGACACCCGGTCGGGCACGGCGACTGTCACGGTGGTCTCGGGCGGCGCGGCGCCCGCTCCCGCGCCGAGCGCCAGCCCCACCGCGACGAGCGGGGGCGCGATCGCGGCCGGGACGGCGAGCGCATCGGTCGACGTCGTCATCGGGAGCGCTCGGCCGAAGACCATCATCCTCACGGCCAACCCGCCACGAATCACCGGCAGCGGATCTGCCCGCCAGAGCCGGATCGTCGCCAATGTCTTCGACGACAAGGGCAACGCGGTCGTCAACGTTCCTGTGATCTTCTCCATCACCGAGAGCGGTGATGTCACCGAGACGCTCGCCAGCGGCAGTTCGCCCGTCTACACGGACTCGAGCGGCCAGGCCGCCGACTTCCTCCAGACGAGCTATTCGCCGGATCTGCCTCCGAAGACCGTAGCGGTCAACGCAACCGTCGCGGCGGCGGCGGCGCCGCTCGTCGCGACACCTGTCTCGGTCCAGATCAACTGACATGAGGCGCTTCCTCTTGACGGCGATCGTGCTGGCTTCGGCACCCCTGGCCCAGGCCGAGATCGCGGTCCTCGAGAACGGCATGACGCTGAAGGTCGCCGCGCGCCGGTCCGAGGGAGAGATCCTGTTCCTGGAGCTCACCGGGGGCGGCGAGGTCGGCGTTCCGGCGGCCACGGTCCGCGGCTTCGTCCCAGACGAGGTCCTGGACGAGGTCTCGCCGCGGGCAGCCGAGGGAGGGGACCTGCGGGCGCTCGTGGCGGAGGCTGCTCGCCGTCATGGCCTCGACCCCGCCCTCGTCCTGGCCGTGGTCTCGGTCGAGTCAGGCTTCCGCCCTGACGCAGTGTCTCCCAAGGGGGCCCGCGGCCTGATGCAGCTCATGCCGGCGACGGCGGCGTCCCTGGGCGTCGCCGATCCCCTGGACCCGACGGCCAACGTGGACGGAGGTGCCCGTCACCTGAGAGGGCTCGTGGCTCGTTACGGCGGCGATCTCCAGAAGGCCCTCGCGGCCTACAACGCCGGCGAAGGGGCCGTCGACCAGCACGGCGGTGTTCCTCCCTACAGCGAGACGCGGAGCTACGTGTCGAAGGTCCTGGGTCGCTATCGCGCCAAACGATGACGCTGCGCCAGCGCCAAGACGGCTACTCCCTCGTGATCCTGATGGCTGGGATCACGATCATGCTCATCGGCATGGGAGTGGCGGCGCCCACGTGGCAGCACGTGATGCAGGACGATCGTGAGCAGGAGCTGCTCTATCGCGGCGGAGCCATCGCCGACAGCATCGTCCGCTACCAGAAGAAGAACGGCGGGGCCATGCCGGTCTCCCTCGACGCCTTGGTCAAGGGACGGTTTCTCCGGAGGGCGTACAAGGACCCGATGACCCGGGACGGCCCGTGGCGTTTCATCCGTCAGGGGGAGGGGATCACACCGCTCCCCGGCGGAACGCGCCCCGGGACGTCACCCGGTTCGACGACGGGCCCGTCACCAGCGCCACAACCCTCGCCGTCTCCCGGCACGACCGGCCTAGGCGGTGGTGTCGCTGGTGCTCCACTCGGCGGCTTCGTGGGCGTGGCGAGCCGCAGCACCAAGAACAGCTTGCGCACGATGAACAACGCCAAGCGCTACGACGCGTGGCTCTTCATCGCCGGCCGACCGCGAATCGTGGGGAAGCAGCCCACCCTTGGACCGGTGGGAACCCCAGGCCTCCCGTCCCCGGGCACGCGCCCGTCTCCGCCGTCCCAGCCCTAGTCCGCTGGCCCTATTGCGACTCGTCGTCGCTGGCGCCAGCGACGGGCTGCGCGGCAGCCTGCTGTTCTGGCGTTGGCTGGTTTCCCTGGGAGGGCGGCGGCATCGTGGGCGCCGTCGGTGCGAACGGAGACACGGGGAACATCGGCCCGGCCGTGGGGACCCCAGGTCCAGGGAACGTCGGCATGTTGGGTTTCGGCACGCCCACCGGGCCTGTTCCGGCCGCCGGGTTCGGGTTCGGTGGCTGTCCGGGTTGCGGAGGTGCTCCGGGCTTCCGTGGCGGCTCCGGGGGCTCCGTTTCCTCGGCCTCGGGCTCTTCGTCCGGTTCCGGCGCCGGAGTGGCGGGTGGGCGGAGGGCCGGGGCGGTGTTCGGCATCGAAGGAAGCGTGGGCGAGCCGGAAGTGACGGCCGCTGTGCCCGCGATGAGCAGCGCCTCGACTCGGGTGCCGCTCATGTCCATGCGGAGCGCGTAGTTGAGGCCGAGGCCATCCAGAACGCCCAAAACCGCTTCGGCGGGAGTGCGGCCGAGGAGGGTCAGCGTCACCGGTTGCCGCACGGGGGCGCCCTCGTACGTGACCTTCATGCCGGTCTGCTTCGCCAGGCGGTCGAGGACCTCGGAGAGAGGCGCGGCGGTGACCTTCAGATCGAGGCGGCCATTCGCGGACTTGAGGTCCACCTCGGCGGCGGCCACAAGCGGGAGCACGACGAGGGCAGCGACCAACGCGGCGGTTCGCATATGTCCATTGGACCACATCGGGGGGGCCGCGTCACCCCCGCGACGCGCTCACAGAAGAAGACACGAGATCAGATGAAGTAAAAGGTGATGGCGAGGATGGCGTAGATGGCGAGGAGTTGGAAGCCCTCGAACCAATTCGTCTTGCCGTCCTGGATCAGGAGGGTCGCGGCTCCTACAGAGAACAGGACGGCTGCGACCTCGAGGATCGTGAACTCGAGGCTGAGAGGACGGCCCGTGAAGTGGCCGACGATGACCAGGATGGGAGCCACGAAGAGGGCGATCTGCATCGAAGAGCCGAGAGCGATTCCGAGGGCCAGGTCCATCTTCCCCTTCATCGCGACGAGGACGGCAGTGGAGTGTTCCGCCGCGTTGCCCACCACGGCCAGAAGCACAACGCCCATGAAGATCTTGCGGAGACCCATCGCCTGGCCCGCGGCCCCGATGGCGCCTACCAGCATCTCGCTCACGACGCCGACGAGGACGGCGGATCCAAGGAGTGCCGCGAGGCTCCTCTTCAGGGGCCACGCGACGCCGTGTTCGCCCAGTTCCTCCGCTGCGTTGGGACCGACGGGAGCAAACAGGGCTCGGTGGCTCTTGAGAGAGAAGAGAAGGCTCGCCGCGTAGGTGGAGAGGAGAACCCAGGAGATGTCGAGGCTGATGGACTCGATGTGCTCGGGGTGCTCGTGATGAGTCGTCTGGGCGTAGATGGCCGGGATGACGAGCGCCACCGCCGCGAGGACCATCACGCTGCTGCCACTCTCGGCGGCGAGGCGGTTGAACGACAGCTGCTTCCGCTTCCAGCCCCCGAGGAACATGGCCAGCCCGAGGACCATGAGCATGTTGCCGATGATCGATCCGGTCAGGGAGGCTTTGACGACCTCGTACTCTCTCGCGCGAAGGGCGATGAAACCGATGATCAGCTCGGCCGCATTGCCGAACGACGCGTTCAGGAGGCCGCCAACCGCGGGGCCCGCGCGGCAGGCCAAGTGCTCCGTGGCCTCGCCCATGAGCCCCGCCAGCGGTAGCACCGCCAGACAGCCCGCCACGAAAACCCACGCCGGTGGCGCCTGGGTCCAGCCGAGGTAGAGGGCGACCGGGACGAAGACGAGCAGGACCCGGAGGATCCGCTGGCCGGTGCTCATGCCCTGGCCTCACCCCTGGTCAGGGGCGGAGGGTCCCCTGGGCGATCTGCTGGGACTCGTGCGGCGAGCCATCGAGGAGCGCCAGAGCCTGGTCGCGCGCGGCGGCGAAAGCCGCACGTTCCCCCGCGGGGATCGGTGCCGCAGGAGGTGCCACCATACGCATGGGGTTCACGAAGGCGCCGTTTCGCGTCATCCGATAGTCGAGGTGCGGTCCCGTGGCGAGGCCCGTCATCCCCACGGCGCCGACGGGCTCGCCCTGCTTGACGCGCTCCCCTTGGCGCACGCCAATCCGTGACAAATGGCCGTAGAGCGTCTCGACGCCGCCGGCGTGGCGCACGCGGATGGCGTTGCCGTAGTCGCCGGCCCATCCCGCCGACGTCACGACGCCGTCGCTCGAGGCCATGACCGGTGTCCCCTCCGGGGCGCCCAGGTCGACGCCCAGGTGTGCGCGGACCTGGTGGAGGATCGGATGGAGACGGGCGGTGCTGAACCCCGATGTGATTCGCGAGAACTTGAGCGGCGAGCGAAGAAAGGCCTTCCTGAGCGGTGTGCCGTCGGGAGCGAAGTAGCCTGCGGTCGCAGTTCCGTCGAAGCGCACGGCCCTCAAGACTCGGCTGCCGCGGACCAGCTCCGCCGAGACGATGCGTCCGTAGCGGCTGAAGCGGCCGTCGAGGTAGAGCTTCTCGACCGCTACCCGGAAGGAGTCGTCTTTCTGCAGCTCTGTGTTGAAGTCGACGTCCCACGCGAAGATGTCGGCAAGGTCGATGGCCAACTGGTCCTGTTCTCCGGCATCGCTCACGGCGCCGAAGAGGCTCGAGCGGATCCTTGCCGAGGCCGTTTCGATCCGGAGGTCGTAGCTCCGAGTCACGACCTCGGCAGCGAGGTCGGAGCCTCGGCGAGTGACCTTCAAAGTCCTGAGCCCGTCAATGCCGTAGCTGAACGCGGCGACGACGCCATTCTGCCCCAACGCCAGACCGAAGGGGTGGCCGATCGAGAGACGGGCGAGGTCATACACGGGGCGCGAGGCCTGGACCAAGTCGTGGACGCCCGCGGGGGAGAGAAGGGCCCGCAGGGCTGTGGCGAGGCTCGTGTTCGGGGCCACCGTTCCGCGGATGAATCGCAGCGGCTCGCGGACCGCGACTCGAGCGAAGGGAGCTTCGATGAGGCTCGTCAGGTGAGTTGGGAGCAGGATCAGGGTGAGGGCGCCGAGGGCGCTAACGGGCTTCATTTGAAGGACTTAGTATACGGGCACCGCTGACGACGTCAAGGGGTTTCAGGGGCGGTCGAGGCTTGCGAGCTCCCCGTCTCCCATCTCCACGCGCCCTCCCGGGAAGTACTCGTTCCACCGGTCGGTGACCGTGCGGCCGACGTCAGGATCCGAGGCGAGCTCCTTCGGAAAGCCCGGTTTCAGCCGAGCGTCGATGACGATCGGAGGACGATGGATCAGGTGGTGGCGCGCCACTTCGGTGGCGGCAGCGTGGATATCGGCTGCCGGCTCGAACCGGGTGAATGTCGTCCAGAGGAAGTTGATGGGGCTGCGGGCGGCCCGGCGCGGCTCGTCGGTGAGGACGACAAGCGGCCACTCGGCGAAGGACTCGTGGCGCGCGAGGCGCTCGGCGGCCTTCGGCTCGGTTTCGAAAGAGGCCCCTCCCACAACGAGACAGCCTCCGCAAAAGACGTGGACCTCCGTGACTCCCTGTGGCAGCCCTTCTTTGGCTCGGAAAGCCCGCGGAAGCTCGCGCACGGGGTCGCCGAGTCCAAGCCAGACACCCTTGGATCCTTCGTTGATTCGGGGGCCGGAGTAGTCGAGGGTGTCCATCGACGTGTGTGAGAAGACGTAGAGATCGGTCTCTGGCCGGGTGCGGGCGAGGATGTGTTCGAGCGTGGCGCGGAAGTCCTTCAGGTCCACCGCGCGATCCGTCACCAGCAGGAACTTGGTGAGAGAGAGCTGCCCCTCGCCCAGGATCCGGAAGGCGCTGGCCAAGGCCTCCCGGCCGTAACGCTCCTTCACGATGGCAGCGGCCAGGGAGTGATAACCGGTCTCGCCGTACGACCAGAGGCCTACAACGCCCGGCATGACCAGGGGAAAGAGAGGGGATAGGAGTTCCTGGAGAAGGTCGCCGATGAAGAAGTCCTCCTGTCGTGGCTTGCCGACGACCGTGGCCGGGTAGATCGCGTCGCGTCTCCGGGCGACGTGAGTGATCTCGAAGACGGGGTAGTCATGACGCAGGGAGTAGTAGCCGTAGTGGTCGCCGAACGGCCCTTCGGGGCGCCGCGTCGCCGCTCGCACGTTGCCGACGAGTGCAAACTCCGCGGACGCAACGAGGGGATGGGCCCCCGGTCCGGGACAAAGGGGGAGGCGCTCTCCGGCGATCAGCGAGGCCAGCATCAACTCCGGGACGTTCTCGGGGAGCGGCGCGATCGCCGCCAACATGAGGGCCGGCGGGCCGCCCAGGAAAACGGTCGCAGGGAGGGCCTCATGGCGCGCCTCGGCCACCGCATGGTGAAAGCCGCCTCCCTTGCCGATCTGCCAATGCATCCCCGTCGTCCGCGGATCGTGGACCTGGAGGCGGTACATGCCGAGGTTGTGCCCCCGGCCCTCGGGATGTTCCGTGTAGACGAGGGGCAGAGTGACGAACGGTCCCCCGTCCTCCGGCCAGCAGGTGAGGACGGGCATCTGATCGAGGCGGACGTCCTCCGTCACGACCTCCGTGACCGGCCCGGAGCGTCGGCGTTGCACACCGATCTTCAGGGCACTCGCCGCGACATCGCGTGCGCCCCAGAGCTTCGCGGCTGTGGGTGGAAGCAGGGTTTCGGCCAGCTCCACGATGCGGCGGACGAAGCGCAGGGGATGCGACCCGAAGGCCATCTGCGCCCTCCGCGCGGTGCCGAACAGGTTCGTGGCCAGGGGGAAGCGGGCGCCCTTGACGTTGGTGAAGAGGAGCGCAGGCCCCCCGGCCGCGATCACCCGGCGGTGAATCTCCGCCGCTTCGAGGTGTTTGTCGACGGGGGCGTCGACCAGGACGAGGTCCCCCTCCCGCCGAAGGCGCTCGAGGAAGGCCCGCAGGTCTGGAAAGGAAAAGGATCTCACGAACGAGGCGGATGATACACGACGGCCTCCCGAAAGACCGGCCGAGTGTCCCGGTTTGCCGGGCGGCGGCGGCGGATGCTAACCTTGCGTTAAGGATCGCGCTCCGATCCTGGAGCCCCCCGGAGAACTCATGGCGACGCCCCTGATCGAGATTGGATTCCGAGACGCTGGCCTCGACTCCATCCGCCACAAGGTCTTGGCCGGTCAGCGGCTGTCCTTCGAGGATGGCGTCCAGCTCTACAAGACCCACGATCTCCTCGCCCTCGGAGCCCTCGCGAATCACGTCCGGGAACAGCGCCACGGCGACGCCGCCTACTTCGTCTGGAACACCCACATCAACCATACGAACGTTTGCGTGGCCACGTGCGATTTCTGTGCGTTCGCCGCCAAGAAGGGGGACCCGCGGGGCTACACCATGAGCCTCGAGGACGTCTTCAAGAACGTCGCGGCGTTGCCGAAGCCGGTGCGGGAAGTGCACATCGTCGGTGGCCTCCATCCTGATCTCCCCTGGTCCTACTTCATCGACATGATGAAGGGGATCAAGGCCACCCGCCCCGACATCCATATCAAGGCCTTCACCGCTGTCGAGATCTTCTTCTTCCACAAGCTGTACCGGAGGAGCGTGGCCGACGTCCTGGCAGAGTTGAAGGATGCCGGGCTCGACTCGATGCCGGGGGGCGGCGCCGAGATCTTCGCCAAGCAGACTCGCGACAAGATCATCCAGGGGAAGGCCGACGGGCCGCAGTGGCTCGACGTCATGCGGGAGGCCCACAAGCAGGGAATTCCGACCAACGCCACGATGCTGTACGGTCACGTCGAGTCCGTGGAGGATCGCGTCGACCACCTCATCAAGCTTCGGGAGCTCCAGGACGAGACCGGCGGGTTCGTCACCTACATCCCGCTCGCCTTCCAGCCTTGGGAGGCTCCTGCGATGACCTTGCCAGAGACCACGGGCTTCGAAGACCTGAAGGCCATCGCGGTCGGGCGGCTGATGCTCGACAACTTTCCGCACATCAAGTCCTACTGGATCATGATCGGGCCGCGCCTGGCGCAGGTCGGCCTGTCCTTTGGTGCCGACGACATGGACGGCACCGTGACCGAGGAGAAGATCGCCCACGATGCCGGAGCGCAGACCGCGCAGTCGATGACGGTCCACGAGTTGTGCCGGCTCATCCGCGAGGCGGGACGGCGACCCATCGAGCGCGACACTGTGTTCAACGTGGTGAAGGAGTGGTGACAACTCGTTCCGCGAGCGTGCTGGAGACGCCTCACGGGCGCGACCGCGGCGTGCTGCGGCTCGGAGCGGTGCCCTATCTCAACGTCGCACCCATAGTGCACGGCCTCCCTGGGAACGGACGATTCGAGTTGGTGCGCGAGGTTCCGTCGCTCGTGGCGGAATGGCTCCATCGCGGGGAGATCGACCTGGGCACGATCCCGTCCATCGAATACGCGGCGGGGGACTATGCGATCGTCCCGGGGATCGCGATCGGCAGCCGCGGCGCAGTGCGTTCGGTTCGCTTGCTCCACAAGGCGCCCCTTGAGGCCGTCCGACGAGTCGCCCTCGACACGTCGAGCCGCACGAGCGTGGCGCTTCTCAAGATTCTCCTGAGGGAGCGGCTGGGGCGCGATCCGGAGTACGTCGACATGGCGCCCCGGATCGACGACATGCTCGCGGCGGCCGACGCCGCCCTGGTCATCGGGGACCCCGCCCTCTTCCACGAAGGACCGGAACCGAGCCTGGACCTGGGAGAGGAGTGGGGGTCGCTGACTGGCCTTCCCTTCGTCTACGCCTTCTGGGCCGGGCGGCCCGGCGTCGTCACGCCGAGCGATGTGAAGGCGCTTCAAGCCTCCCTTCGCTCCGGTATCGCGTCGATCTCGGAGATTGCGGCGTCGTACGCAGGCCACCCTGGCCGAGCCCGTGAGAACGAGTCGTACCTGCGGTCGAGCATTGCCTTCGACCTGGGCGAGGCTGAGCAGGCGGGGCTCAGGGAGTTCTATCGGCGGGCCCATGCCCAGGGGCTCATCCCCAGGGTTCCGGAGGTGAGGTTCCATGCCCATTCCTGAAAGCGCCCGGCGAAAGGCTCTGGCGGGCGAGCGCCTCACGCGCGACGAGGGGATCGGTCTCCTGCGCGACGGTGATCTGCTGGAACTGGGAATGCTGGCCGATGCCGTCCGCCAGCGAAGGCACCCTGAAGGCGTCGTCACGTACATCATCGACCGGAACATCAACTACACGAACGTCTGCACGGCCCAGTGCGCGTTCTGCGCCTTCTATCGAGACCTTCCCTCGAAGGAGGGGTATCTCCTCTCGAAAGAGGAACTGGCCGAGAAGATCGAGGAGACCCTCGCGCTGGGTGGAAATCAGATCCTCCTGCAGGGGGGCCTTCACCCTGACCTCGGGATCGAGTTCTACGAGGGACTCTTCCGCTGGATCAAGGAGACGTATCCGATCTGGATCCACGGCCTGTCGCCGGCCGAGATCCACCACATCTGCCGCGTGTCGCAGCTCTCGGTCGAGGAGACCCTGCGCCGGCTCATGGCCGCCGGCCTCGACTCCATCCCGGGCGGCGGGGCCGAGGTGCTCTCGGATCGCGTGCGGAACATCATCGGCATCGCGAAGGGATCGACGGCGGACTGGCTTCGGGTCATGGAGGCGGCCCACGGTCTGGGAATGAAGACCACGGCCACGATGATGTTCGGCCATGTCGAAACCCTGGAGGAACGCATCGACCATCTGCTGCATCTGAGGGACCTCCAGGACCGAACCGGGGGCTTCACGGCCTTCATTGCCTGGACCTTCCAGCCCACCAACACGGCCATGGCGGGCGAAGAGACAACGTCCTTCCAGTACCTTCGCCTCCTGGCCGTGGCGCGGGTGATGCTCGACAATTTTCCGAACGTCCAGGCTTCCTGGGTCACCCAGGGCGGGAAGATCGGCCAGGTCTCTTTGCGCTTCGGCGCGAACGACTTCGGCAGCCTGATGATTGAGGAAAACGTGGTGTCGGCGGCCGGGGCCCACTTCCGCTTGACCGAGGCCGAGATCGCCCGAAACATTCAGGACGCCGGCTTCGTCCCGAAGCGCCGCACGATGCAGTACGCGATCGTGGGGGACCCGTATTGCTGGAGCCATCCACCGCCCTCATTGGACGCCCCTCGGGCGGAGATCTCGGTCGCGGGCTGACGGAAGCCCTCGACTTGACACCCAGGGAGCGCTGACCTACAGTCTTTATCTCCCTCCTCTGGCTGTCCTCGCAGCCTCGAGAGCAGGTATGTCCGACGAGACCGCTCAGCACGTCAAGAGACCGACCGGTGCTCCCGCCTTGGTGCGGGACGGCGCGGCGTCTCGTCGCGGCGCTGGCGACGACTCCGACGACAGCATCCGGAGCGTCCTGGTGCTGGAGTCGGACGCGCTGGCCCGGGCGCAGATGGAAGGCCTCCTTCGGGACGAAGGGTATTGGGTGGTCGGGACGTCCGATGCCAAGGCCGCGCAGAAGCTGCTGAGGGTCGGAGCCGCGGACCTGGTCCTGGCCGACCCCCGCGAAGCGGTGCTTGCGCCGGTTCCGCGCTGGGCCCGGCGGCGGACAGATCTCGAGAAGCCTCTGCCGAAGGCGTTCTTCGAGGAAGGCTACGCGGTCTTGCGGGCGCTGGACGTAGATCCTGCTGCGGCCGAATACCCCATGGTGATCTTGAAGGACGCCGAGCCGGGACCCGACGGGGCCTCGCCGGCGCGTTTTGGCGTCGTGGGCTACGTCCCCCGTGGCATTGGCGCCGAGAGCGTGATCGAGTGCCTTGAAGGAGCCTATAGGACGCTGGTGAAGCTTCGCCGGGCCGCGGAACTCCCGCCGAGGTCGGGGCTCGTCGAGGAGCCTCAGGTTCGGGTGGCGACCCGCACGCCTCCGGGGGCAGCGAAAGCGGAGAGTGGGATCTTCGCGTCGCTGCCGAAGGCACTCCGCAAGGCCCTTGTCGTCGATCCCGACGCGTCGAGCCGCCGCCTCGTGCGGAAGGCCCTCGACAAGCATGACGTCACCGTCTTCGAGGCTGCCGATGCGAAGGAAGCCTTGCGTCTGGCCCTCTCGGCACGCCCCTGGCTGATCCTCTCGGAAGTGAACCTCCCGGGCAAGGATGGCTTCGACTTCTGCGCCGAGGTCCGCGGCAACAGGTTGCTCCGGCACACGCCCCTCATCTTCATCTCGGAGCGGGACGGCTACGCCGACCGCGCCCACGGCCTGAAGCTCGGCGCCGACGACTACCTGAACAAGCCGCTCCGGGTTCGAGAGCTCCTCATCCGAGTCCAGCTCACCCTGCAGCGCTACTCCGACCTGAGGTTCCGCACGCGAAACGGTCCAGGGATGGACGGGGAGATCGAGATTATCGGCGCCCCGAGCGTCTTGCAGATGTGCCATATCTCCCAGTTCACGGGGATCTTCACGAGTCACGACGAAGCCCGGCGCGCCCAGATCCGGTTCCGCGACGGGGAGATGATCGGGGCCGAGAACAACGGACGACGCGGCGCGGAAGCCGTGTATGCCTTCCTGGGCTGGACGAAGGGGCACTTCGAGTTCGTGAGCGGCGATCCCGGCCCCGGCGAAAGCTTCGGCGAGAGCTTCGACCAGATCATCCTCGAGGGTTGCCGTCGGCTGGATGAAGCCGGGCGCGAAGAACCTGCCTCCAGGCAACGAACCGACGTTTCGGCCTGACGGCCCCGAGTCCCGCAGCCGTGCGATACGATCCCGGGGTGAAGGTCTTCACCGCGTCATGGGTCCTCACGATGACCGGACCGGCGCTGCGCGACGGCCGCGTCGGCGTCGCCGATGGGCGGGTCGTCTCAGTCGAACCTGATCGAGACACGTCCGCTCGCGGTGAGGCCCTCGTCGATCTCGGGCCTGGGGTCCTTTTCCCAGGGCTCGTGAATGCTCACTGCCACCTGGAGCTTTCTTCGCTGCAGGGGCGTCTGCCCCTTCCCAGCGCCTTCGTCCCCTGGGTGGCGGCGCTTGTGGCTGCGCGAGGAGCGGAGACGGCCGAGCGTTCGCGGGAGGCGACGGTCCGAGCCATCGCCTCGATGGAGGCTACCGGCACGGTCGCCGTGGGCGATGTCTCGAACTCTCTTGCTCACCTCGATCTTTTGGAGTCGTCGAGTCTCGAGTCCGTGGTCTTCTATGAACTGATCGGATGGGATGCGGCGCACGCACAAGAGATCTTGGGCCGCGCCGACGAGCGCCTCCGGGCCGTCGGCCGTCGCCCCGCGCCCAACGTCGAGATTCGTCTCGCGGCCCACGCGCCTCATTCGGTGTCGCCCGCACTCTTCGCCGGGCTTCGGGAGCGGGGCGGCCCTGCGGCGCTTCACCTGGCGGAGTCGGAAGCCGAGAGCCGCTTCCTAGCGGGTGAAGACGGAGATTGGAGTGCCTTCCTGGCGGAGCGAGTCGGCAACGTCCCCTTCGTGGCGCCGAGGACCAGTCCCGTGCGGTACGTCTCGGAGATGGGCGTCCTCCATCCGCGTCTCGTCGCGGCCCACTGCGCGCGGGTCGATGCGGCCGACCGAGGCCTGCTGGCGCGCGCGGGGGTCCACGTGGCCGTCTGCCCACGGAGCAACCGCAACCTCGGCGTGGCCGTGCCGCCCGTCCCCGATATGCTGGCTGCTGGCGTCCGGCTTTGCTTGGGCACCGACAGCCTGGCCAGCGCCCCCACCCTCGACCTTCTGGCGGATGCCGCGGCGCTGCGGCGGGAGTTCCCTGCCCTTGATGCCTCAGCCATCGTGGAGATGGCCACCGCCGGGGGAGCGCGAGCACTGGGCTTGGACGATCTGGGCGCACTGGCGCCAGGGAAACGAGCGGCGTTGGCCTTCGCGGCTGCGGGGGCTCCTCCCGACGACCCCTTCGAGTTCCTCGTTTCCGGCGAGGCGCATGCTGTGCGGGTGGCGACGACATGAGCGCGTTGGACCAGGTCACCGCCTACGGCCGCATGATTCGCTTCTCCCACTCGATCTTCGCGCTTCCGTTTGCCCTCGCGTCGGCCGTCTTGGCTGCCGATCGGCGCCTCGCGTGGGCGCAGCTCGTGTGGATCCTCGTGGCCATGGTGGGAACACGCAGCGCCGCCATGGGCTTCAACCGACTTGCTGACCAGGCGATCGACGCGCGAAACCCCCGCACGGCGGGTCGCGAGCTTCCCCTTGGCGTTCTGTCGAGGGCCGAGGTGTGGGGCCTCGTCCTCCTCTCCGCGGCGGCTCTGATCGTCGCCGCGTGGCAGCTCAACCCGCTCTGCCTCGCCCTGTCGCCGCTGGCCCTCGCCATCGTCTTCGGCTATTCCTACACAAAGCGCTTCACGTCGTTCTCTCACTTGTTCCTGGGACTGGCCCTCGGTGTGGCCCCGGTGGGGGCGTGGATCGCGATCCGGGGGCGTTTCGACGGGGCACCCATCGTTCTGGGCCTCGCCGTTCTCGCCTGGACGGCGGGATTCGACATCATCTACGCTTGCCAGGACGCCGAGTTCGACCGTCGCGAGGGGCTTCACTCGATCCCCGCGCGACTGGGGATTCGCCGAGCGCTCGTCGTTTCACGGATCCTTCACGTCTTCACCGTGATGCTGCTGCTCGCGCTATACGTGCTGGTGAGGTTGCACCCTCTTTACGTTGTTGGCATGGCGGGTGTGGCAGGGCTCCTCGCCCACGAACACAGCCTCGTGAAGGGGGAGGACCTTTCGCGAGTGGACGCGGCCTTCTTCACGGTCAACGGCTGGGTCAGCGCCCTGTACTTCGCGGTCACGCTGGCGGCGCGCCTTTTGGCCTGACGCTATAATCCGCGGATGGTGCGCCCCGGGTCAGTGGCGGCAGACGGGTCTCTGCCGACCCCGGGCGCACCCGAGAAAGCGGCGGTTCGGTCCATGTTCGACCGGATCGCGCCGCGCTACGACCTGCTCAATCGGCTGCTCTCGGCAGGGATCGACGTCCGCTGGCGGCGCGCGTGCGTCGACATGCTGGACCTCGGGGGTCCGGCCCGCATCGTGGATCTATGCACCGGCACGGGAGATCTGCTCATAGAGGTTCTCCGGCGCGACCCAAGGACGACGGGCGTCGGTGTGGATCTCTCGAGCGCCATGCTCGTCCGCGGCCTGAGAAAGCTGAAACAGGGAACGCTGGCGACGCGGGGGAGCCTCGCGTCAGGAGATGCGGAGCGACTGCCCTTGCGGGACGGACTCTTCGACGCTGCCCTCGTTGCCTTCGGCATTCGGAACGTCGGGAACGTCGAGGCCGCGTTCCGTGAGGTGTTCCGCGTCCTGAAACCCCACGGACGGTTCGTGGTGCTGGAGTTCTCGATGCCCGCGGGTCCTCTGGGGAGCGCCTATCGCTTCTACTTCGGCCGATTGCTGCCGTGGATCGGCGGTCTCGTCAGTGGGGACCGCGGTGCCTATTCGTACCTGCCGGCGTCTGTTGAGCGGTTCCCCTCACCGCCGGAGTTCTCGGCCCTTCTGGAACGGTCGGGCTTCACCGGCGTCCATCGTCGAGCGCTCACGGGAGGGATCGCGCACCTCTACCGGGGCGACAAGGGCGCGTGACCGAACTGCCAGCGGCGTTGCGGTTGGTGGCGGCGCGGCTCTCGAGCGAGCGCGACGCGTTCGTGGACTCGTGGGCGCGGTCGGTCAGGTCATGCACGACGGCGTCGGAGTCCGAATCTCTCAGGCTTTGTGGCGCCGAAACGGATGCCCTCATCACGCGTCTCTCGGCCGGGGGCTTGGCGGACTACCTGGCAGAGGACGCGACGAGCGCCGCGGAGATGGTTCGGGCCGGGAAGAGCCTCCACCTACGGATCGCGGCCACGCGGGCGTTGTCACGCTGCGCGGCTCCGCTACTGGATGGCCTCGACGGTCTATCGATGGCCGACGCCCTCTTGGCCGCCCACGAGCTGAGCCTCCGGCGGCTGGAGGGGCTCCTGCGGGTGCAGGAGGAGGACTGGGCGCGGAGGCTGGCCGAGGCGCAGGATCAGGCGGCCCACGCCCTTGAACGGGCTCACGAAGCCGCACGGAACTTCGAGGCCTTGAGGCGCTTGGAGGGGCGCAGCCAGCACAGGGCGGAGCAGCTCGCCATTCTGAGCTCCGTGACCCATCGGATCGCGGGCATCCTGGATCCGGAGCGGCTGATGCAGGAAGCGGCGACGAGTCTCCAGGCGCGGATGAACCACACCTACGTGGCGGTCGTAACCCTGGACGCCGAGGGCGCTCTGGTGGGACGTTGGGCCGGGCGACAGGGGGTCGCCCGAGAGAGCGCAGGGCGCGCGAAAGGGCCGGCCAGGGGGATCATCGGCCGGGCACTCCGAAAGCGGGCGCCGCAGGTCGTCCCGGATGTCGGGCGCGATGCCGACTATCTCGCTGACGTCCCCGGCACTCGGTCCGAAATGGTTGTGCCGCTCATCGAGTCGGGTGAGGCGGTCGGAGCGCTGGACTTTCAGAGCGAGAAGCCCGCCGCCTTCGACCTGGACGACGTCGTCGCCGCGGAGGTCCTGGCGGAGTTCCTGATCGTGGCGCTTCGGAACGCCCGGTTGTTTGCCTCGCGCAGCCCCACTCCCTAGAGACACGAAGGGCTTCTCGCGGCATCGCATGGCGAGGCCTCGGTGCTCAGGGCTTTGCGGGTTGTAGCTTTTCGAGGGCCAGCCGGGCGGCCCTCTGGACCGCCAGGTTGGCGTCCGTGGCGGCCGCCTGGAGGGGCTCGATGGCCTCCTGTGTGCCGATGGCCCCGAGAGCGGCTGCCGAGGCTTGCCGCACCGAAGGCTCAGGGTCTTTGAGGGCCCCGATCAGTGCGGCCCCTCCGCCCGCGGCAGCCGGACCAATCTGCCCGAGCGCCACCGCGGCCCACTGACGCACGCGTGGATCGCTGTCCTTGAGGCACTGGGCGAGGCCAGGGGCCGCGTCGGACGCCACCTTTCCCATCGCCACGATCGTCCGGATCGCACGAAGGCGGACGCTCGGGTTCGGGTCTTGGAGCGTCGTGATCAGGTCAGGCAGCGCGGGGACGCCGATCTTGCCCAGGGCCCAAGGGGCCTTCCGCCAGTCCTGAGACGCGTGGGCCGGATCATTGGGGACTTCCTTGAGCAGCGTCATCCACTGGCTCATGGACTTTCCCTCGAAGGAAGGCTGCGCCTCCTCGGCGTAGCCGACAACGCTACCGAGAAGCCCAACCCACAGGATGGCGGTCGCTATCGTCTTCAGCATTTCCGTCTCGATGCTAGCGCGCACTCGAGAGCGGTGCAATCGCGTCTTCGACTGCCGCCGCCTCGAAGACTTCGGCGAAGTGGGTCGTGACACCCGCCATCACACCGTCCATCGGCGCGGG
This sequence comes from Vicinamibacteria bacterium, assembly GCA_041493035.1. GTDB lineage: Bacteria > Acidobacteriota > Vicinamibacteria > Fen-336 > Fen-336 > JBGPYB01. Next base: position 3,921 of record JBGPYB010000042.1, on the reverse strand, counting down.
CCGCCCAAGGAGTCGCGCCAGGCTGGTGACGCCGCCATCACGGATGCCGCACGGAACGATGAGATCGAACGGTGCGAGGTCAAGGGAGACGTTGAGCGCAAACCCATGAGACGTGACCCATCGAGCGATGCGCACCCCGACGGCTCCGACCTTCTCGTGGCCGACCCACGCCCCCGTCCGGCCCCCGACGCGACCGGCGACGATCCCGTAGTCAGCGCACGTACGGATCATGACCTCTTCGAGATCGCGGACGTAGCGGTGCACGTCGCGTCGTCCGAGAGGCAACTCCAGGATCGGGTATCCCACGAGTTGCCCGGGTCCGTGGTAGGTCACGTCTCCCCCGCGCCCCGTCTCGAAGACGCCGAAGCCCTTGTCGCGGAGAGCTTCGTCGGGGAAGAGGACGTTCTCCTTGCGAGCGTTGCGGCCGAGGGTGAAGACGGGGTCGTGCTCGAGGAGCAGGAGCGTGTCGGGGATGCGGCCCGCCTGGCGATCCGCCACCAGGCCGGCCTGCAGCTCGAGGCTGTCGGCGTAGGCGACGCAGCCGAGACGCCGGACGACGAGCGACGACAGCCCCCTAGAGCGCGTTTTCGTCGAACTCCTGAAGACCCTTCTTGACGTGGGCCATGAAGCGATCGGCGTCGCTTCCGTCCACGATTCGGTGGTCGAACGTCAGGGCGAAATACGCCATGCTGCGAATCGCGATGGCGTCGTCGCGCACCACGGGCCGCTTCTCGATGGCTCCGATCCCGAGGATGGCCACCTGGGGCTGGTTGATGATGGGCGTCCCGAAGAGGCTCCCGAAGACCCCAGGGTTGGTGATCGTGAACGTCCCGCCCTGCACCTCGTCGACCTTCAGCTTCTTGGTCCGCGCCCGCTCGGCAAGGTCGCTCACTGCCTTGGCGATACCCAGGAGGTTCTTCTCGTCGGCGTTTCGGACCACCGGGACGATGAGCCCCCAGTCGAGGGCCACCGCCAGGCCCATGTGGATGTCCTTCTTGAAGACGATGGAATCCCCCTCCACGCTGGAGTTGAGCACGGGGAAGACTTTGAGCGCGTCGATGGTGGCCTTGACGATGAAAGGAAGGTACGTGAGCTTGACGCCGCTCCGCTCCTGATACGCATGGCGGTGCTTGTGGCGCAGGTGATCGATGCGCGTCATGTCGATCTCCCAGACCGTCGACACGTGGGCCGAGATGCGCTTCGACAGCACCATGTGCTCCGCCGTCCGCTTGCGGATGGGAGACATGGGGATGATCTCGACCTTCTCCCCGGGCCGGTACGGGGCGACGACAGGCGTGGCCTGCTCTACGCTCGGCGCGGGTGCCGACGCAGGAGGTGCGACGGGCGTGGCCGCGGCGGCTGGCGGAGGTGGCTCAGCGGCGCGGGTTTCGATGTGGGTGAGGATGTCCTGCTTGGTGACCCGACCGGAGATTCCAGTGCCCGAGACCCGGCTTATGTCGACGTTGTGCTCGGCGGCGATGTTCCGGACAACCGGTGACGAACGCGTCTGCCGCAGCTCGTCCACGGTCATCTCGGCACGGGGCTTCTCAGCCTCCCCGCGACGTGCGGCAGGTGCGGGAGGGGGTGCCGGCGCCGCCAATGGAGCCGCCGCGGGAGGCGCAGGCCGCGAGGGAGCGGTTGCGGCCGGGGCTGGCTGGAAAGCCGGGGTCGCAGCAGGCGCCGGAACCGGGGCCGGCGGAGGGTGTGCGGGAGCGGCTGCGGCCGGAACCGCCGGAACGGTCGGCGCTGGCGTGGGGGCTGGCGCAGGAGGAGGGGGAGCCGCGGCCGGGGGTGCGGCCGCGATTTCTCCCGCGGCGGTGATGATGGCCACGACGGTGTTGATCGGCACCGTGGTCCCCGGTTGGACCCGGATCTCGGTCAGGATCCCAGAGGCGGGTGCCGGGATCTCGGCGTCGACCTTATCGGTGGAGATCTCGAAGAGCGGTTCGTCCCGCTCCACCTTGTCCCCGATCGCCTTCATCCACTTCGTGACTGTCCCCTCGGCGATCGACTCGCCCATCTGGGGCATGATGACGTCAGTCATGGCTCACCCTCTTGGAATTCACTGGGAGCAGTATCTAGTAATCATACAGGGCTCGGATAGCCTTGCCGACCCTCTCGGAGTTCGGAAGGAAGAACTCCTCGAGAGGCGGCGCGTAGGGAACGGGCGTATCGGGGGGCGCCAGACGCACGACGGGCGCGTCGAGGGACTCGAACGCCTCTTCCGCGATGAGCGCCGCGACTTCGCCTCCTGGCCCTCCGGTCTTCGTCGCTTCGTGGAGCACGATGACCTTTCCGGTCTTCGCCGCGGTGGACAAGATCGCCTCTTGGTCCAGCGGGAGCAGGGTCCTGAGGTCCAGGACCTCCACGTCGATCCCGTCCTTGGCGGCGGCAAGGGCGGCCTCGAGGGCCACGTGAAGCATCGCGGCGTACGTGATGATCGAGACGTCGGACCCGGGGCGCGCCACCCTGGCCTTTCCGATGGGGACGACGATCTCGCCATCGGCGACCTCTTCCTTGATGCGGCGGTAGAGGAACTTGTGCTCCAGGTAGAGGACCGGGTCGGGGTCGCGAATGGCGGCCGTCATGAGCCCCTTGGCGTCGGTGGGAGTGGCCGGGGCCACGATCTTGAGCCCCGGGACGTTCATGAAGTACGACTCGGGGTTCTGGCTGTGGTAGGGGCCGCCATGGACGCCGCCGCCGCAAGGGCCGCGCACCACGATGGGGACGCCAGCGCCCCAACGGAAGCGGCTCTTGGCCGCGTAGTTGACGAGCTGGTCGAAGGCCAGGGAGATGAAGTCGATGAACTGCATCTCGGCGATGGGGCGCATCCCCATGATCGCGGCTCCGATGGCAGCGCCGACGATGGCCGACTCGCTGATGGGCGTGTCGATGACGCGGCGCTCGCCGAAGGTCTCCAGGAAGCCGGCCGTGACCCGGAAAGCGCCGCCGTAAGCTCCGACGTCTTCCCCGAGGACGAAGACGCGGTCGTCCCGCTGCATCTCCTCGAACATGGCGAGGCGGATCGCGTCGAGATAGGTCAGGAGCGCCATCAGGGCTTCATACGCCGCTCCCATTCGGCCACCAGGCCGGGGATCGGCGGCCGGACGGCGCCCTCGGCATAGACGCGATCCATGGCGTCTCCGGGCGCCGGGAAGGGGCTCGCCTCGGCGAAGGCCAGGTCGGCCTCGAGCTGTCGCTCGATCATGACCGCGACCGCGTCCAGGTCGCTCTGGGCCGCGAGTCCCGATTCCACGAGGTGACGTTCGTAGCGCAGGATCGGGTCTTTCCGCACCCAATCGGCGAGGACGTCTCGCGGCACGTACTTCATGTCGTCGTGTTCGGCGTGGCCACGCATCCGCATCGTGTCGGCCTCGATGAGGGTCGGGCCTTCGCCGTTCCGGGCGCGCTCGACGGCCCGCCGGGTCGCATCGTAGACAGCGAGGACGTCGTTGCCGTCCACGGCCTCGCCGAAACAGCCGTAGGCCTGCGCGCGGTCCACGAAGCGGACGTTGGCCGTCTGCTTCCAGGTCGGAGTCGAATAGGCGTACTTGTTGTTCTCCACGATCAGGACGAGGGGGGCCTTCTGGACGCACGCGAAGTTCAGCCCTTCGTGGAACGCTCCAGTGGAGGTGCCACCGTCGCCGATCCAGGTCAACGCCACGGTCGTCTTGCCCTTCATCCGCTCCGCCAGGACCGCGCCGGTGAGGATCGGAATCATGTCACCGAGCATCGAGATGACGGCGAACATGCTCCCCTCCTCGGAGAGCCAGCCGAAGTGCACGTTGAGGTCGCGACCCGCGGTGGGGCCCGCGGCGCGAGCCATGTACTGGCAGAAGACGTCGCGCGGCGTTCCGCCACGAACGAAGATCGCGCCCAGGTTGCGGATCAGCGGGGTGAAGATGTCGCCGCGCTCGAGGG
>JBGPYB010000143.1:0-11892 GCA_041493035.1 Vicinamibacteria bacterium | reverse complement strand
GCTCTCGGCGTCACACGCAGCGGCGCCACGCGGACCCGCGAGATCCTGGGCGAAGCGCGCAGACGGTTGACGGTGGCCTGAGCCGTTTCAGGAGCGCGGTCGCCCGCCGGGGAGAAGCGTTGGCGTCAGATCTTGGGGATGGCGGAAGAAGGCCTCGGCCGCGGCGCAGCCGGCCTCGAGTCCCCGGAACCCGTGCATCTTTTCGTGATGGCCGTAGAACTCCGCCGGATCCTGGCTGGCGTGGGCGAGGCAGGCCTTGCGCTTCCTGGGCTCGACGGCGGTGATGTCGACGTAGTGGGACGGTGCGAAGCCCTGGGTCTGCGCTCCCGTCATGGCTTCCGTGTAGTAGAGGCCGAACGACTTCCTCGAAGCGAGCCATGCGTCGTAGACCAGCAACGACGTCGCGCGATGGTCACGGTGGGTGTCGACGGGCCAGTGGGTGATGACCAGGTCGGGCCGCTCGTCGTCGAGGATGGCGCGCAGCTCCCGATAGCGGGCGGCCGAGACTTCGCTGGCGCCGTCGACTTGCCCGGCGAATCGCGGCCGCGCCTTCAGGATCGCGCAGGCCGCCTGGACCTCAGCCGTGCGGATCGCTGCGGCCTCGGCGTGAGTCTTTCCCGCAATACCGGCTTCGCCTCGTGTGAGGTAGAGGGCCACGACCTCGTGCCCCTCGTCCGCGAAGAGCGCCATCGTTCCGCCGGCGATGCTTTCGGGATCGTCGGGATGGCCGCCTGCAACCAGCAGCTTCAGCCTCGACCCGGCGGCCTCGCCCACCGATAGGCCGGCAGCCGCCGCCAAAGCGCCGATCCCGGCTCCTCGCAAGGCGCTTCGCCTCTTCATTCGGTCGGCCGGAGGATACCACGCGGGGAATTGACGGCTTCATTCCGAAACGCTACTCTCGCCGCCGTTATCCAGGAACCTGAGTGAGGTAGCGATTCATGCCTTTCCGCTTCGTCGCTGCCCTCGTTTCGACGCGGCCGCCAGCGGTGAGAAGAAGATCACCATCGGTCTCTCCCTCGACAACGGCATGAGCCTGATGAACACCGAGGCGTTCTGGCAGCCGATCATCAAGGGCGTCATCCTCGTTCTCGCCGTGGCGGGCGACATGGCCGGCCGGCGCGGACGCCACTGAGCCCGCACCGGCGGCCGGGTGTCACTCCGGAGGCGCCGCGTCGTATTGGTGGTGAACGATCACTGGCGTGTCCGACATCGGCATCAGGATCCGGGCGATGACCTGGAGCGCCTTGCCGTCGGCATCGAGGGAATAGCTCTCGCGGATCGTCGGCCCTCCATCGATCTTCGACTCGACGACGAGCTTGGCTCCCTCCCACTTCGTGGTCTGCTCCGGAGCGCCGTCCTTCCCCTTCACCTTGCGTCCGTCGGCGTAGAGTTGGTGAACCCGTCCGTCATCGGCCGTCATCGTCACCGCAGGGTCCTTCTGAGTGACCGTGAGGACGTCGCCGGGGTTCAGGACGTCGTCCATGGCTGCGCGGGCCAGCGCCCTCTTTTCGTCTGAGGGCTCGGCTCCGCTCGTTCCGCTCGGCCGGTGACCGCCCATGCCGCCGCCCATGTGGCCGCCACCCATGCCGCCCCCGCCCATGTGGCCGCCTCCGGAGTGGCCCCCGCCACCACCGTAGCCGCCGCCTGAGCCACCCCCTTGGCCCCCCGTGCCGCTGCCGTCGCCGCCCGACCCGTGGTGCCGCCCCGCCATGGCCTCACGCATCTTCGCCCTGGCGTCGTCGCTCTTTTCGGGGTTGAATTTCCACCGCCCCGTGAGATTTGGTTTCTCCACCGGCGCCGCCGGCGCCGGAGACGCCTGTTCCTGTGCAGCGGAGGCCCCTGCGCCGGCCAGGAGCCCGCCGAATGCCACGATCCCAAGACCAACCAGCCATGTCTTCACGAACACCTCCGCTCGAACTCCCAAGTTACCCGATGTTCCCGCCCTGAACAGCGCCCGTTGTCAAGGCCGCGCCGGGCAGGAGGCCGACAGCGAGTATCGCTGCGAGCAGCCTGGGGAAGGTGTTTGATCCCGCCCGGCGCGACCTTGCAGACGATCTTGCCAGGACGACGCCCCGCGGTGATTAAGGGTGGGAAAAGAAATTGTGAAGAAGCGTGAATGAGGACCGGCGAGATGTTAAGGCTGTAAAAAGTGATCCGATCGCGGCTGGGGCCGCGATCTCCGATGCTAAGCTCGACGCGAGATGAATTGGCGCCGTATGAGTGAGCGTTCGGCGCTCCCCGCGGGAGTGGGGTTGCTTCTCGTTCTCCTGGGCCTGCTCGCGACGCTCCAGTACCGCTGGACCGGCGAGGTGGGTGAGGCCGAGAAGGCGCGCCTCAGCGCGAATGCCCGGAGCCGGGCCGAACGCGTGGCTCGCGACTTCGACCGCGAGGTCACCCGTGCCTTTTTGTGGCTTCAGGTCGACCCCGAGACTCTGAAGACCCGGGACTTCGGCCGTTACGCCTCTCGCCATGCGACCTGGGCGCAGCGAGCGGAACACCCGAGGCTCGTACGGGACATCCTCCTTGTGGAACTGAGCCCGGCCGGAGATGTCCGTGTCTCGCGTTTCGATCCCGGGGAGGGACGTTTTGAAGCCACGTCCTGGCCGACCGGTCTCGATCCCGTCCGCCGGCGGATCGAGACGTTGTTCCAGGGGCGCCCCGAGGGGCCGCGTGGCCTGATCGTTGACGATGTGCCCGCTCTCATGGCACCCGCGCCCAGCCTCAGCCCACGCGTCGCGGAGGGAGCGCAGGGAGGTTTTGGGACCTTCCATCTTGCGGGGATCAGCGTCATCGTCCTCGACGCTGACTTCATCCGCGAGCAGCTTCTCCCATCCCTCGCCAGCCGGCACTTCGGTGGCGAAGGCGGCCTCGACTACAACCTGACCGTCGTCCACCGCAACGAGCCCGCTCGCGTCGTCTACGCCTCCGATCCGGCCGCGGTGTCTCGCGCCGAAGACGTGTCCGCAGGCCTTCTCGAGTTGCGCTTCGACGAGATGTCGGAGGAGGACCTGGCCTGGGCGGCTCCGCTGCGTCGCCCCGGTCCGGCGGGGGAGAGATTTGGCGGGGGACGGGGCGCTGATGCGGGACGGTGGCGGCTCACCGCGACGCATCGTGTGGGCTCCCTCGAGGACATCGTGGCAGCGGCGCGCCGCCGCAATCTGGCCTTGAGTTTCGGCATCCTCGTGTTGCTCGCAGCCAGCATGGCCCTGATCGTGGCCGCGACTCTCCGGGCTCGGCGTCTTGCCGCGCGCCAGATGGAATTCGTGGCCGGGGTATCCCACGAGCTCAGGACCCCCGTGGCCGTCATCTGCGCGGCCGGCGAGAACCTGGCCGACGGCATCGTCGCGGCGCCACAGCAGGTGCGACGCTACGGGGCGACGGTGAGAGACGAAGGGCGTCGCCTCGCCGAGATGGTGGAGCGAGTTCTGGAGTTCGCCGGAACGTACTCGGGGCGGCGGATCTACCGCTTCCAGCCGGTGTCGGTCCAGGACCTGCTCGGGGAGGCGCGAGCCGCCGCCGCGACCCGGGCCGGGGAGAGGGGCTTCCACATCGAGCAGACCGTGGCCCCAGGGCTTCCGGATGTGCGCGGAGACGCGGCCGCCCTCCGGAACGTCCTCCTGAACCTCGTCGAGAACGCCATGAAGTACGGCGCCGACGGGCAATGGCTCGGCTTGAGCGCCACACTTGCGATCCTGAAGGGGCGGCCGGCGGTTCGGATCTCCGTCGAGGACCGCGGAGGGGGGATACCCGCGGCGGAATTGTCACGGATCTTCGAGCCGTTCTATCGAGGCCGCGCCGCCCACGAGGGTGAAGAGCGTGGCTTCGGTCTCGGCCTGAGCCTCGTCAAGCGGGTGGTGGAAGCTCACGGAGGTGTCGTGGAGGCCGAGAGCGAGCCAAGTCGTGGCACCACCTTCAGCCTCACGCTTCCCACCGTGCCAAAGGCGGGGGAAGCCGAAGATCTGGAAGAGAGGGTCGATGGGATCGCGCATTCTGCTCGTTGAGGACGAAGCCGGACTCCGTCTCAGCCTGACCGATCGTCTGGAGAGCGAAGGGTACTCGGTCGAGACCGCGGCCGACGGCGAGGAGGGCTTCTCCCGCGCCGCACGCGAGGCCTTCGATCTCGTGATCCTCGACGTGATGCTTCCGCGCAAGAGCGGTTTCGACGTCTGCCGGGATCTTCGCCAGAAGGGCGTCACGACTCCGGTGCTGATGCTCACCGCGCGGGGACAGGTCGTGGACCGGGTCGTGGGGCTGAAACTCGGAGCCGACGATTATCTGACGAAGCCCTTCGAGATGGCGGAGCTTCTCGCCCGCGTCGAGGCTCGTCTCCGGGGCCGGACCATGGTCGAGGGACGTCCTCCCGAGCGCTACCGCTTCGGAGGGGTCCAGGTGGACTTCCGGCGGGCCGAGGTGGAGCGAGACGGCGACCCGGTCGAGCTGTCCGCCAAGGAGTTCCAGCTCCTTCGATACTTCGTCGAGCACAGAGGAGCCACCCTGACGCGCGACGAGCTTCTGAACGGTGTCTGGGGCTACGACGCCATGCCCACGACCCGCACCGTCGATGTCCACGTGGCCTGGCTGCGTCGAAAGCTCGAGCCGAACCCGCGCCACCCGCAGTTCATCCTTACCCTCCACGGGCTCGGCTACAAGTTCGTCGCGTGAGCCTTCAGTCCGGGAAGGGGGCGGCCGGCCCTCACGATCCTTCGCGGAGCGCCTATTCTGCCCGCAGTGCTTCGGTGGGGTCTATTCTCGAGGCGCGTCTCGCGGGGATGTAGCCGGCGATCTGGGCAATTCCGATCAGCAGGAGCGTGACTCCGATCACGACGGGAACATTGTCGGTTCGAATGCTGGGAAAGGCCGCCGCCATGAGCCGGGTCGTGCCGAAGGCACCCAGCAGGCCGAAGGCGGAGCCGACGAGCGAAAGCTTCACTCCGGAGCTCAGCACGAGACGGACGATGTCTCCGGCTCGGGCTCCCAGCGCGATCCGAATCCCGAATTCGCCGGTGCGCTGGGCCACGGTGCGGGCGATGACGCCGTAGACGCCCAGCGACGCCAGCCCGAGGCCGAGCAGCGCCATCGCCGAAAGCAGGCTGCTGACCACGCCGTAGCCGTAGTTGACCTTGGCAATACTGTTTTCGGCGGATTGAAGCTGGCGCACGGGCAGGTCCGCGTCGAGCGACATCATGGTCATGCGGATGCTGTCGACGAGCGCGGAAGGCGCGGTCCCGGCGCTGCGCACGGCGATTTCGCTCGAGCGCCGGACTTCCTGGGCCCTCGGCTGGTAGAGCTGGTAGGTCACAGCGCTCGGGTTGGCATTGACCGATTGAACGTCGGCGACGACCCCGACGATCTCTCCCCATTCGGTCGCATCACGACCCGCCTGGGCGATGCGGCGCCCGATCGGGTTCTCGTCGCCGAAGAGACCGCGGGCCATCGTCTGGTTGATGATGAAGACTTTGGGGGAGGTGAGGGCATCGCCGGCGTCGAAGCGGCGTCCATTGAGCAGGCGGGTGCCGACAGTCTCGAAATAGTGGGGACTGACGCCGTTGACGAGGGCAACGGGCTCACGGCCGGGTTGGGGAGTCTCGCGCCCTGCGACCAGGAATTTGCGGGCCTCGGTCAGGGCGAAGAACGGCATCGAGTCGGAGAGGCTGGCGGAGACGACGCCAGGCAGCGCCTCGAGACGCTCCAGGGTGAGGCGCTGGAAGTCCGCGACCTGCTTGTCATTCGGGTAGCTGACGGCCGGGAGGGCCATGGTGCCGGTGACGAGGTGGTCGGATTCCCAGCCGGCGCGGCGGTTGTTCAATTCGTGGACCCCGCGCACGAAGAGGGCCGCGCCCGCGAGCAGCACCATGGCGAGGGCGAATTGGCCGACGATGAGGAACTCACGGAAGCGTCGATGGCCGCGATCTCCGGTGCTGCCGCGCGATCCGCTCTTGAGCGTGTGGTTCAGATCGAGCCGCAGGGCGAAGTGCGCGGGAGCCACGCCGAAGGCGAGGGCAGTGAACAGGCAGGCGCCGAACGCCCAGGCGAAGACGTGCCAGTCGAACGTCAGGACGACGCCGACCGTGTTGTCCCCGTTGCTGGCAACCTCCAGCCAGTCGAAGGTCCACATCGCCACGAAAATGGCACAAAGGCCGCCGGCGACGGCCAGCATCAGGGACTCGACCAGCAGCGGGCGCAACATCTGCGCGCGAGAGGCGCCGAGTGCTGCGCGCACGGCGAACTCGCGGGCTCGGGTCATCGTGCGGGCCAGCATCAGGTTGGCCAGGTTGGAGCAGGCGATGAGCAGCACGAAGCCCGAGAGCCCGACCAGCATGACCAGAATGCCTCGGGCCGGCGTGGGCACCAGCGTGTCGTCGATCGGGATGGCGCGCCAGGTGCTTTCGGCATTCGCGGTGGGGAAGTCGGCCGCGAGGCGGCGGCCGAAGTCGGCGATGAGGGCTTCGGCTTGCGCACGGGCGAGGCCTGGCGAGCGTCGCCCGACGAGGCGGACCCAGGCGGAGTTGCGGTCGCGCATCTCCTTCTCGTCGAGGGCGAGCGGCCGGAACACGTCGACCCCTTCCAGATGGCGGAAGTCGCTGAAGCTGGCCGGCAGCACGCCCACGATCTCGTTGGCTTCGCCGTCGACGCGAATCGTGCGCCCGACGATGTTGAGGTCACCGCCGAAGCGATTCTGCCAGTAGCGGCGATTGATGATGAGGACTCGGTGGTTGCCCAGGGTTTCTTCGTCGGGGCGGAAGTCGCGGCCGAGCACGGGTCTCGTGCCGAGGGTTGAAAAGAGATTGGCGGAGATGCGGAGGCTGGCGGCCGTCTCGGCGGGTTTGCCGGGTTCGGAGAGGCTGATGTCAAGAGGGCCGTAGGCGGCGATCTCGCCGTAGCCTTTCATCTCGAATTTCAGATCGAGGTAGTCGGCCGGCGAGATACCGCCGCGAGAATTCTGGGCGGTGGCGCGATAGATGCGGTCCAGTCGATCGCGGTCGGCATAGGGGGCCGGGCGCAGCATGTATGCATTGAGCAGGCTGAACATCGACGCGTTGGCGCCGATGCCAAATCCGAGCGTGATGATGGCAATGAGGGTGAAGCCTGGAGAGCGAAGCAGCGACTTGATGGCGAAACGGAGGTCACGGAGGATGGCGAGCCCGGCGCTCACGAGACTACCTTCATGTGCAGCACGCTGGCCATGGTCGAGGCGGAGCTTCGCCAGTGCCCCTTCTCGTCACAACCTCCGATGCGCTGCCCTGTCCAACAGCCGGAAGGCTCGTTCATGGCATTCAGCTCCGCCCGCCGGTAAAGCAGATATCGCGCCAGCCTCTGCCGCTGGGCCACATCGCGCTGCATGGCAAGGCTTTGTGCCCCGGGCCTGGGCTCTTCATGACAGCAGCCGCCTGTCCCGCTCCTGAGATCCAACGGTCCCAGAATCGGGCACTTGGGTAAGCGTTCGGGCATGCGTGCGATTGCGCCGAACGAGTCGCATCGGGACAGCCACGGATTCCTCTGAGACAGGCGACATGCGGCTCTCTTCAGCGCTCGACCGTGCAGCGGCTCTCCATCCGCCACTGCCCGCCGAGCTCGCGAACGGCTCCGGTCAACGTCACCGTGGCGCGCAGCCGGACGTCCGCGCTGGAGGCCCCGACCTGAAGCTCGAGCTCGCCCGGCTCGACGATGCGCCGGCCCTTCGGGCCGGTGAAGCAGAGCATGTCGGTCGGCACCTCGAACGTGACCCGCGCCGACTCGCCCGGGCGCAGGGCGACCCGGCCGAACGCCTTGAGCTCCTTCACTGGCCGCACCACGGCGGCGAGGACGTCCCGCACGTACAGCTGTGGGACCGCCACCCCGGCGCGCGACCCCGTGTTGCGCACCGTAAAGCGCGCGCCGATCGTGCCGGTGCCGGTGTCCACCTCCGTCGCGTCGAGCCGAAGATCGGAGAACTCCAAGGTCGTGTAGGAGAGGCCGTGGCCGAACGGGTAGCGGCTGCCGAAGTGGCGCGCGATCGGCGTGCCGGCGCTCTTCATCTTGTGGTTGTAGTAATATGGAACGGCGCCGACGTTCTTCGGCACGGAGACGGTGAGCCGACCGGAGGGCTCCACCGCTCCTGTCAGCACGTCCACGAGGGCCGGCCCGCCCTCCTGGCCGCCCGCGAAGGCCATCACGAACGCGGCCACCCTCTCCTCGAGCCCGCCGAGGTTGTAGGGGCGGCCACTCGTGAGCACCACCACGACCGGCTTCCCGGTCGCGACCACCGCCTCGAGGAGCTGCTGCTGCACGCCGGGGAGATCGAGCGAGTCGGCATCGGATCCCTCGCCCACCGTCCCGGTCTGGAACAGGCCGGCCAGGTCCCCGACGCACACAACCGCGACGTCGGCCGCTCGCGCGCACTCCACAGCGGGGGGGATGAGGTCGGTCCGCCGCGAGACCGGTGAGGCCTGGTCGAGCGACGTGCTCTTCTCGACGTCACCGGGGAACACCGGGGAGCCGTACTTCCGCTGCTCGATGATGAAGCAGCCTCTCGAGTAGGCGACACGCCCGGCGCCGAACGCCTTCTCGAGCGCGGCCCGCGGCGTCACGACCTGGGCCGCGGTCTCGCCCGCGTCGCTCAGGATCAGGTGCACCGGGAAGCTGTAGCCGCAGAGGAGCGCGAGCGGATCGTCGGCGGTGGGGCCGATCAGCGCGATGCGCTCGCCCCGCCCCGGATCGAGGGGCAGCACCCCCCGGTTCTCGAGCACCACCACCGCCTCGCGTGCCACCTCGCGCGCGAGTGCTATGGTGCCCGGCGGCTGCAGCTCGATCGTGCCCTCGTCCACGTAGGGCCTCTCGAAGAGGCCCAGGCGGAGCTTCTCGACGAGGATCCGTTTCACGGCCGCGTCCACCGTCTCCATGGAGACGAGGCCGCGGCGGAGCGCCTCGCCGAGGTCCTGAGTGCAGTCGTCCGCGGGCAGCTCGACGTCGACCCCGGCGTTGAATGCCAGGGCGGCGGCCTCCGCGCGGTCCCGCGCGAGGTTGTGGTGCTGGTAGAGCAGGCTGATGCCGATGTAGTCGGCCACGATCAGGCCGTCGAAGCCCCACTCCTCGCGCAGCACTTCCGTCAGCAGGTGGCGCGAGGCGTGGCAGGACTCGTTGTCGATGTCGTGGTACGCCGGCATCACGGAGCCGGCGTTTGCCTGCTTCACCGCCATCTCGAACGGTAGGAGGAAGACGTCGTTCAGCTCGCGCCAGCCGAGGTGCACCGGGCCGTGGTTACGCGCCCCCTCGCTCCAGGAGTGGCCGGCGAAGTGCTTCAGCGTGGCGAGCAGGTCCCGCTTCTCTCCCTGCAGGCCGCGGACGAACCGCGTGCCGAGGACACCCGAGAGGTAGGGATCCTCGCCGAACGTCTCCTCGGTGCGGCCCCAGCGGACGTCGCGCGAGACGTCGAGGACGGGGGCGAGCCCCTGGTGGCAGCCCACGCTGCGCGCCTCACGCCCGATCGCCTGCGCCGCGCGCTCGATGAGGTCGGGGTCGAAGGTCGCGCCGTAGGCGAGGGCCGAGGGGAACATGGTCGCCCCACGCACCATCAGACCCACCAGGCACTCCTCGTGCGAGAGCGCAGGGATCCCGAGCCGGGTCTCCTCGCGTAGGAGCTTCTGCAGCCGGTTGAGCGTACGGACGCCCGTGCGGGGTTCGACGCCGTGGCTGCCGAGCGGGCGGGAGATCTGGCCGAGCCCGTGCGCGAGCGCCTTCTTCACCGCTCCCGGGCTGGTTCCGCCGGTGAAGTCGTCCTGGCGAGGGCGGTGCTCGCCGTCGTCGGAGAGGATCAGCCACAGCGCGTGCATCTGCGCCGCCTTCTCCTCCAGCGACATGCGCGAGAGGAGGTCGCCCGCGCGCTCCTCGGGCGATCGGCCGGGGTCCTGGTAGGGGTGGGGCATGTCGGGTCTCCAGAGGTGGGCGTGACTCGCCGGGGGCGAGTATGTCCCAGATTTGGCCAACTGCGCAGGGTGCCGTGGTACCGTTCGCCTCGCGACCGGCGTCGAGTCCGAAGGAGCCCACCATGGACACAGAGCGCGCACCCGCGTCCCAGGCATTCTCCAGAGGCCTGATCGTGCTGCCGCTGCTCCTGCTCGCCCACCTGCCCGCGGCTGCCCAGCCGACGGGCGGGCCGTACGGCCCGGTCCAACAGAGCTACCCCCTCCCGGCGAAGGCCGCTCACGTCTACTACGTTGCGCCGGACGCGCGTGCGGAAGCGGCGGGGACGTCGCTCGCGGAGCCGACGACGCTCGAGTCGGCGATCGAGCGCGTGGTGACGGGCGACGCCGTCGTGCTGCGCGGCGGCACCTACCGCACCGGGGGCCTGCGGCTCAACCAGGGGATCACCGTGCAGCCCTACGCCGACGAGCACCCCGTGCTCAAGGGCACCCGGGTCGCGATCGATTGGAAGGCGCTGCGCAACAACGTCTGGCGCACGTCGTGGAAGACCTTGTTCCCGGCCGCCCCCCTCGGCTGGTGGCAGCGCGACCGCGAGGGCATGCGGACTCCGCTCCACCGCTTCAACAACGACATGGTCTTCGTCGACGGCGAGATGCTGAAGTCGGCCGGCTGGGAAGGGGAGTTGGGCGCGGACTCCTACTTCGTCGACTACGACAAAGGGCAGGTCTACATCGGAACCGACCCGACGAACCGGCTGGTCGAGATCACGGCCTTCGACGGCGCGCTCGTGCGGACGAGCGGAGCGGTCCACGGCAAGGTGTCCGACCGCAAGGGGCCCGTGATCCGCGGCATCACGTTCACCCAGTACGCGTGGCGCGCGCTCGAGATCGAGGGCAAGCGCAGCTTCGGCCCGACGGAGGAGCCCACCGACGAGCCGCTCGGCCCCGCCGATCCCGCGACGTACGGCAAGGAGGTCACCGGCACGACCCTCGAGAACGTGACGATCTCGTTCTGCTCGCGCGTGGCAGGCTACTTCCGGGGGGACGGGCTCACGATCCGCAACTCGCTGTTCAGCGACACCAGCACCGAGGGCGTCTACGTGATCGGCTCCTCGGACGTGCTGCTCGAGCGGAACGTCTTCCGGCGCAACAACGTCGAGGAGCTCACGGGCTACTACCCGGCCGCGGTGAAGATCTTCAACCAGTCCAACCGCGTCACTTGCCGCGACAACCTGGTTATCGACAACCCGCACTCGAACGGGATCTGGTACGACGTCGGCAACACGGACGCCGTCTTCGTGGATAACTGGGTCGAGGGCGCGCTCGACGGGTTCTTCTTCGAGATCTCGAAGGGCGCGATCGTCGCGGGCAACGTGTTCGTGGGCTGCGACAAGGGCGTCCGCGCGCTCAACAGCTCGAACGTCCGCGTGTACCACAACACGTTCGTCGACACCGTAGCCTCGTTCGAGCGCAACGAGCGCAGCGCGGTGGACGACCATTTCGGCTGGCATCCGAAGACCGGTCCGGACGTCGACCAGCGCGAGGGCCACGCGTTCGTCGCGAACCTGCTGGTCGCGAGCGACTCGTTCCGCAAGCCGCTGCTGCGCTTCGAGCAGCCGAAGGCGCTGTGCGAGCGGCTCACCCGGCCGCAGGTGCGGGAGCTCGACGGGAATGTCTACGTGCGCAAGGGCGCCGCGGGGCCGCTCGTCGTCTGGGGGCCGCTCGCCGGCGAGAGCTGCCAGAGGGAGCTCGCCTCGCTCGACGAGCTGCGGAAGGAGTCGGGTTTCGAGGCGCACGGCTCCGCGTTCACGGACTACGCCGGCGCGCTCTTCAGGAGCCCGGAGCTGCGCCGCTACGAGCTGGCCCGGCTCCTGCCGGGGCTCGCTCCTGCCGGCGACCTGCCGGCGGAGGTTCGCCGGCTGCTCGGCTGGCGCGAAGGGGAGCCGCGCACGCCGGGCGCCTACCCGTTCCGGACGGAGCCGCCGGGCGGCCG
>JBGPYB010000187.1:0-8403 GCA_041493035.1 Vicinamibacteria bacterium | reverse complement strand
GCGTTGCCGCCTCCGGGCGCCCCTGGGCCGCCATGGCACCCGCGATCATCTGCGGCATCATCATGCCGATGCCTGCGCCGAGGCCGAGGCCGGCCGCGCCACCGGCTGTACCCGTGTTCGTGGCGGCGGCTTCGATGCCGCGGGCCGCCTTGAAAGCCATGTACTTCTGCATGTCGCCGATGGCGCCCATGCCGGCCCTCTCGTCGATCATCTTCTGCACTTCCTCGGGGGGCGTGATGGCGCCGATGAGGAAGTCGACCAGCTCCAGTCCGTACTTGCCGAAATCGTCGGCGACGCGCCCCTTGAGGCTTCCGGACAGCTCGTCGTAGTAGCGGGGAAGATCGAGGATCGTCTTCAGCGTTTCGCCCAGGAGGTCGTTCAAGCGGGCAACGCACAGGTCGCGTAAGAAGTCGGAGATCGCGTCGGTCGTGAAAACCCCTCGGGTTCCCACGAGCTGCTGCAGGAAGATGTTAGGTTCCGCCACGCGCATCGAGAAGCGGCCGAAGGCGCGGAGGCGCACCATGGACAGCTCGCTGTCGCGGAAGGTGATGGGCTCCTTCGTTCCCCACTTGAGGTCGGTGAAGGTCTGACGGCTGATGAAGTAGACCTGGGCCTGGAAGGGGGACTTTCCGCCGAACGCCGCGCCGATGATCCGGCCCAGGAGGGGCAGGTTCATCGTGGACAGGGTGTGGCGCCCCGAAGAGAAGGTATCGAGAGCCTTGCCGTCCCTGAAGAAGACGCCCCATTGGTTGTCCTGGACGATGAGCTGCGCGCCGAGCTTGATGTCGGCCGAGCCCGACGGGGGCTCGCGATGAACGATTTCGCCGCCGGAGTCGTCGAAGTGCTGAAGGATCTCGAGGGCCATGGCTGCTCCTTACTGGATCCCGGCCAGGATCGCCTCGCGGCCGGCAAGGCGAGCGTCCAGGGCGTCGATCCGCGCTATGACCGCGTTCGCATCGCCGGCCGCCGCCTGGACCTCGTCCACGTCCGCGGCGAGGCCGAGATCGAACTCGTAGACGCGAGCGAGCGCTGCTTCGTCCACCTTGACCGCGTCGAAGAAGCCGGAATACCCGCGGTCGGCGTGGCGGATCCGCGCAATCACCTTGTCGAGGCGCTTACGAGCCGTCTCGATGTCATTGATGCCGTCGAGATTTCCCGACCGGCTCACCGCCGCCGCCGCTTCGTTCAGAGGCTTCTTGCATTCCTCGAGGCGCCCCGCCAGGTGCTCGCGCTCCAGCCGGTCCGCGTCGCGGCGCTGCTCACGGTCGCGATAGCCCTTGAATCCGGGGATCACATTGGCGATCCGCTCGAGTGTGTTCTGGCCGGCACGAGCCTTGTCCAGCAATGTCATGAGGACCTCGTTCAATACGCCGAGGCCACGGAGGGCGAGGCCGAGTCAGGCGAGGCCGGCTCCGGGCTCCAACATGGTGTTGACGATCGTCAGGAGCTTGTTGGCCGTGAAAGGCTTGTTGATGTACATCACCGCCCCGGACTCAAATCCTTCGGCCAGGGCTTCGCCACCGCCGCGCGCCGTCAGAAAGATCACCGGGACGTCCTTGAGGCGCGGATCTTCCTTGATCTTGCGGCAGACGGTGAAGCCGTCGACCTCCGGCATCATGACGTCGAGGAGCACCAGGTCGAATTCCTGCTCCGCCAGCAGCTTGAGAGCCTCGACACCACCCCCCGCGCCGGTTACGTCGAAGCCCTTTTGCTCGAGAATCGTCTTCTCGAGGTTCAGAATGTTCTCGTCGTCATCGACAACGAGGATCCTCTTGGCCATCAGCGACCTCCGGGGATCTGTGCGCGGCTCACAAAGGCGCCGGATTCTAGCATGGATTCCATCTCCCAGAGGAAGAACCACAGGGTCGATGCCGGGGCCTCGATGGCGGCGAGGGTGCGAGCGCACGCCGCCAGGGTCTGTGCCGCCGCCACGTCGGGGTCGATGCCGGGCCGGGGCCACGCATCGAGATGGCCTCGTACCAGGTTCTCGTCGCCATCGGTCCAGGCGCCTTCGTAGGGCTTCAGGAAACGCCGCGCGTGGACTCGGGTCGTTTTCGCCTCGCGCCGGCGTCGGACCTCCTCTCCCCTCGCCGCCCGCTCGACGGCTGCCAGCCGGCGATCGAGGAGAGCCAGGTATCGCCGGGTCTCGGCCGAGAGGGGCCGGGGGACGGCGCGGCGAACGGCGCCGGTGAGAGGATGGGTCACGCGCCGGGTCGAGCCGACAGGAGGTCGCCGACGATGGAGGCCACCCGCGCCGTGGCCCCAGGTCCGCCGAGCCGGCGGCGGACATCCGCCAGGTCCTCTCGCATCCGCCGGGCGCGGCCGGCATCGGAAAGAAGAGACAAGGTCTCGGCCGCGACGCGCTCGGGCGTGAAGTCGGATTGCATCAGCTCCGGGACGACGCGTCGTTCGGCGATGAGATTCACCATCGCGAAGTGGGGGACGCTGATGAAGGGGCGCCCCAGGGCGTAGGTCAACGGGGCGACGCGATAGACCACAACCATCGGCGTGCCGAGGAGCGCCGTCTCGACGGTGGCCGTCCCCGACGCGACGACGGCCACGTCAGCCGCCCCGACCGCCGCATGAGACTGGCCGACCAGCACTCGAATGGGGAGGCCGTCGCAGCGGGACGCGAGGGTAGCGGTGTCGAGGAGGGGTGCGACGGCGAGCAGAAACTGGGCGTCAGGGCGCTCCGCCGCGATGAGGCGAACGGCGTCGATGATCGGCGGGAAGTTGTTGGCCACCTCGGTCCGACGGCTTCCCGGCAGCAGGCCGATCACCGGCCGCTTCGGGTCGAGACCGAGCCCCGACAGGAAGGCGCCGCGATCGGGCGCCGGCTGGACCAGATCGACGAGAGGATGGCCGACATGGGTCACGGGCACGCCTGCGTCGCGGTAGAGCGCCTCTTCGAACGGGAAAATCACGAGCATTCGCGACACCGTGTCGCGGATCGTGCGGATGCGGCCCCGCTTCCAGGCCCAGACCTGGGGCGAAACGTAGTACAGCACCGGAACGCCGCGACGCCGCAACTCCCTTGCCAGGCGCAGGTTGAAGTCGGGATAGTCGATGAGTACGGCTGCGTCCGGGCGCTGGCGGTCCAGGGCATCGACGACGCGGCTGAGGATCCGTCGAATCCGAGGGATGTGGCGCACCACCTCGACGAGCCCGACCACCGCCAGCTCTCCGATGTGGGCCAGGAGGCGTGTCCCCTCCCCGCCCAGCCGGTCCCCCCCCACGCCAAAGGACTCGAGGTCGCGAAAACGATCCTTCAGCCGATGGACCAGATCGGCGGCGTACAGATCCCCGGACGACTCCCCACAGGACACCAGCAGACGGGGGCTTGCGCTCGTTGAGGTCAAGGGGTCAGTATAGACGGTGTCCCGCTGGGGCCGCGTTCGGTGTCCTGGGGTTGTGACACCGGCGGTGTTGGGCCTGTTCCACAACGCGTTGAAAGGAAAGCGATTGCCGTTGCATCGCGGGTCTGCCAACCTGGGCATATGCCTTGCACAAGAGACTGGCGGGTTCGTCCCTGTTCAAGGGAGGGAACGATGAGCGCAAAGCGGTTGTCTCTGGTCCTTTCGGTGGCTCTGGCGGCATCGCCGGGCTTGGCGCTCGCCGACGGCCACGCTCACCACTCGAGCGGTGGAAGCGGCAACGGCGGCAGCCACGGAAATGGAAACGGAAACGGTGGTGGGCATCCTCCTCCGGGGGGCTCCCACGCGGTGCCGCGCACGCAGGGCTCGGGTGGGTCCGGCTCGCAGTACCGTCACCCACAGGCTGGGACCGGAACCGGGTACCGCTACGGCGGCCACGGCCACGGGTATGGCTACGGTTACGGGCATGGCTACTACCCCTACTACGGCTACCGCTATGGCTACGGGTACCCGTACTGGGGCTGGGGCGGCGGCCTCTACTACTACGGCGGCTACCCGTACTACTCCTACGACGACGGCTACTACGCGGAGGGTGCCGGCGGCTACTACAGCGGCCCCCGGTCCTACTCGCGCGCGTCGGGTGCGGTGCGCCTCCTCGTGGAGCCCGACGACGCCAAGGTCTATGTCGACGGCTACTACTCCGGTGTCGTCGACGACTACGACGGCTTCTCCCAGCGCCTCTACCTTCCCGCCGGCAAGCACGAGATCCTGCTTCGGCGGGACGGCTACCAGTCACAGCGGTTCAAGGTCTACGTCACTCCCGACAACACTCTGAAGATCCACTACACGATGGAGAAGGGAACCGGCGACGCGGCCCAGGAGGTTGTCGTTGGGGACCCGAGCGCCGAGCAGTACGCCCGCGACGACCGGCGCCGCTCTGAAGACGCCGACCGCGATGCCGACCGGGACCGCGACGGTCGCGACCGTCCGGCGGATCGCCCGCGCCCGCATCGCGATGCAGTGGCGCCTGTCCACTTGAACGTCAAGCCCGACGACGCTTCCGTCTATGTGGACGGCCGTTTCTACGGCACGGCCCGGGAGGCGAATCGCCTGCAGCTCACTCCGGGGCGGCACCGTGTCGAAGTCGTCCGGCCGGGCTACCGCACCTACGATCACGACATCGATGTCGGCACCGACTCGCCGGCCGACCTGGACGTGACGCTGGAGCGGTAGTACGCGCGCCTACCCGCCGCCGGCGACGGAGCCGAGCGGCGAGGCTGGCGCGGCGGGCTTATAAAGGTCCTGGTAGATCCGACCTGCGATCCCCGACGCCAGGTGGCCGTTGCCGCGCCGAACGAACACTACTATGACGACGTCGGGGTTCTCCGCCGGGGCATAGGACGCGAACCACCCGAGTTGCGAGCAGGAGCCCGTCTTTCCCGCGACGACGATGTCCGGGTCGAAGGCTGATATCGCGCTCCCCTCGTTGACGGCGGAGATGAACCCGTCGGCCATTCCCGTGGTCACCGTGCCCTGGGGCAGGCGCCAGCGCTCCTTGGGGACGAATCCCTCGGCCGGGCCTACCTGGGGCTGGTAGACGATCCCGCCGTTGACAGTGGTCGAGAGCAGCACAGCGAGTTGTACCGCCGACGTCGTGATCCCGGCGGCGTGGCTCGAGAGGTGACCCACAAAGCTCGCGGGAACGCTCTCGGGGACGCGTCCGGTCGCCTCCCCCGTGAGGTTGATCCCCGAAGGGCTCCCGAGGCCCAGCAGGTGTGCGTACTTCTGTATCGTGGCGTAGCCGAGCTGCTCGCCGATCCGTTCGAAGTACGGGTTGCAGGAGACGGCCAGGGCCCGTCGCAGGTTCACGGGACCGTGGCCGGGCCACGTCCAACATCCCTTGACGCAGTTGTACGTCGTGTCGGGATTGATGACGCCTTCGCTGAGGCCTGCGATGGCCACCACGACCTTGAAGACGGAGCAGGGCTGGAAGGCATTGACGAGGCCGTACTGCGGGTTCACGACGGCGATCACACGGCCCGTCCTCGGGTCGAGGGCGACGACCGAACCGGCGATCCCCGCGAGGGCTCGCTGAGACGCCTCGCCCACGGCGATATCCCGTTGCGAGGCGCCTGGGGGCAGGACGACCGCAGGAAGGCTGACCCGCCTGGCGGGACGGGCGCGAACCGTGCGCGGGGCGTTGAGCGCCACCGCGTCGGGGATGAGTCCGATAAGAATGAGGGGAGCCGCCAAGGACGAAAGGAAGAATCGACGATAGAGCATCGATGCACAGAGTAACACTTGTATCGGTAGGCTACCAGCCGGTAGAATCCTGCGCCCTGAACCCGAAGGAGGCCGGAATGATCGCGCGCCGCCCGTTCTCTCTTGCTCTTCTCGCCCTCACGATCGCCGCAGTCCCGTCGGCCTGGGCCGGCCTCGACAAGGAGGCCAAGGCCTGGCTCGAAGGCGTCGCCCCGGTCATCCTTCCCGACGAGGAGAAGACCTACAAGGACCTGAAGGACAAGTCCGATCGCGAGGAGTTTCAGAAGATCTTCTGGGCTCGTCGCAATCCCAAGGGACCCGCTGCCACCGAGAACCCGTACAAGGCCGAGTACGAGAAGGCCAAGGCCGAGGCGGACAAGCGCTATCGCGTCCGCGGTCGCTCCGGCTCCGAAACGGACTGCGGCCGCACCTTCATCCTCCTCGGCGAACCCGCCGACGTGAAGAAGGACAAGCGGGAAGAGGATGCCGAACCGGGAATGCACAGTCCGGAGGTCTGGACCTACAAGGGGGCGAGGTTCAAGGGGGGGCAGGCGCAGCTCTCCTTCGACAATGAATGCATGGGGGGGCCGGAGTACGGGAGGCAGCTCACGAGTCTCGCCCAGGATAAAGTCGTGAGCCCGAACATCGCCCCCAAGGTCGGCTCCGATGGCCACGTGACGAAGCTCGCCGACCTGCTCCCCAAGCCCACCCCCGCGCAGGCGCTCCTGAAGGCACCTCGTCAGGACTTCCCCCTGGAGGCACAGGCCGCGGTCGTTCTCAAGGGAAAGGACGGCTCGTCCTATCTTGGCGGGCTCCTGAGGACCATCGCCGCCGGCTTCGCGACACAGGACGTGGGGGGCAAGAAGGTCGTTCCTCTCGTGGTGGCCGCGGAGGTGCTGGACGAGACGGGCTCCGTCATGGCCGCGGTCGAGCGCGAGGCGAACGCCGAGATCGAGGCGGACGGCGGCCTGGTCGCGTCCTATGGCATCGCCCTGAAGGCTGGCAAGTACACGATCCGAGTGGCCGCCTTGGATTCGAAGACCGGGAAAGGGTCGGCCGCGTCCTATTCCATCGAGATGCCCGACTTCAACACCGGCCAGTTCTCGGTCTCGGACCTGTTGGTGCTCCACGACGTCCAGACGGGTGTGAAGGCCGACCCGAAGGGAGCTCTCGACGCCCTTACGATCGGGGGCACCCAGATCGTCCCGCGCTTCACACGCGTCTTCGAGAAGAGCGAGACGGTAGATCTCCTGGGCTTCGCTTATGACGCCCAGGTCGACGCGGCAGGGAAAACGCAGATAGTTTCGCAGTTCACCGTGATGAAGGACGGCAAGCGCCTCACAGGAAGCCCTGAGCAAGCTTTCGACACGCCCATCGCGGCCCCCGAAGCCGGACCCGTACCCCTGTCGGACTTCGTCCCGGGCAAGTACGTCGTGCAGCTCAAGGTCACCGACAAGCTCGCCGGCAAGGTGATCACGAAGGAAGCAACGTTCGAAGTGAAGTAGAAACTACGCTGCTTTCTTGACCTCGGTGGTGAGAACCTCGATCGCCTTGTCGAGAACAGCATCCTTCGCCGGCTGACCCGAGGTTTCGTCCTCGTCCTCGGGGCTGGCCACCGACACCGTGGGCTCGACGCCCTTGCCGTGGATGGAGTTCCCTTTGGGCGAGACATACTTCGCCACGGTGAGGAGGAGCGCGCCCTCCTGGAGCGGGACGATCTTCTGCACGGGAGCGCGCCCGAAGGTCCGCTCGCCGATTACGGCCGTGTGGCCGCCATCGAGGAGCGCCGCGGCCACGATTTCCCCGGGCCCTGCGGTGCCGTTGTCCACGAGGACCGCGAGGGGCAGATCCCACACGCTGCGAGCCGGGTCGGCGTTCAGCACCTTCTCCCCGACGCGCCGCCCGACGACCTTCGTCACGACGCCGCCCTTCAGGAAGAGCTCGGCCGCCTTGACGCCGTTCTCGGGGGAACCGTAGGCCGCACCCCGCAGGTCGAGGACGAGGCTCTTGGCGCCGCCCTTCTTCAGGCTCTCCACTTCCGTCGCCAGCTCCTCGGCGGTGTGCGCGGTGAACTCGGCGACTTTGACGTAGCCCGGCCCGGCGTCGAGCCGCCTTCCGCGGACGGGCTCGGGCGTCACGCGTTCCCGCACCACCGCAACGTCGATCGGATCGCTCCCCTGGCGAAGGAGGCGCAGCTTCACCGTCGACCCCGGCGCGCCCCGCAGCAGACGCTCACCGTCGGGGACGCTCACCGTGCGGCTGTGACGGCCGTCGATCGTTTTGAGGATATCGCCCGCCTTCACGCCGGCCTTGGCGGCGGGGGACCCTGGCCGCGGAGCCACGACCGCCAGGAAGCCGTAACGCCGCGTGAGCACCACTCCGATGTCGGCATCCGAGTCCTTCACCGGCTGCTGGTAGGCCTTCAGGTCTTCGGCGTCCAGGTAGGCGCTGTCACCGTCCAGAGCCTCGGTGAGGCCGAGCTCCGCGCCGGCCATCGCGCGGTCCACGTTCACCGGGTCGACGTAGGAGTCGAGGACGAGACGCACGACCTCGTTGAAGACCGTGAGCTGCGAATAGCTCGTGTCCCCCAGAACCCGCCCCAGGACGGAACCCAAGGCGATGTAGCCGACGATGCCGGTGGAGACGAGGGCGATGAAGAGGCGGGCTCGAGCGCTCATGCCTCGATTATCTATCGGTCCTCCTTCTTTAGCCATTCCGCGGGGTCTTCGGGCCGTCCCTGGAAGCGGACCTCGAAGTACAGGCCGGC
>JBGPYB010000147.1:0-11627 GCA_041493035.1 Vicinamibacteria bacterium | reverse complement strand
CGTCCTCTATCTGTACTTCGGCGCCTTCTCGCTCTGGTCCTTCGCCTACAAGATGTACTGGTACGGCCATCACCTCTCTCCCACCGCCTCGGTGAAGGTCGACCCGTTCACGCCACCCCTCTTCGGATACAAGAAGCTGGCGAACTTCGAGGTGTACTCCTACCCCGCGATCGGGTCCTACGCTCTCGCTGGCGTTGCGGTCGTGCTGCTCGCGGCCGCGTACCTGGCGTGGCGGCGCTCGTCGCGCGCCCAGACGGCCTGAGGAGGCCCGCCCTTGCTCCCTGTCGCTCTCTGGATCTTCTGCTCCGCTGCCGCCGCCGACGAGCACGTCGTGCCGCCGGGCCAGCTCGAGGGAAGGGCCATTGCGGCGGACGCCTCTCCTCTCCAAGCCCGCGTCGACGCCGCCCCTTCCGGCAGCGTCGTCGTAATCGGGTCCGGCGAGTACCGCGGGGACCTCTTCCTGGACCGACCCCTCACCCTCTTGGGAACTGACCGTCCGCGCCTCGTGGGCTCCGGCAAGGGGAGCGTCGTTCGTGTCCGAGGGGCGAACGTGACCCTCGACGGCTTTGACATCGACGGCCGCGAAGGCGGCGACCTCGGCCGCGATTCGTCCGGGGTCCATGTCTCCGCACCCGGCGCCACCATCAGGAACTGCCGAATCGCCAACGCGATCTTCGGGATCTACCTGCGCGAGGCGAGCGGGGCGGTCGTCCTTGGCTGCCGCTTGCGCGGGATCCCTGGAAAGGACCCCGGCGAGAAGGGCTCGGGGATCCACGCCTGGAACACCGACGGCTTCCGCCTGGAGGGGAACGAGATCGTCGACGTGCGCGACGGCTTCTACATCCAGTCCTCGTCCCACGGCACGATCCGGAACAACGTGGCGCGGGACCTCCGCTACGGTCTCCACTACATGTTTTCCGACGACAACGTCTTCGAGGACAACCTCTTCGAGAACGGCGCCGCCGGGGCCGCCCTCATGTACTCGAAGCGCATCGTCTTTCGGCGGAACCTTTTCATCCACAACCGCGGATTCGCGTCGGTGGGCCTGCTCTTCAAGGCGTGCGACGACGTCGTGGCGGAGGACAACCTGATCGCCGACAACGCCCGCGGGATCTTCCTCGAGGGCTCCTATCGGAACGTCTTCAGGCGCAACGTCGTGGCGCTCTCGGATGCCGCCATCGTGCTCTACGATTCCTCGGGCCAGAACCGCTTCGAGGGCAACTCCTTCGTCGGCAACCTGACGCCGCTCACCCTCGTGGGCCGCCGCACCGACACCCTCTTCGACGGCAACTACTGGTCCGAAAACCACGAGCCCGACCTCGATGGCGACGGCCGGAGCGATCGACCCTATCGCCTCACGAGCGTCTTCGACCACTTCCGCGGAAATCTCACCGCCGCCGATCTCATGTCACAGGGGATGGGCGCCACGGCGCTCGCGGTCGCCGAGGAGACGTTCCCGGTGCTCCAGGCCATTCCCGTCGAGGACAAGGCGCCCCTCGTGCGCCCTCCGGCCCTCGCCCAGGTCCCGTCTGTCGAGGTCCAGGGGCGGTCAGCGAACAAGGGCGGGCTCGCCGCGGCCTTCGGGGCGGTCACCTTGGGGACGACGGTCCTGTTGCGGGGTCGTCGGTGATCTCCTTCCAGGCCTTTTCGAAGCGCTACGGCGCTCTCACGGCTGTCGAGTCGCTCGACCTCGAGATCGGCGCGGGCGAGGTCGTGGCGCTCCTCGGCCCCAATGGCTCCGGAAAGACCACGTCGCTCAAGGCCGTCGCCGGCCTCGTCTCCCCCACGTCAGGCGAGGTGCGGCTGAGCGGCCGCAGCGCCGCCGAACCCCAGGCGCGTGAAATCCTCTCGTTTCTTCCACAGCGCGTCTCCTTTCCCGAGGCGTTGTCGGGACGCGAGGTGCTGGAGTTCTACCGGTCCCTGCGCGGGGTGGAGCCGTCCCGCGTGAACGCCGTCCTCAAGTTCGCGGCATTGAACGGATCGGGAGCCCGCGCCGTGGGGCAGTACTCGGGCGGTATGGTGCAGCGTCTGGGCCTCGCGGTGGCGATGCTCCCCGACGCGCCGGTCCTGCTCCTCGACGAGCCGACGGCGGCTCTCGATCCGGATGGCCTCTGCGCCTTCTACGGGCTCGTCGGCCGGCGGCGGAGCGAAGGCAAGACCGTCTTCTTCACGTCCCACCATCTGGGTGACGTGGAGCGGCTGGCCGATCGTTTCGCGGTCCTGGTGGCGGGCCGCCTCGTGGCCACGCTCTCCGCCCGGCAGCTCCAGGACAGGCTCGCCGAGCGCGGCGTGATGCGCTTGCGCCTCGACGACAAACGCCCCGCCCTCCTGGAGAAGGTGCGGGCGATCGCTCCGCAGGCCACCTGGGCCGCAGGCGAGCTGATCGTGCCGGGCGGCGCCTCGCTCCGGCCCGCCGTTCTCGACGTCGTGCGAAACGCAGGGGCGGAGATCCGCGGCCTCACGGCCGAGGAGGGACGCTTGGACGCGCTCTACCAGGAGCTGGTCGCGGATCCGGGGGCGCAGACATGAGGCGCGCCCTCGCCCTCACGACCCTTCTGGCGGCCTGCGTCTCCGGCCCTCCGGTGCCCGCTACCCTGGACACCAAGAACGAGGCCTGTTCCTGGTGCCGCATGGCTGTCTCCGAGGTGCGCTTCGCGGGCCAGCTCGTCGCGCCGTCGGAGGAGCCGAAGTTCTTCGACGATATCGGCTGCCTCGGACACTACGTCGGCGGCTCGAGAGTGCTGCCAACCGGCGCCGTCGCGTACGTGGCGGACCACCGGACCAAGGCATGGGTCCGCGCCGGAGCCGCGATCTACACGAACGTCGCGTCCCTCGCGACGCCGATGGCCTCCCATCTCATGGCCCACGCCGACACCTCGTCCCGCGACGCGGACCCCGACGCAAGAGGAGGGACGCCACGAACGCTGGCCGAGGTCTTTGGTCCGGGCGGTCCCCCAGGGAGCGGTCGGTGAACCCGCTGCTTCTCGTCGCACGGCAGGAACGGATCCTCGCGGTAAGGTCGCGCTGGACGCAGATCTTCGCCGTCGTCTTCGCGGGGCTCGCTCTGGCCGTGGCGTCGTCCGGCTACGTGCTTTCCGGGGGACACGGCGTCCAGGACTTCGCCCGCACGGCGGCGTCTCTCGTTCAGCTCGTGCTGCTCCTCGTGCCCCTCACGTCGCTCCTCATCGGGGTCCTGTCCCTGGCTCCGGACCGCGGAGCCGCCGAGCTGCTCTTCTCACAGCCCATCTCGCGGCACGCGATCCTGCTGGGAAAGCTCCTGGGGCTTTTCGAGGCTCTCGTCGCGGCGCAAGCTCTCGGCTTCGGCGCGGCGGGCTTCGTGGTCTTCTCCCAGTCCGGGAACGAGGGCCTCTCGGCCTTCCTGATCCTGTGTGCGGCCTCCGCGGTGCTGACTGCCATCTTCCTCAGCCTGGCCGCCTTGCTCGCCGCCACCGCCATCGGCCGGCGGCGCACACGCGCCCTGGCCCTGGGCCTGGTCGTCTGGTTCGTGGCCGTGGTGCTCTTCGACGTCGCTGCACTGGGCCTGGCATCGCTCCTTCCCTCCGGGCCCGCCTCGCGCGTGCTGATCGTGGCCGTGCTCGTCGACCCCGTGGATGCCGTGCGGACCGCCGCGCTTCTCGGCATCGAGGGGGCCGCGGCCTTCGGAGCCGCCTCGCTCGCGTTCCTCCGCTTCACCAAGGGGCCGTGGGGCGCGGCGATGTTGCTGGGACTCTCTCTCTTCGCCTGGATCGCTGGTCCCACCCTGGGGGCCATCAGGCGGTTGCGAAGGACCGATGTCTGAGATGACACGTCCAGCTCACCGGCATGCCGAGGAGAGAGTGAGCGCGCGCTCCGCTGCGAGCGGGATCAACCTCAGATCCGTGGCGCTTCCCGTCGAGCACGGCGGGTGGGGGATGCTCGGAGAGCCGCTGCTCCTGGGCCTGCTCGTCGCTCCGTCCTGGGCCGGGTTGGGCGTCGGTCTGGCGTCTCTCGGGGCCTTCCTCGCCCACCATCCCCTGAAGCTCGCCCTCGCAGACTGGCGCCGGCGCTCGGCCCGTACCCGCACGGCCGTCGCATTGAGTTTCGTCATCTTGTACGGATCGGCGGCAGCGGTCGGCGTCGCCATGGCCAGGAGCGGCCAACAAGGTTGGTGGCTCCCGTTGGCCGCAGCTGCCCCTCTCGCGCTGGCCCAACTGGCCTACGGTGCTCGTCTCCAGGGGCGTCAGCTTCTCCCGGAGCTGCTGGGGAGTGTCGCCCTCGGCTCCGTGGTCGCGGCAGAGATGCGGGCCGGGGGCCGGGCGTTCGGGCCGTCCCTCGCGGCGTGGGCGGTCCTCGCCGCCAAGGCCGTGGGTGCCATCCTCTACGTGCGCGCTCGGCTACGCTGCGACCGGGGCCTGGCCCCTGACCGCGCCGTGCCCGTGGCCTCACACGCTGGAGCGTTGCTCATGGGGATGGCCGTGGCCGGCGCGGGCTACACACCATGGCTGGTCGTTCCGGCGTTCGCCCTTCTTCTGGCACGTGCCGCTTACGGCCTGTCCCGCTTCCACCGGCAGGTCCGTCCTCAAGTGGTCGGGATCCACGAGTTGCTCTACGGCTTCTCCTTCGTCTTGATCGTCGCCGTCGGATACAGGCTCGGCTTCTGATGGCGGCGCGCTCATGACGGCTGTCATACGCCCCGCCAGAGGGCTCGATGGACGATGGGCCGTGCCCGTGGACTATGGTCGCGCTCCGTTTCTGGTGATCTGGGAGGTCACGCGCGCCTGCGCCCTCGCCTGCGTTCACTGCCGTGCCGACGCGATCGCACGGCGCGACCCCCGCGAGCTGACCACAGAGGAGGGTTTCCTCCGTGCGCCACGGGCGGTGAACGACGGCAACGGCTTCGTGTTCGTCGACCACATCGGCAACATCTATCCGAGCGGCTTCCTCCCCATGGCGCGAGGCGATGCGCGCGAGGGCCATCTCGTCGCGACGTATCGCGACGACGAGGTCTTCCGCCAGCTCCGTGATCCCGATGCTCTCCGGGGGCGCTGCGGCCGATGCGACCTGCGGGCGGTCTGCGGCGGCTCCCGCTCGCGCGCCTTCGCCGCCACGGGCGACGCCTTCGCCGAGGATCCCCTCTGCGTCTACCAGCCTGCCGAAAGTGCCGCGCGCCTCGAGGCGCCGCTATGAGCACGCCGCCGGTCATCATCCAGGGCGGAATGGGCGTGGCCGTTTCGGGATGGGACCTGGCGCGGGCCGTTTCACGCGCCGGCCAGCTGGGTGTCGTCTCGGGTACCGCCCTGGACGTCGTACTGGCGCACCGGCTCCAGCTCGGCGACCCCACCGGCGAGATCCTTTGGGCCATGATGCATTTCCCAGTCCAGGCAGTGACCGCCCACGTCCTTCGGACCTTCTTCGTCCCGGGCGGCAAGCCCGACGCTGCGCCCTTCGCCGGCGTCCCCATGTACACGGCCGCTCCCACCCAGCGACGGCAGGAGCTGGCCGTCGTGGCAGGCTTCGTAGAGGTCTTCCTGGCCAAGCAGGGTCACGACGGCCCGGTCGGGATCAACTTCCTCGAGAAGATCCAGTTGCCCACCCCAGCTACCCTCTACGGCGCCCTTCTCGCCGCTGTCGACTACGTCCTCGTCGGGGCCGGCATACCGCGCGATGTCCCCGGCCTGCTCGATGCCCTCTGCAACCACGAAACGGTGTCCTTACCTCTCCATGTCACGGGCGCCACGGAGGCCGATCGCTTCGAGGTTCGCTTCGATCCTCGAGAGGTGCTTGCGCAGCTTCCTCCCCCGCTGAAACGCCCTCGGTTTCTCGCGATCGTCGCTTCCGCCACGCTGGCGGCGAGTCTCGCGCGCCATGGAGGGCGGATCGACGGCTTCGTGGTCGAGGGGCCGAGCGCCGGAGGGCACAATGCGCCTCCCCGGGGGCCCTTGGCGCTAAACGAGGATGGGGAGCCCGTCTATGGGCCACGCGACGTGGTAGACCTCGCTCGCTTCCGAGCTCTCGGGCTCCCCTTCTGGCTCGGCGGAACCTTCGCCTCACCCGAGCGCGTGCGGGAGGCGCGGGTGGCGGGCGCGGCGGGCGTGCAGGTGGGGACCATCTTCGCGTTCTGCAAGGAGTCCGGCGTCGATCCCGCGCTGAAGGAGCGCGTCCTGGAAAGGGCGCGGAGCGGCGGCGGGCGCGTCTTTACGGATCCGTTCGCCTCGCCGACCGGGTTCCCGTTCAAGGTCCTCCGCCTCGAAGGAACGCTGTCCGAGCCGGCCGTGTACGAGACGCGGGAGCGGCTTTGCGACCTCGGGTACCTCCGAGAGCTGTACCGGCGTCCCGACGGGACCGTCGGCTATCGCTGCCCAGGGGAACCTATCGAAGACTACCTGCGAAAAGGTGGCCGCATCGAAGACACTCAGGGCCGCAAGTGCATCTGCAACGGCCTGCTGGCCACCGTCGGTCTCGGCCAGCGGCGCAAGGCCGGGCCCGAGCCGCCGATCGTGACCTCGGGGGACGACTTGAGCGGCGTGGCTCGTCTGCTCGAAGGCGGGAAGACGTCGTATTCGGCCGCTGACGTGGTGGCGCACTTGACGAATCCGACGAGCGCCTGACACCCACACCTCACATGGGCGGATCGTTCTGTTCGAGCCGTATGACCGCGGTCATACAGGGCGACAGGACTGGACTTACACTGAAGGCATGATCTCGTCCCAAACGATTCCCCTCCGCGTGGTCTCGTGAACGCCGCGCTCCGCACGAACCCCGCGTTCCTCAAGCTGGACCTCTACTGCAAAGGGGCGCGCCTCGACCAGTCCTGCTTCATCGAGGCCGATGGTGGCCGCAAGATCCTGCGCACTCGCGCCGGCCTCGGCAGCGGCCTGGAGCTGATCCTGCCCGGTGGTCTCTGGACCAACGTCCCGGTGTCGGAGCCATTTGCGACGGCGTCGCCTTACGACATTTGCCGACTGAACGGCCAATACGTCCTCCGTCATGATGGGGCACACGTGGCGCCTGTCCAGCTGTCACCGAGACCGGAGTGGTACGACGCGAACACGTCCACGGGCAAGCCCATGACGCGCATCGGGACGCTCCAGGGGACGTACCTCGGGATCTACCAGGCCAAGGTCTGCGAGTACTGGACGGCCAAGCCGGAAAAGAGCAACTGCAAGTTCTGCTCGGTGGGGCTCAACCTCGGCGTGGACGACTCCGACGAGAAGTCGGTGAACGAAGTCATGGAGGTCGTCCGCCGCGCTCGCGACGAGTCGGGGATCACGTACGTCGACTTCAACACCGGCCACTACGACGGCGACACCTACCTGGACATCCTCGAACCCTACCTCGTCCGCATAAAGAAGGAGCTGGGGCTTCTCGTCGGCTTCCAGACTCCCCCACATCGCGACCTGAAGCGCTACGACGCGCTTCGGGAGATGGGCCTGAACCGCGTGTCGTTCTGCTTCGAGATCTTCGACCGCGAGATCTTCAAGGACATCTGCCCCGGCAAGCACGCCGAGTACAGCCTCGACTACTACCTCGAGGCCGTGCGCTATTGCGCGCAGCTCGGGAAGAGGGGGCCGAAGGGCGAGCCGTGGGTCACCAACGGAGAGATCATCGCCGGCCTCGAGCCTCCGGAATCGACCATCAAGGCCATCGACTGGATCACGTCGGTGGGCGCAGTGCCCACCGTGTGCGTCTTCCGACCGCTGGTCGGCACCGACATGGAGAGCTCCGCGCCGCCCAGGACGGAAGACATGGTCCCGATCTTTCGGCGGCTCTACGAGGCCTGCATGGAGAAGGGCCTCCCGATCGGCATTGCGCCCAACATCCACGTGAGTCTCGTGCTGCTCCCCGACGAATGTCGCAGCCTGAGCCCACGTCGGTTCCCGCTCCAGACCCTGAAACTGAAGGCCATGTCCAAGGTGTTTCGCCACCGGTTCGAGCGGCGGCTCGAGGCAGCAGCCCCCTGAGGGCGCCGCGCGGGCGCCGGTGAACCTGCCCGCCCCATCCGCGGTCGGACCTTCCGTCGCCGCGACCATGCCGGCGCGGTGGGTCCCGCTCCTCTACTTCACGTTCGCCCACCTCTGCCTCGCCGCGGCCTTTGCGGAGCTTGCCTTCCAGCCGAGAAGCCTGGCAGGCTTCTTCTACCACCCTCGAATGCTCGCCGTCGTGCACCTCGTCACCCTCGGCTGGATCAGCGCCTCGATCCTCGGCGCCATCTACGTGGTCGGGCCCCTGGCCTTCCGTATGCCCCTGCCCGCGCGACCCGCCGACTACGTGGCGTTCGCGGGGTTCGCCGTAGGTGTGGTCGGCATGGTCAGTCACTTCTGGATGGACATCCCCTCGGGGATGGCGTGGGCGGCAGGGCTCGTGGCGTGCGCGATGAGCTACGTCGCGGTGCGCGCGCTCAACGGCCTCATCGAAGCTCCCGTTCCCTTCGAAGCGCGCCTGCCCATGGCACTGGCTTTCATGAACGTGATCGTCGCGGCAGCTCTCGGTGTGCTTGTCGCCGTGGACAAGGTCTCGCCCATCCTGACCGTCAACCACCTCGATGCGGTCTTCGCGCACGCCCACCTGGCGGCTCTCGGCTGGGGGACGATGATGGTGATGGGCGCCGGCTACCGCATCCTGCCCATGATCTTGCCTGCGGCAATGCCCCTCGGCCCGTCAGTCTATGCGAGCGCCCTGCTGCTCGAGGGCGGCGCCCTGGGCCTCTTCTGGGGCTTCTTCCACGGTGGTCGTGGTCTCGCCGTCTCCGGGGCGCTCACCGTCGCAGGGATCGGTACCTTCCTCTCGCGCGTCGTCTGGATGCTCCGCAATCGAAGGCCCGCGCCCACCGAGTTGCGCCGCCCCGATTGGAGTGTCGCCCATGCGATTCAGGCGTTGGCTTGCCTCATCGCGGCGTGCGCCTTGGGTTTATAACTCGCCTTCTCCTAGCGCTCGCAAACGACGCTCGCCCTCGCCCTCGCGTACGGCGTCCTTGGCCTCGTCGGCTTCCTCTCACAGATCATCGTGGGCGTTTTCGGGCGAGTTCTGCCCCTCTTCGCCTGGCTCTGGGGCTTCTCGGACCGCGCGTACGCCGAGTTGCCGCCGGCGCTCCATGGAGCGCCCGTCCGGCCCCTTCAGGGCACCGCCTTCGCTCTCTGGACGGCCGGCGTTCCTTTGCTGGCGCTCGGCCTCGCTTCCGACCGCATCGCGCTCGTCTCGTCGGGCGCCCTCGCGCTCCTCGTCGCCGTGTGCGCCGGATTCGCGAACGCGGCCCTGGTCCTGACGCGGCTCTGGCGCCGCTCCAGCCTCTGGACACCGCCGCCGAAGTAAGATCCCGGGGTGGGATCCCCCATTGACGACGCGCTCCGCGCTGTCGCCCTCTTCCGGGCCCTTTCCCCGGACGACCGAGCGCGCCTCGCTGAGGTCTCGGTGGTCCGCTCCTACGGCAAGGGCGAGGCCCTGTTCGCCGAAGGAGACGCCTCCGACTTTCTCTTCACGATCCTGTCGGGACGCGCGAAGGTCGTCAAGTCTCTTCCATCAGGCAAGGAAGTGATCCTCGAGATCTTCGGCCCGGGCGATCCGATAGGCGCCGTCGTCGCATACGAGGGGCGCCCCTATCCCGCGACGGGGATCGCGATCGAGGCGGCCTCCTGCCTGCTCGTGCGCCGGGCGCCGTTCTTGGGGCTCCTCGAGCGCCACCCCACACTCGTCAGGGGCTTCATCCTCGGGCTGACCCAACGCATCGTCGAGCTGACGAAGCGCATCCCCGAAGTGGCGGGCGGTCGCGTCGAGACCCGTTTCGCCCACCTCTTCTTGAAGCTGGCCGACAAGGTGGGGCGCCCCGGACCCGAGGGGACGTTCATTCCCATGGTGCTGAGCCGCCAGGACCTCGCGGACCTGACCGGCACGACGATCGAGACCTGCATCCGCATCATGAGCCGCTGGGGCAAGGAAGGGACCGTCCGCACCGAGAAGGAGGGCTTTGTGCTCGTCGACCGACCGGCCCTCCAGAAGCTCGCCCTGGCGTAGATGTCCGTGAACTCCTGAACGGGGACTAGCGGGCTACGGCCCTGTCCCGCCCGAGCGCTTTGGCCTCGTAAAGGGCGGCGTCGGCGTCGAACATGAGCGCGTGGGGACTGCTCTGGGGATTTCCTGGGTCCAGGGTCGCCACGCCGATGGACACCGTCAGCCCGTCCGGGCGATTCGAGCCCGCGGCGGGCCGCATCCTCTCGGCCAGCCGGAGGGCCTCGTTCCGGCCGGTGCCTGGCGCCAGGACGACGAACTCGTCGCCGCCCCAGCGGGCGCAGACGTCGTCGATCCGCGAGCCACGCCGGAGCGCCGACGCCGTCTCCTGGAGCGCCAGGTCCCCGGCCCGATGCCCTGCGCGGTCGTTCAACTCCTTGAGCTTGTCCACGTCGACCAGGAGCACTGAGAGCGGCAGGCGATGGCGCACTGCCCGCGCGAACTCCTCGTCGAAACGGTCCTCCAAAGCCCGTCGATTCAAGAGCCCCGTGAGAGTGTCGGTCCGCGCCAGCTCCTGCAGCCGATCGGCCTGCCGGCCCAGAACGCTTCCGAAGAGCGAGAACGCCAGGATCGTCGACACTCCGATGTACAGATAGGTCGCGGCGTCGGCCACGACCTCATGGGCGAGCCACCCGGGAGAGACCTCTCGCGCACTCGTCGCCCGAAGTGCCAGGAGGCCCAGGGGGGCGCCCAGCGCGAGGAACCCACCCAGGGCCGCATAACTTCGCCGCTTCGTCGCCATCATTCGAGACCAGCGCACGCCGCAGTCGACGCGATACGGCCGTAGCGCGTCTCGTCGTCCAAGATCTCGGCCGTGCGCGCATAGAGTTGCTCGGCCTCCGACGCGCTGTTCCCAATCGCGATCAGCCCCACCCTCCCGTACTGGGAGATCGCCCCGATCATGTGGAAGAGCACGCCGGTCTCGGAGCTATGGTTGAAGGCCAGCTTGTTGATCGTGAGGATGTCGATGAGGTCCTCGGGCAGGAGCCCCACGTAGGCCTCCGACAGGAGGTTGTCGCTGGCGGTGTAGTACTTCGTGTGGCCGCTCGGCGCGCGGAAGAGGCCGGTGTCCAGGTCGAGGGCGCCGCCGGTCAAGAAGCGAAGGGCCAACATCGGATGGGTCGTGCCACCCATGCGCAGGTTGATCTCGAGCGCCTTCAGGTCCCAGGGCGACTCGGGGCTCAACCGCCTCGCGAGGAAGTCCACCGATAGTCGGCTGACCACCCCCTTCCCGGCCAAGACCTGTCCGATGCGCAGCCCCGCTTCATGCAACGCATTGCGGTACTCG
Organism: Vicinamibacteria bacterium; assembly: GCA_041493035.1. Taxonomy (GTDB): domain Bacteria; phylum Acidobacteriota; class Vicinamibacteria; order Fen-336; family Fen-336; genus JBGPYB01. Next base: position 358 of record JBGPYB010000147.1, on the reverse strand, counting down.
TCGCGGGCAGGGAACCGGCATCCGAGGTACACCTGCCCTGTGCGACCACCAAGGATCTGCTCGTGGGTCGAGCTGATGTGCGGTGCGCCGTGGGCGTTCACGCGCAGTTGGACGCTGGGCGACGTGACCTCCGAGGCCGTCAGGTACTCCTCGACGACGCCGCCCATGCGCTCGAACCGGTCGAGGTAGCTCGAGACCGTCTCGGCCGCGACCGAGAGCTCGAGGGAACCGAGGGCCTGGCGGATGCCCGATCGAGTGCAGCGGTCTGGGAACCGGAAGACCGCGTTGCCCTCCCCCGAAAAGCTGTCGTCCAGCTTCAGGACCGCGCCCCCCAGGCCGGGGCGCCTCTGGCGGAGGT
>JBGPYB010000262.1:0-4034 GCA_041493035.1 Vicinamibacteria bacterium | reverse complement strand
GGCCTCGTGGGCCTGCAGACACGCTTCCACCTCGGCAGCCGCGATGTTCTCACCCGAGCGCCGGATGATGTTCTTCTTTCGGTCGACGAATACCAGCGTGCCGTCCGGCATCTGGCGCACGGCGTCGCCCGTGTGGAACCGGCCGCCGCGCCAGGCCTCCGCCGCCGCCCGATAAGGGCCTTTGTGTCGCCTACACTCTATCCACTGGGAAAAGATTTCCCCTATCCTTTCTGGTTTCTCCTGGACTCACCACGCGGCTATCGGTAATCTCAGTGCGCGTAGCGTGGGCAACACGCGTGCTCGCGGTAGTATGGATGGAAGGAGTAGGGGTGTGAGCCAGCCCACTAGTTCCGTGTCGGCGCGGCGAGTCGGCACGAACCTTCCCTGATGCTCCGGCGTCACTGAGATGTAGCTCAGCAACGTTCTTGACATTCTCTGATGTGGAGGCCAGTTTGAGTGCGACTCTCTCCGGGTCGCCGGCGAATCGATCGTGTGCCTCTCCAGGCCATAAGCGCATTGACCACAGAGGAGCCCCACGCATGACGGACAATCCGTCACCCAGTGTTTCCCCGCCTAAGGTGGCGTCGGGCGTCGAAGGGCTCGACCACATCCTCGTGGGCGGGTTTCCGCAGAATCGGTTCTATCTGATCGAGGGCGAGCCAGGCAGCGGGAAGACGACCCTCGGGCTCCAGTTCCTGCTCGAAGGGGCCCGTCTGGGCGAGCCGGGCCTGTACGTCACGTTGTCCGAGACCGCGGATGAGCTCCGCGCCGTGGCCCTATCCCACGCCTGGTCGCTCGAAGGGGTGACCCTCTATGAACTGACCCCGGCCGCGGAAAGCCTGATCCCGGACGAGGAGTACACGATCTTGCACCCCTCGGAAGTCGAGTTGAGCGAGACCGTGAAGGCGGTGTTCGAGGAGGTCGAGCGGATCAATCCCAAGCGGGTTGTATTCGACTCCCTCTCCGAGATGCGCCTCTTGGCTCGAGATCCGCTTCGCTACCGACGCCAAATCTTGGGGCTCAAGCAGTTTTTCGCCGGCCGCGACTGCACGGTGCTCCTGCTGGATGACCGGACCTCGGAGGTTGGAGACCTTCAGCTCCAGAGCATCTCCCACGGCGTGGTGCGGCTCGAATGCCTGCCCGTGGAGTATGGCGCCGAACGGCGCCGCCTCCGGATCGTCAAGCTGCGCGGGGTGCACTTTCATGGCGGCTATCACGACTTTCAGATCGTGACCGGCGGGATTGTGGTGTTTCCCCGGCTCGTCGCTGCGGAGCATCATCAGGCCTTCGCCCCCGGAGAGGTGGCGAGCGGGGTCGCGGAACTTGACGCGCTGTTCGGAGGTGGGCTGCTCTTGGGCACGAGCGTCTTGCTCATGGGTCCGGCCGGGGCCGGCAAGTCCGTCGTCGCCACCCAGTACGCCATCGCGGCGGCAGAACGGGGAGACCGCGCGGCCATCTACGGGTTCGATGAGGGGCTGGAGAACGCGCTCGTGCGGGCCGATGGGCTCAAGATGCCCCTTCGGTCGCACGTCGCAGCGGGGAGGATCGCGTTCCAGCCGGTGGCTCCTGCCGAGCTTTCGCCAGGGGAGTTCGTCCATCGGGTGCGGCACAACGTGGAGCGTGATGGTGCGCGCGTCGTGGTCATCGACAGCCTGAACGGGTATCTCGCCGCCATGCCGGAGGAACGTTCCCTCCTCGTGCAACTCCATGAGCTGCTGACGTACCTTGACCAGCAAGGCGTGCTGACCGTCATGAGCGTGGCCCAGCATGGGCTCATGGGCACCGCGGAGACGCCCATCGACGTTAGCTACTTGGCCGACGCGGTCGTGCTCTTTCGCTATTTCGAGGTGGCGGGTGAGGTCCGGCAGGCTCTGTCGGTGATGAAGATGCGGACCGGCCGCCATGAGCGGACCATTCGGGAGCTCCGGCTCGGCCCCGGCATCCGGGTCGGTCCGCCCCTGACGCAGTTTGACGGCGTGCTGTCCGGCGTGCCGAGGTTCACCGGCACCGCACATCCAGTGCTCGTGCATGCCAACACCCAGTAGCAGCCCGGTGGAGTGGGTCCTGATCCTCGCGCCGGTGGGTCGGGATGGGGCGCTGGCGGCCGAAGCCCTGCGTCATGCCGGGATCGCCTCGAACGTCTGCACCGGGATCGATCAGCTCTGCGAGAACCTCTCGGGCGGCGCCGGGACCGTGCTCCTGACCGAGGAAGCCCTCAGCGCTTCGGCGGCACGACGCCTGCTGGAGACCTTGGAACGCCAGCCGCCCTGGTCAGACGTGCCGCTTGTGGTCTTCACGAGAGGCGGAGAGGCGACGGCGGCGAGTCTCCGCACGCTCGAGCTTCTCGGGCCGTATGCCAACGTCAGTCTCCTGGAGCGGCCGGTTCGAGCCATCACCCTGGTGGCGGCGATCCGGGTCGCGCTTCGGGCCCGGCGACGGCAACACGAAACGCGGGACTACTTGGCCGCGCGCGAGCGGGTCGAGGCCGACCTTCGTGTCGCCAACGCCGCGGCGGAGCGAGCGGGCCAGGCCAAGGATCGCTTCCTAGCCATGCTGGGGCACGAGCTCCGAAGCCCCCTGGCCGCGATCCTGAACGGCATCGAAGTGCTCGACCGCGTTGGCGCTCAGCGTCAGGACGCGAACCGGGTTCGCGCCATCATCGGCCGGCAGGCGCGTCATCTCACGCGCCTGGTGGACGATCTCCTCGACGTCTCCCGAATCACGTCGGGCAAGATCGTCCTCCAGCGAGTGCCGCTCGATCTCCGAGATATCGCCCGCCAAAGTGCGGAATCCATCCAGGCGGCTGGAACCGCACGTTCTCATGACGTATCGGTTCTGACCGACGACCGACCCGTCGTTGTGGAGGGCGACGCGGTCCGCCTGGCCCAGATCGTCGGAAACGTCCTTGACAACGCCGTCAAATACTCGCCTGAAGGCGGCCCGATCAGCGTCCTCGTGCGTCAGGAGGAAGGGCAAGCCGTTCTGCGGGTTCAAGATCGTGGGGTCGGGCTGGAGCCGGAGATGCTCCAGACGATCTTCAAGCCGTTCACCCAGATGGAGACGTCGCTCCGCCGCCCGCGCGGCGGGCTGGGGTTGGGGCTGGCCGTGGCGCGCGGTCTGGTTGACCAGCACGGTGGGAGCATTACCGCACACAGCCCGGGCTTGGGCCAGGGCTGCGAGTTCGTCGTCCGGTTCCCACTCTCGACCGTGACCCTTGGGCCACCTACAGACCGCCCTGTCGCTTCGACGACGCCCCGGCGGATCGTGGTGATCGAGGATTACGCCGACGCCAGCGAGTCGCTTCGGATGCTCCTGACGCTCGAAGGCCATCGCGTCGAGGTGGCGGGGAATGGGCGTGCCGGCCTCGACCTCATTGTCGAAACGCAGCCTGACGCCGCCCTGATCGACATCGGTCTCCCGGAGCTTGATGGTTACGAAGTCGCCCAGCACGTTCGGAGGAGCACAGGAGGCAAGGCGATGCGGTTGATTGCCCTCACCGGCTATGGCGAACCGTATGACCGCGCCCGGGCCCACGAAGCCGGATTTGATCGCCATCTGACGAAGCCGGTGGATGCACACGACCTCAGGACTGCGCTCAGCCCATAGCATCGCTCCGTAGAACCACCACGCACCGCGCTATCGGGCAAGAAGGTGGATGGGGCGGGCATAGCCCTTCCCCTTCGCAATCACCGCAGGAATCAGACTCCCGATCTTGCGTGCGGCTGCGTCATCTCCGCTTCTTCCTGTCTCGAACGTCGAGCGCGCCGACGCGCCCGCGTGGATCCTCGCCCTTCGGGAAGATCTGTGTCTTCTGGACCTTCTGGGTGCCGGTCGTCGGCAGGCGATCGAGAAACACCACCCACCCCGGTGCCTTGAAGTAGGCGAGGCGTGTCAGACACCACGTCTGCAGCTCCTCGCCCAGCGCGCGACCCGCCGTCACGCCAGCCATCGGCACGACGCACGCCATCACCTCTTCCTCTCGTACCTCGTCAGGGACCGCCAGCACCGCCACCTGCGCGACGGCCTCGTGGGCC
>JBGPYB010000205.1:0-6919 GCA_041493035.1 Vicinamibacteria bacterium | reverse complement strand
TGCCTTGAACTGTACCTTCGGGTTCGTCGCCGCCAATACCTTCGTGATCGCCGCCGTCAACGACGTCTTCCCGTGGTCCACGTGACCAATGGTCCCAACGTTCACGTGCGGCTTCGACCTGTCGAACTTCTCCTTGGACATACTGACTCCTCGATCTCCTAGAGCCCACAACCCGTGTTGGAGCCCACGACCAGATTCGAACTGGTGACCTCGTCCTTACCAAGGACGCGCTCTGCCGACTGAGCTACGTGGGCCCTCTTCTAGCCAGGGGGTTCTGCGCCGGGGCCCCTGGAACCCCCGCTCGCTTCGCGGGGGTGAACCCCGCTGCGCTCGCAGCTCGTTGCCAGTGGGCGCCGCTCCGTGCCCCTTACATCCTCAGTTCCCCCCCGACGACCTGCCTCCGATCCTCCCCGCTGCGATATGGAGCGGGCGACGGGATTCGAACCCGCGACTTCCAGCTTGGAAGGCTGGAGCTCTACCAGCTGAGCTACACCCGCCTGAGTCCCGATTCCCTGCATCCGGAAGTTGATCGATGGTGGGGAGGGAAGGATTCGAACCTTCGAAGCCCTAGGGGCGACAGATTTACAGTCTGTTGCGTTTGACCGCTTCGCTACCTCCCCATCCTTGTCCGATCCCCTCGCTTGCCCTCCCCTTCGCCTTGTTCCGGACCCGAGAGGTCGCTGGCCGTATCACGGCCCAAAGCCTCGTCTTTCCTGGCTTTTCGGCCCTTTCTCCTCGGTTGGAGCTGGCGGAGGGAATTGAACCCCCGACCCGCTGATTACAAATCAGCCGCTCTACCGCTGAGCTACGCCAGCGACAAACCCCGACTTTATCAAAGGCGTTAAGGTGTTGCAAGGGGCGTCCGTAGCGGCCTAGCGCCGACGCCGGCGCCTGCGGCGACGTCCCTCTGGGGAAGCGCCCGGGGGGGTGCCCCCATCAGGCGAGCCGCTCCTGTTCTCGGGTGGTTGAGACGGGGCCTCTCCTGACGGAGCGCCGCCGCCGGGAACCGTGGGCGCCGAAGGGCCGCGGCCACGCCCGCGGCGACGACCGCGAGACCGATCCTTGCCCTCGCCCTCCGGCCGCTGGGCCTCGCCGCCACTCGATGGGGTGGCCTTTCGAGGAGGCCCCTGCGGTCTCCGGTGCCCCGGACGTCCCTCGCGGTGACGGTCGTCTCGCCCATCTCCTCGCCGCGCCCGTTTTCGCTCATCCGTCTTCACGACGGTCGGCCCCGCCCACGCGACCTCTTCATGGATGCCGGTGACGGTGACTTCCTCCTCGCCGGTATCGACCAAAGGCTCTTCCGCGTCCTCGGGCGGCTCCGTGTCATGGGAAGGTGTATGAAGGTGACGCCCCGGGTCGCGCTCGTTGTCATCGGGGCCGGGACCGACATTGGCCTCGATGGCGTGGAGACGCTTGGGCGGTATGGGCCGCACGTGGCTCGGCGCCACGCCGCGCTGCCGGATGACCTCATAGAGGGCGATCCCGGCCACCACGGAGACATTGAGCGAAGTCACCTGGCCGAAGAGTGGGAGCGAGACCACGTGGTCGCAACGCTCTCGCACGAGACGGCGGATCCCCTTCCCTTCTCCGCCCAGAACGACCGCCACCGAACGCTTGTAGTCGACGGCGTCCCATCGCTCCCGCCCTTCGGCATCGAACCCGACCACCCAGAATCCCCGAGCCTTGAGCGTCTCGATGGCCTGGGCGACGTTTCCGATTCGGGCGACCTTCACGTGCTCGAGCGCCCCTGCCGAGGCCCGCGATACGGTTTCCGAGAGCCCGGCGTTGTGTCTGTCTGGAAGCAACACGCCGTCGGCGCCCGCGGCCTCGGCGGAGCGCAGGATAGCGCCGAGGTTCCGCGGATCCTCTACGCCGTCGAGAACGACGACGAGAGCGGGGTCGTGCGCCCCTTGCAGAAGGTCCTCCACGGGCATGACCGGCTTCGGCGAGACCACGGCGATGACGCCCTGGTGGGGCAACCCTCCAGCCATCCGGTCGAGGGTCTCCCGCGCTTCGAAGCGCAGCGGGACACCCATCTGGGTCGCGCGGGCGATAGCGTCGGAGACTCGCTGGTTCCGGAGCCCCTTGACGACGAGAAGGCGATCGAAATGTCGTGTCCCGGCGCTCAGCGCTTCCAGGACCGGGTTGATGCCGCAGATGAGATTCATGGAAAGAAGATCCTCGTGTCTCTAGTCGTGCTTCAATGGAGCGGCCGCAGCAGGACCGTGGCTTGAGCTGCGATCCCTTCTCCGCGCCCGACGGCCCCGAGGCCGTCGGTGCTCTTGGCCTTGATCGATATGGTCGCTTTCGAAGCGCCGAGAGCGAGAGCCACTGCGTCGCGCATTCGCTCGAGATACGGCGCCAGAACCGGGGCTTGCGCGATCACCGTGGCGTCTACGTTCTCGACGGCGAAGCCGGCGGCGGTCACCATGCGCGCCACTTCCTCGAGGAAGACCGCGCTCCTGGCCCCGTTCCAGCGCCCGTCACTGCTCGGGAAGTGACGCCCCATGTCTCCGGCCCCCGCCGCTCCGAGAAGAGCGTCACAGATCGCGTGGATGACGCAGTCGCCGTCGGAGTGTCCTTCGAGGCCGGCGTGGTGCGGCACTTCGACGCCGCCGAGGACGAGGGGTCGGCCCACAACCAGACGATGAGCGTCGAAGCCGTTGCCGACGCGATATCCCATCACGTGGTGGCGGCTCCGAGGCGCACGACGTTCTCCGCCCACGCGAGATCTTCGGGGGTCGTGAGCTTGCGATTCCGCGGGGAGCCGGGAAGCGCCACGACCGGCTCGCCGATGCGCTCGACGGCCATCGCCTCATCGGTGACCGTCACGCGGTCGCGAAAGGCCTCTTCGTAGGCCCGAGCCAGGAGGGCGAACCTGAAGCCCTGCGGCGTCTGGGCCCCCGCCAACTCGGCGCGGTCGAGGGTCTCGACGACTCGGCCCCCGCGCACGCGCTTCACCGTGTCGACCAGTCCGAGCACCGGCAGGGCGGCGCCGCTGTCGTGAGCGGCCTGCGCGACCGCGTCGATGAGCGAAGGTTCCACCAGCGGGCGCGCGGCGTCGTGAACCAGGACGACCCCGTCGAATCCTTCCGGCGCGCCCTTCATCCCCGCCAGGACCGAATCTTGACGCAGGGCGCCCCCCGCCACCACGGCGTGGAGCTTGGTGATCGACCGGAGGGCTTCGGCCGCCTCGTGAATCTGATCGAAGGGGACGACAACCACGATGGCATCCACGCTCGACGCGGCCTCGAACGCGAGAGCCGCGCGCAACAGAATGGGCAAGCCGCCGATGGACAGGAAGGCCTTGGGGCGACCGGCGCCCATGCGCTCCCCGCGCCCCGCGGCTACCAGGATCGCAAGGCCGTTCATAGAGTTGCGTCTCGAGTCGAGACGCTACAACGAAGGGTATCGGGTCGTCAGCGGGCCGTCAATCGGGCTCGCCGACGGCGAAGACCGGAAGGGCCTCGGTCGGCACATCGATTGGAGCCTCCGCGGCCCGCAGCAGGCGCGCTGTGGACTGCTGCGCTTCGAGAACGTGATCCCGTAGCGCCTCGCGGGCGTTCTGCATCTGCACCAGCCCACGCGACAGTCGCCCCTCGACCTCGTCACCGAGACGGCGGAGCGATTCGTCGACGGAGCGGAGGCGCGCGGCGAGCTGATCGGTGTCGACGGTGCTCCCGAAACGCAGCGTCAGCCGATAGAGCGCCAACACGTACGGCAGCGCCAGGGAGTATGGGACGACTAGGATCCCCTCGCGGTACCCCTCGCCATGGACCTCGGGAGCGGAACCATAGACCGCGTCGGGAACGGCCAGAAGCGCGATCGAGAGGGTCCGCTCGGGGTCGAGATACTTCGTCATCTCCCGAATGCGTCCGCGGACCTCCCGGGCCACCTGTTCCTGCAACTTCCGGCGCTCCACGGGGTCATCGGTTTCGGCAAGCCGCTCCAGAGGAGCGACACTCGTCCACTTGCTGTCGATGGGCAGGAATCGCCCCCCCGGGAGGCGGAGGGCGTACTCCACCACCTTGTTGCCGAAGGCCACGTTCACCGCGAGAAGATCCGGGGGGAGCTGCCCCAGGGCGCGAGCCAGGATGTTCTCACCGGCCGCCCCCCGCGTGGCCGAGCCCGCCACCACGGCTTCGAGGCGCTTCAGCGTGTCGGCGGCCTGCTCCATCTGCCGGGCGCGCCCCTGCTCGATGGCCTTCACCTCGGCGAGAGCCTTCTGGGCCGCACCGATCTCCCCGCGAATCCCCTGCGCGGCATCGGTGAGCTGCTTGACCGACGCCTCCCGGCCCTGCTGCACGTCGCGCCGCAGCTCGTCCTGGGCGCGCCCCACGCGCTGGATCTCCCCCTGGAGCTGCCCCAGAGTGCGCGATACCGTCTCGAGCACGTGGAGCGAGGCGGGGTCCTGCCCACCACGGCGCAGCAAGAGAATCACCGAGACGACAAGAGCGATGGCCAGAACGGCGAAGGCAAGGATCTCCATGGCATTCGCAACGTGCCACGGCCAGGTGTCAGGGGAGGTCCGTTCCCGTCAGCGGCGCTGCATCAGCCAGGCCCCCGCCAGGAGGAGCAGGGCGCCGGCGATCCGGCTGGCGCTGACCGGCACCCGCGGGACTCCGAGCCAGCCGAAGGAGTCGATGGCCAGGCCGGCCGCGAGCTGCCCCAGGATCCCCGCACCGATCACCACGCCGGCGCCAACCCGGGGCACGGCGATCACCGCGGCCGTGACGTAGACCGCCCCGATGAGGCCGCCTGTCCAGATCCACCACGGCCCCCTCGAAACGCCGTCGAACTGCCCGCGACCGGCCACTCCCGCCGCGACGATCAGCGTGAGGGCGACGCCACCAACGAGGAACGAGACGAGCGCCGCCAGCGTGGGCGATACGACCCACTCCCGCAGCCGTGCGTTGATCGCGGCCTGGAACGCGATCCCCGCGCCGGCCACGACCATCAGGAGGGTGACGAGGTATCTCATGAGGAGCGTGCTCTCAGTCTATTGCTTCTCGATCCAGATCGTAGCTGCGTTCGGCGTTCCGATGCTGGGACCGTTGCCGATGGCCCCGAGACTGAAGGAGAAAGACAGGCTGCCTGGGTTCATGATGCCGTCGTCCAGGATTGGGATGTCAATCATCTTCGTGTTCTCGTTCGGCCCGAAGGTGAGGGTCCCAGAGGTGGCCCCGTAGTCGGCTCCATCGAGGGCGGTGCCGTCCGTGGTTGAGTAGGCCACAGCGGCCTGCCCCGCGCTACCCCCGGTCCGCGTTACAGTGACCGTCACGCTCCCCCCGAACTCGCTCACGCTGTAGTCTGTCAGGCTGAGCTTCACTTGGCCCGCCACGTCGTCGTCCTTGATCGTCAGAACAGCTGTGCTCGGTGTGCCAAGGGCCAACCCCGGGCCGCCATTGAGTTGCGGGGTGCTGAGGCTCACCTCGAGCGTCTTGGATCCGTCGGCCACGACATCACTGACGATCGTGACCATGAAGGTCTTCATCGATTGGTTCGGGGCGAACGTGAGGGTTCCGGGAGTGAGCGTGAAGTCCACACCTCCGCCGATGGCCGAACCTCCCGTCACGTTGTAAGCGACGGTGGCGGTCCCGGCCAGGCTTCCAGTCCGCGCTACCGTGATCGTCGCAGTCTTAGCGGCCTCGCCCACGCTGTAGCTGGTAGCGCTGAACTGAACGGTCGGCTCGTTGTCGGCGATCGTCAGGACTGCCGTGCTGATGGCCCCGATGAGGGCGGTCCCGCCGGTCCACGTTGGGTTGCTCAGCGCGACGTTGACCGTCTCAGTACCTTCGTCGATCGAGTCGTTCACGATGGGGATGGAGAAGGTGCGAGCGGACTGATTCGGAGCGAAGGTCAGCACCCCAGGAGCGCGAGTGTAGTCGGGGTTCGGATTCGAGGGAAAGCCGTTTGTCGCGGTACCTCCCGTCACGCCGTAGCCCACGGTCACCGTGCCCGCCAGATCCCCCGTCCGCTGGACGGTGATCGTAACGTTGGGTGTCGCCTCGTTCACGTTGTAGGCAGCGGCGCTGAACTGCACGGTCGGTATCGCGTTCGTATCGAGGATGGTGAGTAGCGCGGTGCCCAGGACGCCGTCGACTGCTGCAGTTCCACCGGTCCATGTCGGGGCACTAAGAGACAAGTGGACGGTCTTCTCGACATCCACGAACGGATCATTGGCGATTGGCACCGAGATGGTGCGCGAGGCGACGTTGGGACCGAAGGTCAGCGTGCCCGAGACGTCCGTGTAGTCGGCGCCGGTAGCCGAGCCCGGGCTGGTGGCATAGTGCACCGTCGCAGTGCCCGTAAGGGGGGCACTTCTGCTCACCGTGATCAACGCCGACGATTGCGACGTCTTGACGCTGTAGGCCGCGCTGCTGAAGGCCAATGTCGGTTCGTTGCCCAAGATCGTGACCGTCGCCACGGCCGGCGAACCGAGAACCGCCCCTCCGGCGGGCGCGCTCAGCGTCACGGTGAGAGTTCTTGCCTCGTGGGTGTTCCTGAAAACCGGCACTGTGAAGGCCTGCGCTGTCGCGCCGGCCCCGGACGATGCGAATATCGCGTCTCCCGAGGTGCTGGTGTAGTCGGAACCCGCCACGGCCGTCCCATCGCTGGTCTCGTAGTGCACCGTCACGGGGCTCGCTAGCCCCCCAGCCCGGTTGACCGTGAGCTTCACCGAACCGGCTGACGCCCCTGCATTGATGCTGTAGCTCGCCGCACCGAACTGGATTTGTCCGCCCGCGTCGTTGTCGACGATTGTCAGGACGGCCGTGTTCTGCGGACCGAGGGCGGGACCCAGGGATGCGGGTTGCGGGTTGCTGAGCCGCAGCAGCACGGTCTCATTTCCTTCGTCGACCTTGTCGTCCACGATCGGGATCGAGAACGACCGCGTTGTTACGTGCGGGCTGAAGGTGAG
>JBGPYB010000174.1:0-9338 GCA_041493035.1 Vicinamibacteria bacterium | reverse complement strand
GGCTGCGACAAGACGACGCCTGCGTGCGTCATGGGCGCGGCGAGTTGCGACCTACCGACGATCGTCCTCTCGGGTGGGCCGATGCTGAACGGCAAGTTCCGCGGGCAGGACATCGGCTCAGGGACCGACGTCTGGCGCTTCAGCGAGGACGTGCGCCGCGGCGCCATGAGTCTCTGTGATTTTCAGGACGCCGAGGGCTGCATGAGCCGATCGGCCGGTCACTGCATGACGATGGGCACCGCATCGACCATGGCCTGCCTCGTCGAGGCCCTCGGCATCGCAATGCCCACGAACGCCGCGATTCCCGCGGCCGATTCGCGCCGCTCGACCCTCGCCCATCACGTCGGCAGACGGATCGTCGGCATGGTGCACGAGGACCTCAGGATGTCCCGCATCTTGACCCGGCCGGCCTTCGAGAACGCCGTGCGGGCCGTCAACGCCACGGGCGGTTCCACGAACGCGGTGATTCACCTCCTCGCGATCGCGGGGCGCCTGGGTGTCGAGTTCTCGCTCGACGACTGGGACCGGCTGGGGCGGGACGTTCCGTGCCTCGTCAATCTCATGCCCGCGGGACGCTACTTGATGGAGGACTTCTACTACGCCGGGGGACTTCCCGCTGTTCTGCGCGAGCTCGGCAGCCTTATTCACGGGGATGCGTTGACGGTGACCGGAAAGACGGTCGCCGAGAACGTAGCCGATGCGCCCTGCTACAACCGCGACGTCATCCGCCCGCTCGCCAACCCGCTCGTCGCGAACGGCGGCATCGCTGTACTGCGCGGCAACCTCTGTCCCGACGGTGCCGTCATCAAACCGGCCGCTGCGAGCCCGCACTTGCTTCAACACACGGGCCGCGCGGTGGCGTTCGAGGACATCGAAGACTTTCACGCGCGGATCGACGACGAGAACCTCAAGATCGACGAGACGTCGGTCATGGTCCTGAAGAACTGCGGCCCGCGCGGCTATCCCGGGATGCCCGAGGTCGGCAACCTTCCGCTCCCGCCCAAGGTCCTTCGAAAGGGCGTCACCGACATGGTCCGGATCTCCGATGGCCGCATGAGCGGCACCGCATACGGCGCCGTGGTGCTCCACGTGTCGCCCGAGGCGGCGGCCGGCGGCAACCTGGCCCTCGTCCGCACCGGTGACATCGTGGAGCTGGACGTGGCGGGGCGACGCCTGAACCTTCTCGTCAGCGACAGCGAATTGGCTGAGCGCCGCGCGGCGTGGCGGCCGCCAGAGCCGGCCACGGGGCGGGGTTACGCGAAGCTCTACGTCGACCACGTTCAGCAGGCCAACGTGGGCGCCGACCTGGACTTCCTCGTCGGCGGGAGCGGCGCGCGTGTTCCACGGGAGTCCCACTAGCATGAACCAGATCGACCTCAAGGGCCGGCGTGCCGTCATCACGGGAGGAGCGCAGGGTATCGGGCGCGCGATCGCCGAGCGATTCCTGGCGAGCGGCGCGGCCGTCTCGCTCTGGGACCGTGACAAGGACCTGGTCGAGTCGGCCACAACCCAGTTGTCGGCGCAGGGGACCGTTCACTCCATGCCCGTGGACGTCTCCAGTGCCGCCGACGTGGAAGCCGCCGCGACCGCGACAGCCCAGGCGCTGGGCGGCATCGACATTCTCGTGGCGAACGCCGGCATTACCGGCCCCAACCAGAAGCTCTGGGACTACCCGCCGGACGCGTGGCGACAGGTGATGGACGTCAACCTGACCGGTGTCTTTTTGTGCTGCCGCGCCGTGGTTCCGATCATGATGCGGCAGAACTACGGCCGTATCGTGAACGTCGCGTCGGTCGCCGGCAAGGAGGGGAACCCCAACGCTTCGGCCTACAGCGCGTCGAAGGCTGGCGTGATCGCCCTCACGAAATCCCTCGGCAAGGAGTTGGCCGGCTACGACATCGCCGTCAACTGCATCACTCCGGCCGCTGCGAAGACCAAGCTCTTCGATCAGATGACGCAAGAGCACATCGACTTCATGCTCTCGAAGATACCGCGCGGCCGATTTGTTCTCGTCGAGGAGGTTGCGGCGATGGTGGCCTGGATCGTGTCGGCGGAGAACTCGTTCACGACGGGCGCTGTGTTCGATGTGAGTGGCGGCCGCGCGACGTATTGACCATGCGCGCCTGCGTGCTCCACGATGTCCGACGCTTGGAGGTGCGGGACGTCCCAAGGCCCGCGCCCGGGCCGCGCGACGTGCTCGTGCGCGTGGGGGCGGTGGGACTCTGCGGCACCGATCTCCACATCTTCGGCGGCGAGGCCAACTACAACGCCGATGAGCGAGGGCAACCCGTCCCCCTCGTGAGCCACCCGCAGATCCTCGGCCACGAGATAGCGGGCGTCGTCGACGCGATCGGATCTGACGTGAGCGACGTGCGAGAAGGGGATCGTGTCGCGATCGACCAGGGGCTCAATTGCTTCAGCCGCCATCGCGAGTCGCTGTGCGAGTACTGCGCGACCGGGGACTCACACCAGTGTGAATCGTACGGCGAGCACGGCATCACGGGGCTCCCCGGAGGGCTCGCCGAGTACCTGGTCGTTCCCGCGGTGAACGCGGTGAAGACCCGATCGGATCTGGATCCGGTGGAGGCTGCGCTCACCGAGCCCCTCGGCTGCATCGTACACTCCGCGGGAGCTGTCGCGCGCGCGACCGGCGCGCGGTACGCCCTCGGATCGGCCCAGGTCGAACGCCGAGTGCGGACGGTGCTGATCTTCGGCGCTGGCCCCGCCGGCCTTCTCTTCATCCAATACCTCCGCAAGGTCGCTGGCTTCGACGGACGGCTGTTGGTCAGCGAACCCAATGCGAGAAAGCGGGCGCTGGCAGGAGAGTTCGGCGCGGAAGGCATCGATCCCGGTGAGGTTGACCTGGTGGAGGTCGTCGCCGACAGGACGAACGGGCGACGCGCAGAATACGTCATCGATGCGTCGGGGGCGGGGCAGGTCTTCCCCCTCATCCCTGGCGTTCTGCGGAAGCAGGGGACGATGCTGCTCTATGGCCACGGCCACCGCGGCGTCGACCTGACCGCGCTCAATTCGGTCCAGTATCTGGAGCCGACGCTCGTCGCCCCGATCGGCGCGTCGGGCGGCTTCGAAGCCGACGGGCGGACCGTCACGTACCGAACGGCGCTCCGCCTCATCGAAGGGGGAACCGTGCAGGTGGCGCCCCTCATCACCCATCGGTACGGCTCGCTCGAGTCGGTGTCACGGGCGTTGACGGTGGACTACTACGAGCCGGACTACGTGAAGGGCGTGGTGCGGCTGAGCCAGTAAGGCCCCTGGTACACTCCCGCCATTCCTGGAGGCACACAATGCGAGTGCTCCTGGCGTTCGTGGCGCTGGCGTGGAGCGGCACCGCCGACGCGGCTGAGACCTGGCTCGAGGTCAAGACGCCGAATTTCACCGTGGTCTCGAACGCGGGCGAGGGTACTGCCCAAAAGACGGCGGGGGAATTCGAGCAGGTTCGAGCGGCCTACGCGAAGCTGTGGCACTGGGCGCATCTCGCGCAGGGCAAAGCGACCGTCGTTCTAGCCCTGAAGGACGACGGTACCCTGAAGCGGTGGGCGCCCGGCTACTACGAGGTCAAGGGCGGCATTCACGTCGTCTCCGGAACGGCTTGGGTGGGTGACCGGGAGTATCTGCTTCTTCGCACGGACTCCCGGCCAGACGACCCGAGTGTCACCCCGAACTTCAACCTCTATCGGGGCTACTTGACGCTCCTTCTCTCGACCAGTCTCGAGCGTCGGCTCCCGCCATGGCTGTCGAACGGGCTCGCCGAGGTGTTCGGCAACACTACGGTGCGTGACAAGGAGATCCTCATCGGGCAGCCCGTGCCATGGGAGCTGCGGAATTTCAACCAGAACGCTCGGGTGTCGCTGCCGGAGATTCTGAGCGCGCGAGACGACTCCCCGCTGATCCTCAAGGAAAGCCAGCGCGAGGTGTTCGACGCTCAGTCCTACGTCCTTGTGCACTTCCTTTCCTTCGGCGACCGCGGCGTTCATGCCGCGCAACTGGATCGCTTCATTCAACTCTGGCTGGCGGGACGCTCCCTGGACCAGGCGCTGGCCGAGGCCTTCGGGGACGTGACGGCCCTTCAGCGGCAGCTATCCGACTACGCGACCAAACCCACCCTCAGCTACGCGCGTCTCCGGACCGAGTCGAACCTCGAGAGCGGCCGGTCGGCCGCGCGCATCGTGCCCCCGGCCGAGATCGCGGGCCTGCAGGCCGCCGTGCACGTGGCTATGGGCCGTCCAGTCGAAGCCCAGGCCGCCATCCAGCAAGCCCGCACCGTTGATCCACGCTCGCCCCTGAGCTACGACGCCGAGGGCCTGCTGGCAGACCGGGACAAGGACAAACCGCGGCCGACACAGGCCTATGCCCGCGCCACCGAGCTCGGTTCGACGAGCGCCTACAGCCACTACCGCGCGGCGCAACTCGAGTGGACACAGGACGCCGACGCGCCCGCGCTTGCCGCACGGCGGCAGCGCCTCGAACGGGCTATCGAGCTGAACGGATCGTATGCCTACGCCTTCTCGTACCTGGCCGAGGTGATGGTCGAGCAGGGCGACGGGCCGGCGGCACTCGCCCAGGCGCAGCGCGCCGTCGTGCTCGAACCGGGCGAGTCCTATCACCGGGTCGCTCTAGCCCGCGCTCTCAACAAGGGAGGCCGAGGCGACGAAGCCCGAAAGTCGGCCGAGCTGGGCTTGCGGCTCGCCGACAACGACAACGAGCGTTCGAACGCCGAGCGGTTCCTCTTGTTCCTGGCCGACAGCACGCGCTATGCGCAAGAGCGCGCGCAGCGCGAGACGTCCCAGAAGCAGACCAGCGCTTGCCAGGCCGGCGACGGCGCGGCCTGCGCCCAGATGCTGCCCGACCTGGAGCGCGCCTGTGGCGAGAAGCAGGCCGGGGCGTGCGCCTATCTCGGCTGGCTCTACTCGGACGGTCGTGGCGTCGCCAAGGATGCGGCCAAGGCGGCCGGCTATGTCGAGCGGGCCTGCGATGCGGGGGACAAGCGGGCGTGCGTCCAGCATGCCTGGGCTCTGGCCCGCGGTGAGGGCCTCACGAAGGACGAACCGAAGGCTACGGCCGCGCTCGACGGGCTCTGCAACGACGGCTTCGTTCCCGCATGCACTCGGCTCGCCTATCTCCACGCCGGCAAGCCGAGCGCCGCGGAGCGGGCCCGGGCCAAGGCTCTCTTCGCCCGCGCCTGCGAGGGTGGCGAACAAGACGCCTGCTCGATGGCGAAGCAACTGAAATAGTGTGAGGCGGCGGGGACGAAGCCGCCGATGCTGAGAGGGAGGCGCAGATGAGCGTGAAGCGGGAATGGGTGACGACGACCTTCGGGTTCGAAGGGTACCGTATTGCGCGGAGCCTCGGCGTCGTGCGAGGAATCACGGTCCGCTCCCGGAGCGTGATCGGCAACATCGGCGCTGGGATACAGGCGCTCTTCGGGGGCAATATCTCACTCTACACAGAGCTGTGTGAGCACGCCCGGGAAGAGGCCTTCGAAATCATGCTCCGGCATGCCGCCGAGCACGGAGCGAACGCCGTCATCGGGATGCGCTACGACGCCAACGAAGTGGCTCCCGGAATAACCGAGGTTCTTGCCTACGGCACCGCGGTGGCCGTCGAAGCGGCGCGGTAGAGGTCTACTCCGCCTCCCAGTCGAAGCGGATCACGGCCAGGGGCTTCAACTCGTTGACCAGGGACCGCTTACAAGGCGGCTCCGATTTGTGTCTTGGCGGGTTGGCCATGGGCTAACCAAAGGGCGTAGCCTCGCGTCTCATGGAGCGGATGGAGACGAGCGACGCGGAGGCGGCGGCCCGAGCCCGCGGCGGGGACACGGAAGCCTTCCGCGTCCTCGTCGAGCGCCACAGCCGTCTGGTCTTCCGAGTTGCCTACCGCCTCACGGGGAACGAGCACGATGCCGAAACCGCGCCCTGGCCCTGTTCCAGGAGATCCTGGGTCGCTAGGCTGCCGCGTGACGAGGCTACCGCTCCGTCGGGACAGGGGTCAGGAGAGACCGCAACCAATCGGCCTTCCACTCCCCGGCGGAGCGGCCGGTGACGCGGACGAAGTCGTCGTCACCCGAGGTCAGCAGACGCACAACGGCGCCCACGCTCAGGCCGTCCACCAGGAACCTGGTCAGCGACTGGGAGAGGACGTAGAAGGGTCGCGCCACACCGTCGCGATCGTCTTCGAGCCGTGGCGGCTCCCCGTGCCCTCCGACCCAGGGCAGTACAGCTCGACCCATATCGGTCGACAGATAGCGGCGCGCGGCCCCGTGAATTCCATGGTCGCCGGCGCGCGTGAAGACGCGGGCGTCGTAGCCCCCGCGGTTCTCGCTCACCCAGCTTTCCAGGTAGCAGGCGAGTCCTTCGCTCAGCCAGACCGTGTCGCCACGGGACGGAACGAGGGCATGAACCGTCTCGTGGAGATAGGGAGCGGATCGTGTCTTCACCCTTGCGAGGGGCAGAAGCACGGTGTGACCGTAGGTGCGCGACATCCCTACACGGTCGCGGACGATGAATCGCAGGCGCTGGGTGCGCTGGGCCCCCGAGGGCAGGCTCGATCCGACGAGCGCTTCAATATCTGTTACGCCTCGATCCGCCAGCTCCGCGAAGGCGGCGGCCTCCGTGTCACTCACGGCTCCCACCTCGAATTCGGCGACGATCCGCGGGGTCTCCTTGCGCATTCGATCGGGGTCCGCGGCGCTCACCACTGCGAGAGTCGCCGTTGCCGACGCGACGAGCGCCGCCGCCCGAACCCCGCCCACGAGCGCCCCCCCGGGCTCAGCGCCCTTGGAGCGGCTCCATGGCGGCAAGCGCTGCTCCGCGCGCCCCCGCCATGTCCCGATCGGGAACGAGGGCAAAGCGAGCAGCCTGCGCCTGCTCGTCGCGGAGCGTCACGTTCTCGCGCACGGTCGCCAGGAACCAGTCCCGGAACTCGGGTGCCGCCTCGACGACGCCCCCGCCCACGAAGTAGGCGCTCGGGTCGGTGAAGTTCGCCGCGATGGTGAACAAGCGTCCGATCGCAATGGCCTGCTGCTCGAAGATCTTCAATGCCATCGGGTCCTTTGTCTCGCCGTACCCGCGCACGAGCTTGGCGGCCCTCTCGAGGGACTTTTCCTTGCCAAGCTCGTGACCCTCGAAGCGCTTCAGCCAGTATGGCAACAGGTTGTGCTCGATAGCCGTGAGCGAAGCCACGCTCTCCACGTCGCCGTCGAAGCCGCAGTTGCAGTGGGGGACGGGCTGCCCCTCGGCCAGTAGCCCTGCCATGGGGATGTGGACGTGGCCCAGCTCCGCGGCCATTCCCGTTGCGCCCTTGACGATGCGCCCCGCCTCGATGACGCCGCCGCCGAGTCCCGTTCCCACGATGGCCGAGATGGAGGATCGCCGCGGCCCGTCGTCCCTGAAGTAGGAATGGTGGGCGTAGAGAGCGGCGGCGTTCCCGTCGTTGTTATAGACCACCGGCAGGTTCAACCGCGCCGCGAGAGCGCCACGAACGTCGAAGCCTCCCCAGCCGGGGTGGGCGAAGTTCGTCGACCCTTGCATTGAGATGACGCCGTCGGGGCTCGCGGGACCCGGCGTGTCGAGGCCAACGGAGCGGACTCTCGATCGGGCGATGCCCGTCCGTTGCAGAATACCGTCGAAGGCCTGCGCCAGGGCTTCCACCGCCACCTCGGGGCCCTCCTGGACGCGGCTCGTCGTCTCGACGAGCTGATCCACGAGGAAACGACCCGCGGCGTCGAGAACCGTAGCGTTGTTCTTGTTGCCGCCGTTGTCGAGGCCGACGACCACCCACGAGTCTCGCGAAGCCATGGTTCGCGGGCATTGTATGCTCGAATGCGGATCAGCCCGCCGTCAGGGTGCCCCGACGGCGGCCGGCCCGGCGACGACGTTCCAGCCGTCCACTTCCACGACTCCTTCGCTGCCGGAGAGGGACGTGCTGTAGTGTCCCGTGATCTCCCGTTTCTCGCCCGGGAGAAGGGAAACGTAGTTGTCGTCCCAGAAGATCGGGGTGACGTCCTCGCCGCCCTTCCCTTTGGCGAGCCGGGCCCGCACCATGAAGGCGATGTTCGGGGTCGGGTTCTCGAGGCTGACGCGGACGACACCGTCGGCGCCCTGGGCCTCCATTC
The DNA here is from genome assembly GCA_041493035.1 of Vicinamibacteria bacterium. Taxonomy (GTDB): domain Bacteria; phylum Acidobacteriota; class Vicinamibacteria; order Fen-336; family Fen-336; genus JBGPYB01. Next base: position 1,207 of record JBGPYB010000174.1, on the reverse strand, counting down.
GCGAATGGGCGGTCACCGCCACCCTGGGTAGAGCGCCGAGCGGCGAGAGATCCGCATAGTCGGATTGCGGTGTGTAGACGGTGTCCTGCTTCTTAGCCCAATCGAGGACGTCGGGCTTCGTCGAAAGCCAATAGAAGTTGTCGCTCGTGAGCTTTCCGCCGCCGTCCCGGAGCTGGAGCCGGAGAAAATAGGCCTTCGTCTCGGGGGCGACGGTTGGGAGGGGGAAGGCTTTCGTGCTGCTGTCCGCCGGAAGATCCAGTGTCGCCTCTCGCGACGCGATCTCTTTCGCGTCGATCGAGTAGAGCTTGGCGGCGACCTTCATCCCCGATAGAGGCCGGTCCTGACCGTTGATCACGGCCACGGAATGGTCGTCATACGAGTACTGCACGTGGACGGGCTCGCAGGCCTTCTTGGTGCCGAAGTAGCCGCCGGCGGGAACCAGGTAGTAGTCGTAGAGGTGCCAGATGATCGAGGGCCACGCGTTGTTGAGCATCCACTGGATGACGCCGGTGGAGACGTACTTGTTGCGGCCGTACGCCTCGAACATGGCCCGCTCCCCCTCGTAGGTCATGGCCTGCGCCTTGCGCAGGAAGTCCTCGAGGTTCTCGGCCTTTCCGTACCGGCGGTCGACGCCGTTCGCGAAGACGTTGATCGTCGTGAAGCGCTCGCCGCCGGCGTGGTAGTTCCAGACGTCGTCGATCGGCCAGAGGTGATCGGCCGGGATGAAGCGCTTCAGGCTTTCGAGGGGCGGGATCGCCGGCCCCGGGCTCGTCTCGGTGTTGTAGCCGTGGGCGCCGCCCGCCTCCTTGTCGGTCAGCCAGTAGTTGGGCGGGACGTACTCGTAGGGACCGGGCATCTTCACGCCCGAGGCTCCGGTGACGGTCGTCGGATTTTCGGACGCCGAAGAGAGGGTCGGGTTCGGCCACCGGTGTTCCTTGAGCACCTGAAGGTACATCTTTTCGACGGCCTCCGGTGGAGGTCCGTCGCTGCCGTAGAGCCAGACGAAGACGCTCGGGTGATTCCGAAGGCGGCGCGCCTGGTCGGCCATGGAGGCGCCCGCGATCCGGTGATGCTCCGGCTTCCAGTCGTCCCACTTCTCCCACATGTCGCAGCAGGTCCAGCCGGGCATGATCAGGATTCCCAACTCGTCGGCCTGGTCGAAGAACTCGTCGCGCTCCATCCGGCCTTCGAGGCGGATGGTGTTGAG
>JBGPYB010000237.1:0-5612 GCA_041493035.1 Vicinamibacteria bacterium | reverse complement strand
GTCCCTCAACGCGTCGTGTGTCCGCGAGGCGGAGCAGTACAACATGACGAACGGCGTGCCGGGTCGTATCCAGAGCATCGTCAACATCCATAACCCGTCGATCGAGGTGCACACCGTCGACCCCGGCACCAACACCGGGCCGCGATCATCGTCGTCGCCGGCGGCGGACACCGCACGCTCAACGTCGGCACGGAGTGTGGGGACCTCGTCCCGTATCTCTACAACTACGGCGTCAACGCCATCATCCTGCGCAATCGGCTGCGCAACGACGGCTACATCGCCGAAGTCGACGCCGTCGGCGACGCAATGCAGGCGATCCGTCTCACGCGGGCGCGTGCCGCGGAGTGGGGCATCGACCCGCAGAAGATCGGCATCATGGGTTTCTCCGCCGGCGCCGAGCTCGCCGCAGCGACCGGTGTCTTCTTCGCCGATTTCGATGGGAAACACCACGCCGCCGACGATCCGCTCGGCGGAGTGTCCGCGCGGCCGAACTTCGTGGCGCTCCTGTATCCCGGTCCGACGCCGTTCGCGCGCGGCGCGAGCCCGCCGGTTCCTCGCAACGCTCCGCCGTCGTTCATCGCGTCCGCCGGTTCGGGTGACCGGACATCCGCGACCTGGGCCGATGAGTACTTTGCCGCCATGCTGAAGCTCGGCGTGCCGAACATCGAGATGCTGTCTACGGCAACGGCGTGCACGCCGGCGGGCTCAAGGGTCGCGACGGGATTCCGTTCGGCACGTGGCACAACCGCTTCATCGACTGGTTCAGCGACCTCGGCTTTCTGAAAGAGCCTGGCGTCGAAACCAAGGCCACTCGCGACGTCGCCGCGTTCATGACCCAGCCGCCGCCGTAGCCCGACAGATGGGCGTTCACAAGTTTCGAAGCATCGAGGAAATGGACGGCTATCGATGGTACGAGCCGGGCGACCCGGTTCTCTATCGGGCCATCCGTCGCGTCTGAGAGCTCGGATATCGAACGATTCAGTCGCGCTTCCCGGCCGGCGTCCACAAGCATCGAACCCTCGAGTCGATGAACGCACTTCGGGAGTCCTGGCCGGACGCGAACTTCGCCGCGTACCAGGAGCGTCTGAAGCAACAGCGGGCAGAGATCGATGGCGGCGGTTAACGGCGGGTCAACCCGTCCCTGAACACGACCCCTGCCTTCATCACGAAGCCCACGCGCTCGGTGACTGTGATGTCCTGGAGGGGGTCGCCGAGGACCGCCACGAGATCCGCCCACTTGCCGGGCTCGACCGTTCCCACCCGGTCCGACAAGCCCAGGATCTCGGCATTCATGCGGGTGGCCGACACGAGGGCGCTCATCGGGCTCTCGCCGAGGGAGACGCGGAAGGAGAGCTCCTTGGCGTTCTGGCCGTGGGGCATGACTGAGGCGTCGGTGCCGAGGCCAATGGGGAGGCCGGCGGCGAGCGCATCCTTGAAGGACTGGAGCTGCCGCTCCCGCAGCCTCCGCCCGCGCTCTCGCTCGGACTCGGGCACTTTCGGGTCGTTGGGCATGACCTGACTGATGTAGAGGGTGGGGACGTAGTAGGTCGGGGCTTTCTTGAGCATCGCGATGGCCTCGGCGTCGAGCATCGAGCCGTGGTCGACGGTCCGGACTCCCGCGCGAATCGCGGCCTTGATCCCCTCGGTACCGTGGGCGTGGGCGGCAACCGTGCGGCCCCAGCGCTTCGCCTCGGTGACCGCGGCCCGGATCTCTTCGTCGGAGTACGACTGTTGCTCGGGCTGGATCCCCTTGGACAGCATCGCCCCCGTCACCAGGATCTTGATGTGGTCGGCGCCGTGCTTGAAGTTCGTGCGTACGGCCTTCACGATCTCGTCGGGCCCGTCGGCGAGGTTCTGGACCGTGGGCACCTCCACGAACAGCGAAAACTGCCGCGCGTCGCCCGCTCCGCCCGTCGGGGAGACGTAGTTGCCCGCCACTAGCAGGCGTGGGCCGGGGATCGCCCCCTGGGCGATGGCGTCGCGCAGGTCCACGTCGACGTAGGGCCACGTCGGTCCCATGTCGCGGCAGGTGGTGAAGCCCGCCTCCAGCGTGATGCGGGCGTTGCGGGCGCCCCAGAGGGCGGCCTGCGACGGCGTCGTCTTCAGGAGGACCTCCTCCCAGTGAACGTCCTCCTTGTCGGTCAGGTGGGTGTGGAGGTCGATGAACCCGGGCAGCAGGGTGGCCGCGCCGAGGTCGAGGACGCGGGCTCCCGGCGGGATGGCGAGCCGCTCTCCCACCTCGACGATGCGGTCGCCTTCGACGCGCACCATGGCGGGGACGAGGGGTCGCCCCCCGCGCCCGTCGATCAGGCGCCCTGCCTTGAGCAGCAGCGTTTCGGCGCCGGTAGCGGTGGCGGAGCACGCCAGAAGGAACGCGAGCAGGGTCGTGCGCATGGTCTTCACCTCGTGAGCCAGGATGCTAACCTGAGCGTTCCCCGAACGAAACGATAGGCATTTTCGTCGAACCCTGACCGGCCAAGCATGCGAGGTCGCCGGTGACGCGACTGATGAGCCTCGCCTGTCGCCAGGCGAGAAGGGCCCGGGCCAGTTCCACGGAGATGGCATGGCGGCGGTGAGGGCCGGGTCCTCGAGTAGCTCGCCCGAAAAAAAAGAAGGCCCGGGAATCGGCCCCGGGCCTTCCATGAATCGGGCTGTTGCCCCGCGCACCAAGAGGTGCGTGACTCGTTTACGAACCGCTCACGCTCGGGCCCACGCGGGCCCCAAAAGCGCCGGGTGGAGTGCCGCCGACTTCCATCGACCCTCCTGCTACGGGGTGAACCGCCTATGCTACTCAACGACCTGGCGTGCGGCCCTGCCCGGTGCCTTTGTTCACCCAGAAGATCGGCCTCGCAGGGCCTTCTGTCAAGTCCCCCGGGCCCGTTCCAGCTGATCGGACCTCTGGCTGGATCGCCCGCAATTCGAAGCGCCGTATGACGGTCGTCATACGGCTCTCGCGAGGGGAATGGCAGCCTGCGGGGAAAGCCAGGGGGAGGCGCCATGCGAGCACCCGCGCACAGGCTCTTCGCATCCGCAGTCGCCGTGGGGCTGCTTTGCTCCTGCCACGGCGCGGGCGACACCCAGGCTGATCGGCCCGGCCTGATCCCGTTCGCCCTCGTCCCATCGACAACGCTCCCCTCCTCGCCCGACCTCGTCGGCCTCGGCCGGAAGACCTACGAGAAGGAATGCCGGGCCTGCCATGGCAAGGACGGCAACGGCGAAGGCGAGGCGGCCTATCTTCTCTATCCGCGGCCTCGAGACTTCACGAGGGGTCAGTTCCGCCTGGTCTCCACCTGGGACAACGTGCCTACCGACGAGGACCTGTTCCGCACGATCTCGCGCGGCATGCCCGGCTCCGCCATGCCCTCGTGGAGCCATCTGCCCGAGCGCACTCGCTGGGGGCTCGTCCACTACGTCAAGTCGTTTTCGCAGCGCCCGCTGACGATCCCGCCGAGCCGAGAGCCCGACGGCGACGGGAACGATGCCTCGGGCGTCGTTTCCGTGCCCAAGGAACCGCCCTACACGAAGGAAGCCGAGGCGCGGGCGCGCCACACCTTCGTGAAGAGCTGCGCACCTTGCCACGGCCCCACGGGCAAGGGGGATGGCCAGCAGAAGCAGACGGACTCCAAGGGCTTCGCCACCCGCCCGCGTGACCTCACGCTCGGGGTTTACAAGGGCAGCCCCGATCCCGCGAGCGTGTATTGCCGCATCGTGGCCGGCATGCCCGGGTCGCCGATGCCCCAAAGCGGCTACCTGCACGGACAGGAGGCCTGGGACCTCGTCCACTTCGTGAGGTCGCTTTCGAGCGACGGGCAGCGGGCGAAGGTCGAGATGAAGAAGTTCCGGATCGTGGCTGCCCGCGTGAAAGAGCTGCCCGACCACCCCGACTCGGGCCGCTGGCAGTCGGCGCCTCCTGTAGACCTCCACCTGATGCCCCTCTGGTGGCGGGCCGAGCGGCCGGAGGCGCTAACGGTGCGCGCGCTTCACGACGGGAAGGACCTGGCGATCCTGCTCTCCTGGGCCGACACGAGTCACGACGCAACGGCCATCAGGCCTCAGGACTTTCGTGATGCCGCGGCCGTTGCCTTCTCCCTCACCCCCGAGCCTCCGTTCTTCGCCATGGGCCAGCCAGGGGGACCTGTGAACATCTGGATGTGGAAGGCCGAGCGCCAGGCCGACCTCGAGCCCGCGTTCCAGGACCTCGAGAAGGTCTATCCCAACATCGGCATCGACTCCTACCCGAACCTGCTGCGGTCGCCCATCGAACAGCCCACCCGTAACGCACTCACTCTTCAGTCCGATCCGACTTTTGTGACGGCCTGGGGCGCCGGCAACATCGTGGCCGATCCCACCCGCAAGAGCGCGACCGAGGATCTCACGGCCCAGGGCTTCGGCACGCTCCGGGCCCGGCCGCGCGCCGACCAGGCCGTGGACGCCCTCGGCATCTACGAGACCGGTGCGTACCACGTGCAGCTCCGCCGTGCCCTCCGGGGCGGGAAGGCGGACGCGGTGTCGCTGGCTCCGGGCTCCCGAACGCCCATTTCGTTCGCCATCTGGAACGGAGCCGCGGGCGACCGCGACGGCAAGAAGTCCGTGACCATCTGGCAAGAGCTGCTGGTCGAGCGATGAGCGGGGCAATCTCAGGTGCCGCATTCCGGATGACGTGGGGAGGGATAGGGTGGGGGGTCGACGAATGACAAGCAGAACGAACAACGACGGGGCTCTCGTCCCCCGTCGGCAGTTCCTGCAATTCCTCGGTGTCGGCGCCGCCGGCACCGTTCTCGCCCTGGAGCACGGCTGCACGTTCCTGCGCCCGGCCGACGACGGCAACCCCTTGTCCCGCCACGTTGCGCGGGACTGGGAGAAGATCTACCACGACCAGTACCGCTACGACTCGAGCTTCGAGTGGGTGTGCTCGCCCAACGACACCCACGCCTGCCGCATTCGCTCATACGTGCGCAACGGCATCGTCGTGCGCGCGGGCGCCACCTACGACTACCAGACCTACGGCGACCTCTACGGCAACAAGGCCACGAACAACTGGAACCCGCGTCAGTGCGCCAAGGGCTACACGTTCCACCGTGTGCTCTACGGCCCCTACCGGCTCCGCCATCCCATCGTCCGCAAGGGCTGGCAGGCCTGGGCCGAGGCGGGCTTCCCCGAGCTGACCAAAGAGACCAAGGCGAAGTTCAAGTTCGACCGCCGGGGCGAGGACGAGTTCATCCAGTGCACTTGGGAGGACGCGTTCACGAACATCGCCCGCGCCCTCGACGCGATCGCCCGTCGCTACAGCGGCGCCGACGGGGCGAAGCTTTTGCTCGCCCAGGGCTACCAGCCCGAGATGGTGAAGGTGATGGGGGGGGCGGGCACACGCACGATCAAGATGCGCGGGGGCATGGGCCTGCTGGGTGTGCTCGGCAAGTACGGCATGTACCGGCTCAACAACTCCCTGGCTCTCCTCGACGTGAAAGTCCGCGGGGTCTCCCCCGAAGAGGCCAAGGCGGGCCGGAACTTCTCGAACTACACCTGGCACGGCGACCAGGCCCCCGGTCAACCCTGGGTGCACGGCCTCCAGGCTTCCGATTGCGACTTCAACGACCTCCGCTTCTCGAAGC